>NZ_JBSGBG010000061.1:0-46238 GCF_053601135.1 Actinosynnema sp. NPDC004786 | reverse complement strand
CGAGCACCGAACCACGTCCCGCTGGCCCGCGCGGGACGTGTACGCCGCGCTGGTGGACCGGTCGTACCTGCGCGACCGGCTCGCCGCCCTCGGTGCCAGTGGCTGTTCGCCGTCTGGAGCGTGAACGACAGGCCGTAGCAGCCGAAGTCGGTGCTCGACACGCTGCCCGGCGGGGTCACCGAGGAGTTGGCCGTGGTCAACGACGTCCAGCTGCCGCCGACCTTGATCTGGAGGTTGGCCGCGTGGTACTGGGTGCCGTAGGTCTCCGTGCAGTAGTAGCCCTCGCCGGTGGCCGGGTTGTACTCGGTGTAGACCTCGAACATGCTCCAGCCGCCGTGCGGGTCGACCAGCTTGCTGGTGTCGGCGCTGGTGAACAGCGCGTCCCAGCTCGACGTCGTGTAGTTGTAGAGGTAGGCGGTCCACGAGTTGGTCACCGCGTTGGTCTGCACGTCCAGCACGGTGTAGGCGGGCAGGCCCTGGAACGACGTGGTGTAGGTGCTCACGAAGGAGGCGTCGATCCAGGCCACGGCGGCGAAGCCGGGCGAGGCCGCGCACCAGTCCCACGCGCCCACGCCGTTGCCGCCCTGCCAGTAGAACGTGGTGACCTCGATGCAGGTCTTCCCGCTCGGGACGAGGGTCGGCGCGTACACCACGTCGGGGTTGCCCGCCGGGATGCTGATGCCGGGGTTGATGGTGTGGGTGGCCTGCGCGCCGTCGGAGACGACGGTCGGGAACGCGCCCCAGACCGAGTGCAGCGCTCCGCTCCACGGCGGGAGGACCAGCGACGCGTCGGCACGTCGCCGCTGCTCGTGGGCGGCCTGGAACGCCTCGCCCCGCGCGCGGACCTGCTCGCTGACCTTGCCGCCGGCCGCGGCCCTGGCCGCGTCGCCGCGCAGCGCGGGCACGGCCTTGCCGCTGACCGGCGAGTCGGGCGTCGGCCCGGTGACCGCGGCGGTCGTGTCCACTGTGGAGGGTAATGCCGGGGCGGCCGCGGCCGGCAGGGCGGGCGCGAGCAGCGCGCCGGTGGCCAGCAGCGCGACGGCCGCCCGGCGCAGCGGCGATCGGCGTGGTGAAGACGTGAACGGCACAGCCGTTTCCTCTCGGCGATGGGAATGGCGCACCGCGGACGAAGAAGGACGCGAACGACACATGCCTTGTCCCCCCAGGACGTCGCGGTGATTCCAGCCTGCCGCGCGCTCGTGATCACGGCTATAGGGCGACCGGCGGCCCCGGCTGGGTCCAGCGCCGGATTGTTTTCACGGCACTTGCGGACGCCCGAAGCACCGCGTGGGGATCACCGCACCCCCGGCGGCGACCCGCTGCCCCGGTGACGGGTGGTTCCGGCGGCCGTTCGACGACGCGCGCAGCCGGTCAGTCCACAGTGGACGACTAAGGGACCGGGTGGCGCGCGAGCAGCCCGCTCCGGAAGGCGATCGAGACGGCGTGGGCGCGGTCACGGGCCCCGAGCCGGCGCAGGATCGCCTTCACGTGGGTCCGGACCGTCTCCACGGACAGCTCCAGCGATTCGGCGATGTCGGCGGAGGCCAGGCCGGCCGCGATCAGCTCCAGCACCTCGGTCTGCCGCGGGGACAGCGGCTCGCCGTGGTCCACGTCGGCGGTCGCCGGCTCGTCCTCGGCGGCCGAAACGGCGCGCACGGGCACGTGGCCCCCGCGGTGCACCCGCAGGATCAGGTTCACCAGCTCGGCCGGGTCGGCGTCCAGCGGCACGAGCGCGCGTGCGCCCGCGGTCCGGCCGACGCGGCGGAAGTCGGTCGCGGGGCGGTCGTCGCTCACCAGGCCCAGCACGGTCCGCACCCGGCCCGGCCGGGCCAACTCGCCGATCAGGACGCCGCGCGGGTCCACGGCGCTGTCCACCAGCACCACGTCCGGGCACACGCGCCGCAGCCCCGCGAGGGCCTGGCGCGGTGTGGCGGCGGCGCCGAGCCAGCGCAGGCCGGCCTGCCGGATCACCGACCCCAGCCCTTCGCGCACCAGCGGCGTGGCCGCGACCGCCGCGACGGTCGGGGGGAGGCGCCGCACCGGCAGGTCCACGCTCACGGGCACCCCCTCCGGCACGGCGGACAGGTCGACGGGGACAGTGATGTAACAGGTACAGGAACGTATCACTAACTGAGCGTGACCCCCGGACGGTTCGACAAGACACACACGATCGGGTGACGCAGCGCTAGGCGGGCGGGTTCGACAACGGGAGGTCCGGGTCGAGTTCCGCCCCGCCGTGCCGCACGAAGTCCTCGATCAGCGCCCACACCCAGGACGACAGCCGCGCCACCAGCTCCGCCCGGTCGAGCCCGTGGGGCGCGGCCAGCCACCGGGCCGTCGCCGACTCGACCATGCCCGCGACCGCGAAGGCGAGGGAATCGGCGTAGCGCAGGTCCACCCCGGCCGGCGCGTGCGCGACGAACAGCTCGCGCAGCGCTCCCGCGATGCCCAGGCGCACGTCGGCCGCGGGCCCGCGACGGCCGGGGACGACGCCCACGGCGCGGACGACCAGGTAGTCGTACAGCGGCGAGTGGGCGACCAGCCACGCCACGAAGGCGTCCACGACCCGCGTGATGATCTCGCGCGGGCTGCCGCTCGGCGCGGTCAGGAAGGGCAGCATCGCCGCGGCGAACATCTCCGCGACCCGGTGCGCGACCGCGTCGTGCAGGTCGTCGGCGTCGGCGAAGTGCCGGTACAGCTGCGGCCGCGAGATGCCCGCGCGCTCGGCGACCTGCTCGGTCGACACCCAAGGGCCGTGCTCCGCGATGGCCGCCAGGGCGGCCGCGACCACCTCCGCGCGCCGCTTCTCCCGCTGACCGGCCCACCTCGACGCCCTGCCGTCCGCCACGACCCGCAGCGTAGCCATCCCGCCGTGATCGGGATCGACGCGCTCACCGCCCCCCACCTCCCGCAGGACGCCCACCCGCCCTGATGACCGGCACGCCCGGCCGCCCGCCACGACCCGGAGGGCGGTCGTTCCGCCGTGATCGGGAACCGGCACGCTCGGCTGTCCACCACAACGCGCGCATCCCGCCGTGATCGGGATCGGTACGCTCGGCCGTCCCCGGCGTCCACGAGGAGAGGGCCGATGACGGATCTGGCGGGTTCGATCGAGTCGGTGGAGCAGCTCGCCGCAGCCTGGCGCGGCCTGGTCCTGGACCGGGACCCGGACGCCGACGTGCGCGACCTGCCCGGCATCGCGGTCCGGTGGGCCGACTGCCGGTTCGCGTTCTGGAACTGCGTCACGCTGACCGAGGTGGGCGCGGACGCCGACCTGGTCGGGCGGCGGCTGGCCGAGGTGGCCGCGATCATGCGCGAGAAGCGCCACCCCGGCTTCCTGTGGCTCTTCGAGGACCTCCTCGCCGACGAGGCGCGGGCCGGGTTGGACGCGGCGGCCGAGCGGGCCGGGCTCCGGCACGCGTTCCCGGGCCGGGGCATGGCCGGTGACCTGCTGCCCCTCCCCGAGCCGAGCCACCCGGACCTGACGTTCGAGCGCGTGACCACCGACGAGCAACTGCTGGCCTACGCGGACCTCAACTCGCGCGCCTACGGGTTCGCGCCGGAGGACGGCCGCGACGGGATCGCGGGCTCCGCGCTGTGGAAGGACGGGGTGCACGCCTACCTGGCGCTGCGCGACGGCGTCCCGGTGGCGTGCGCCGCGACGCTGGAGGCGGAGGGCCGGCTCTTCGTCGCGCTCGTGGCGACCGACCCGCGGTGGCAGCGGCGGGGTTACGGCGAGGCGGTGACGCGGAAGGCCCTGTACGAGGGCGGCCGCGCCACCGGCCTGACCCGGGCCACGCTGCACGCGACCGTCGCCGGGGAGCCCGTGTACCGGCGGATCGGCTTCCGGGCGTACTCGCCGGTGCGGTTCTACGGCCTCGACGCCTGAGCCGGCCCCGTACCGACGGCGACGATCCACGAACGCGGGCAAGGAATCCCCGCCGTCACCCCGGGAGGAGTCCCGGTCCGGGCCGGGCGCGATCCGGAAAACACCACACCGACGGTTGCGCTTTCGGGCATAGTGGGCTACGTCGAATGGAGCAGCGCGCGGGACCGGGCTGGGGGGCCGGGTCGACACCGCGCGCCGCGGACCGCGAACATCCGGGGGGACTTCGTCATGGGACTGTCGCACGCCTTCAGACGCCTGCTCACCATTCCGACCGCCGTGGTGGCGGTCCTGTGCGCCACCGCGGGCAGCGCGGGGCCGACCGCGGCCGCGGTGGCGGGCACGGGACCCGCACCGGTCGTCCGCGAGGTCCACGACCCGCCGAAGCGGGTCAAGGACGGCGAGGGCGTGTGGGCCTACTACCTCCGGCGGTGACGGCGGTGCCCCCGCGACGCCCCCTGCCGGCGCCACGGGGGCACACCCCCAGTGGGACGAGCCGCTACCGGAACGTCAGGCGGTACTCCACGCCGCCCCGGTCCACACCCTGCTCGTCGAGCTGGAACACGTTGACCGGCTTGCCGCCGGCCTCCCGGCTGCCGTTGAAGACGAGCACCACGGGCAGCCGCTCACCGGGCTTGAGCAGGATGCCGGTGAACCGGGCCAGCTTCGGGTCGACCACCTGGAACTGGGTCTGCCCGACCTGCCGCAGCCCGGCGAGCTGACCGCCGCCGGCGCGCCACCGCTCGAACAGCGTCGGGCCGAGGTCGACGATGATCCGACCGGGACCGACGAACGCCTCGCGGACGGGCGCGACGGCCAGCCCGGCGCGCGCGTCGCGCGGGAACGGGTTGCCGATCATCCACTCGTACCTGACGTCGGTGTCGGCCGGGTTCGTGGCCGTCACGACGTTGTGCCAGACGATGTTGTTGTTGTTCCGGGTGTTGGCCTCCGTGCTGATGCCCTCGGCGAAGGTCATCGGGTCGGCGGGGTCGTTGTCCCACCGCGCCA
Source organism: Actinosynnema sp. NPDC004786 (assembly GCF_053601135.1). NCBI lineage: Bacteria > Bacillati > Actinomycetota > Actinomycetes > Pseudonocardiales > Pseudonocardiaceae > Actinosynnema > Actinosynnema sp. NPDC004786. Next base: position 41,344 of record NZ_JBSGBG010000061.1, on the reverse strand, counting down.
GCAGGCAGTAGTGCCGCCACTCGTTCGGCACGGTCCAGGGGGCCACCACCGAGTGGGTGCCGGGCGGGATGGTGACGCTGAGGACGCTGAACTCCTGCCAACCGCTCGGCCAGGTCTGGTTGCCGCCCGCCTTCGTGTAGTACAGGCGCAGGTTGCCGGTGTGGGCGACCTGGTCGGTGTTGGTGAGCGTGACCCAGACGTTGTAGGTCTGCGTCGGCGTGACCGGCACGTCCACGCCGCACTGCGTCCCCGGGACGGTGGGGCAGACGACGATGTCGGGGCTCGACCAGATGCTCCCCGACCCCGGTTCCGCCCCGGTGTCGCCGAAGTTGTCGCGCATGGAGATCCCGCCGTGCGGCGCGGCGGCTCCCTGCGCGCCCGGCACGGCGGTCAGGAAGGTGGCCATCAGGGCCAGGACGACGAGTGCGAACAAGCCGCCTCTTCGTCGGGACGACGTGGTGTGCATGGTGTCCTCACCTCCGGTTGGGCAATGGCCCGGCGAAGGTGCGGCACGCCTGTTGTGAACCGGTTGTGCGCCGCCGCGACCTTGGTCTGGTCAGCCGTATCGCGGAGCCGACATGACTGATTACGCTCGGTTGTCTCCCGGGGGAGGAAGGGGCCGACGTGGGCGAGCTGGGCGTGCTCGGCCGCGTGCACGCCGTCGGCCCGCGTGGTCCGGCCGAACTGCGGGGCGGGCGGCAGCGGGCCGTGCTCGGCGTGCTGGCCCTGCACGCCGGACAGGTGCTGCCGGTGGCCCGGCTGGTCGACGCCGTGTGGGGCGAGGACCCGCCGCGGACCGCCGTGCGGACGCTGCACAGCCACGTGGCCCGCCTCCGGCAGGCGCTGGAGACCTGTGGCCTCGGTCCGGTCCTGCGCACCAGCAATCCCGGCTACGCCCTCGACGTGCCGCCCGAGGAGGTGGACGCGCTGCGGTTCGAGCAGCGGGTCCGGGACGCGACGCGCGCCGCCGAGCGCGGCGCGGTGGCCGAGGCGCTGGCGGTGTTCCGGGACGCGGCGCGGTTGTGGCGGGGCGAGCCGTTCGCCGACGCGCCGCTGTCGGGGTGGGGGCTGCACGAGGTGGAGCGGCTGCGCGAGCTGCGCCTGTCCGCGCTGGAGGGCCGGTGGGACGCGGAGCTGCGGCTGGGGCGCCACGCCGAGGCCGCCGAGCACCTGCCGCGGCTGGTGGCGGAGCACCCGACGCGGGAGGGCCTGGTCGCGCTGCACGTACTGGCGCTGTACCGCTGCGGTCGGCACACCGAGGCGTTGGCGGCGGTGCTGCGGGCGCGCGAGCGGATCGCCGAGGAGCTGGGCGCGGAGCCCGGACCGCGACTGCTGGCCCTGCACAGCGCGGTGCTGCGCCGCGACCCCGCGTTGAGCGGTCCGCCCGCGGTCGCCGGTCCGGCGCAGCTGCCCGCCCGCGCCGGCTACTTCACCGGCCGCGACGAGGAACTGGCCGAGCTGGACCGGGTGCTGGACGAGCCGGGCGACGACCAGCCCGTGGTGGTCGTGTCGGGCGCGGCGGGCATGGGCAAGTCGGCGCTGGCGGTGGAGTGGGCGCACCGGGTGGCGCACCGGTTCGGCGACGGCCAGGTGTTCCTCGACCTGCGCGGCCACGACCCGCGGCGCGCGGTGTCCGCGGGCGACGCGTTGGCGCACCTGCTGCGCAGCCTGGGCCTGTCCGACGACCGGCTGCCGAGCGCGACCGCCGAGCGCGCCGCGCTGTACCGGTCCCTGCTGCGCGACAAGCGGTGCCTGGTCGTGGTGGACGACGCCGGCCCCGTCGAGCAGGTGCTGCCGCTGGTGCCGGGCGCGGGGCGCAGCCTGCTGCTGGTCACCACCCGGAGGTCGCCCGCCGCGCTCGCGGCGCGGTGCGCGGTGCGGCCGCTGCTGCTGGACGTGCTGGCGCACCGGTCGTCGATGGCGTTGCTGGGCAGCGTGCTGGGCTCGCGGCGTGTCGAGCGGGAACGCGGGCCGGCCGCCCGGCTGGCCCGGTTGTGCGGCGGGATGCCGCTGGCGCTGCGGATCGCGGCCGCGCGGCTGGCGGGCGAGCCGGACGCGCCGATCGCGGGCCTGGCGGCCGAACTCGCGGGCGCGAACCGGCTGGACGCGCTGGCCGTCGACGGCGACACGCGCACCGTGCGGACCGTGCTCACGAGCGCCTACCTGCCGTTGGAGCTGACCCAGACGCGGCTGTTCCGGCTGTTCGGCCTCGCGCCGGGCAGCACGTTCAGCGCCTCGCTCGGCGCGGCCCTGTGCGCCGTCCCGGTGGCCGAGGCGCGGGCGGCGGCACGGGAGCTGCGGGCCGCGCACCTGATCACGCCGGCGGGCCGGGACCGCTACCGGTTCCACGACCTGATCCGCGAGTTCGCCCGGCAGCGGGCGCGCGAGGACGAGACCGCGGAGGCGATCACCGAGGCGGGTCACCGGCTGGTGGACTGGTACCTGCTGGTCGCGGACCGGGCCAACCGGGTGCTGGACCCCCGGCGCGACCTGGTGACGCCGACGCCGCGCCACTCCCCCGGCGACCTGCCGACCCCGGCCGACCGGCAGGACGCGCTGGCGTTGCTGGAGGCGGAGCGGGCGAACCTGGTGCCGGTGGCGCGCTTCGCCCGGGAGACCGGGCGGCTGACCGCCGCGTGGCAGTTCACCTACCTGCTGACCAGCTTCTACGACGCCACGGGCCACTGGCAGGAGCGGGTGGCGCTGTGCCGGCAGGGCGCGGCCGCGGCGGGCGAGCTGGCCGACCCGCTCGCCGAGGCGGAGATGCTGCGGGCGCTGGGCGTGGCGTACTACATGACGCGGCGGCTGCGCGAAGCGCTCGACACGCACGCCCTGGCGCTGAAGGCGACCCGGGCGGCGGGCGACCTCAACGGCGAGGGCCACGTCTACAACAACCTCGCCAACACCTACGCCGAGCTGCGCCGCTTCGACGAGGCCGTGGCGGCGCACCGGATGGCGGTGGACCGGTGCCGGTCGGCGGGCAACCACCTGGGGCTCGCGCTGTCCCAGCGCAACCTCGGCAACACGCTGGTCCGCACCGGCCGGGCGGAGGAGGCGTTGGGGCCGCTGCTGGACGCCCTGGCCCGGTTCCGCGAGCTGGACGCGCCGCGGCTGGAGGCGGCGACCCTGGACACCCTCGGGGAGGCGCGCCTGGCGCTCGGCGACCACGGGCGGGCGTTGGGCACCTTCGCCGAAGCCCTCGCGCTGACCCGCAGCACCGGGTACGCCTGGATGGAGGCGGAGGTGCTGCTGCACACCGGCGCGGCGCACCTGCTGCGCCGGGACTTCGACGCCGCCGCGGGCGCGTTCGCGCGGGCCCTGGCGATCAGCCGGGAGCACCGCCACCCGCACGTGGAGGCGGTGGCGCTGGACCGGTTGGGCCAGGCGTTCCTCGGCCGGGGCGACCTGGCGGCGGCGCGGGAGCACCTGGAGCTGGCGCTGGCGGTGCGCCGCACCGTCCCGGACGGCTACGAGCACGCCACCGTGCACCGCGACCTCGCCGAGCTGGCCCGGCGGCGGGGCGACGAGGTCGCCGCGGCCTCCCACCGGGCCCGCGCGGTCGAGCTGTTCCGGCAGGAGAACGCGACGGCCGAGGCGGACGCCGTGGGCGACCCCGTGACCAGCTCCGGGCCGCGGGCGTGAGCGCGGCGCGCAGGCCGCCCGACGACCCGGTGACCACCTCCTGACCTCCGGTGCCGACACCGTGCGCGGGCCGCCCGACGAGGTGATCGGCTCCCGACCCGCAGCGCCGGCAGGCCGCCCGACGACCCGGTGGTCAGCCCTGGGCCACGAGCGTGAGCACGGTGCGCAGGTTGCCCGGCGTGCCCGAGGAGGGCGAGTGGAACTCGACCGGGATGCGGACCTGCTGCCCCGGCTGGGCCGTGACGGTGATCGGGACGACGGCCCGCCGCGCGCCGGGGGCCACGGTCAGCCGCAGGTCCTTGATCGGCACGTAGCCCAGGCCCGTGCCGCCGTTGTCCAGCGTGCGCACGTGCACGTACCGGGGCACCCCGGAGTCCCGGAGGAAGTGGCCGCTCGCGGTGCAGACCGCCCGCCAGCACACGCCGGTGCCCTCGGTGGAGACGTCCGAACCGCAGTCGCCGCTGTCGGGGTCGCACCGCGGTGCGTCGTCGTCGGTGATCCAGCCCGCGCCGGAGCGCTCGGCGATCACCACGCCCACGGGCGAGTCGAGCGAGACCCAGAACACCTCGTTCAGCTCCGGCAGGGCGTCGGCCGCCACGGCGACGGTGACGTACCTGGTCGCCGTGTCGCCCTGCCACGTCAGCACGCCGGACGTCGCGGCGTAGTCCGACCCGGCGCGGCCGGGGTCGCGGTCGGCGGGCGACCCGTCGCCCGTGCGGAACCGCACCGAGCCCTCCGCGCGGCACCCCGCGGCGACCGTGACCGTGACGGGGAACCGGAACGCGGTCGTGCCCCCGGTGCCCTCGGCCTGCGCCACGTCGCCGACCCGCACGGCCGCCGGCGCGCACGCCGCCGCGGCCGGCGCGGCGCCACCGGGGACGGCGAGCCCCGCCAGGACCGCGACGGCGATCAACCGCGCGGTCGTCTTCCTCCTGCGCCACCGAAACATGTGTCACCCCATGCCTTCCGTAGGGCGCCGGTGCGCCCACTCCCGGGGGGCTGCCTACCGCGGGCGCGTTGTGATCCTGTTGTGCGCCTTCGGGTTCCCGCTCGTGAGCCGCCGCGCGTGTGGTCCGGACCGCGGTCGCGGTCGGGCCGCACCCGCGCGCCGGGCGGGGTTGCCCCCGGTCCGGCACCGGCGGTCACCGTGCCGTGGGCGCAGTGTGGCCCTCCCACTCCCCCGGAGCCAAGACGAAGGAGTCCGCTCCGACGACATCAGCCCTGTCACCCCGGTTCGGCCGAGCCGTCGCCGTGACGCTCGCGGCCGGTTTCGCCCTCGCCGGCGTCGCGAGCGCGGACCCAGCCGCGGCGTCGGCGGTGGCGTTCAAGGCCGAGCACACCGACCGCTGCCCGACCGGCTCCACCACCGGTGAGCCGGCCTGGTCCGCCATCGCGCCGACGCCGACGGCACCGACCGCGGTGAAGGTCGTCGGCGAGGTGTCGCTGCGCGCCCGAGCCCGTGCCTGCCCCCGACCCGGCCGGCCGCGACGGCGGTGTTCACGGCCTACAGCGGCCGACCGTCGTGGGCGCCGAGCGCCGGAGCACGATGGGCGCGACCCGCCTCCCGCCATCCGCACTAGTGCGTTGTCGTCGTGCCGGCGGTGGGTTCTGGTGTGCTTGATCAGCTGGCCGGGTCGGGGCCTGCTCCCGGGGTAAACGGGGTGGTGTCGGTGGGTGGTGGTGCGGGCGGGGTGCGCCAGTCCGGGGTCGCGTCGGGGCGGGCGGGGGTGTGGCAGGCCGGGCGGGACCTCGTCCACGTCGACGGCGATCTGGTGGTCGGCCGCGACGGGTCGCCGGCGTCGCCCCCGGCGAGCCGGATCCCGGCCCCGACGGGGACCTTCGTCGGCCGGGAGGACGAACTGGCGGAGCTGGGGTCGGCGGTGACCGGGTCCGACCGGACGGCGGTGGTCGTGGTGCACGGCCTGGGCGGCGTCGGCAAGAGCACCCTGGCCGCCCGGTTCGCGGACCTGCGCCGCGACCGGCACCCGCTGGTGTGGTGGATCACCGCGGACTCGCGGACCGCGCTCGACCACGGGCTCGCCGAGCTGGCCGTCGGCGTCGAGCCCGACACGGCCGGCGCGCCGCTGGAGCAGCGGGTCGAGGCGGCGGTGCGGTGGTTGGCGGCGCACCCGGACTGGTTGCTGGTCCTGGACAACCTCGCCTCGCCCGCCGACGCGGACCCGCTGCTGTCCCGGGTGCGCACCGGCACGGTGGTGATCACCAGCAGGCGCGGCGGCGGGTGGCGGGGCGTCCCGACCGTGGCGCTGGACGTGCCGCGGCCCGCCGAGGCGGAGGAGCTGCTGGCCGCGACCGCGCGCGAGGACTGGCCCGACGCGGACCTCGACGGCACGGACCGGCTGTGCGCCGAACTCGGCCGGTTGCCGCCGGCGGTGCGGCAGGCGGGCGCCTACCTGGCCCAGAACCGGATCACCCCGACCGCCTACCTGGAGCTGCTGGGGCGGTACCCGGCCCGGATGTTCGCCGCGACCGGCGAGGGCGGCGACGCCCGGCGGACGATGGCGCGCATCTGGCGGGTCACCCTGGACCGGTTGGCCGACACCCCCGCTGCGGGCCGGGTGCTGCGCGAACTCGCCTGGTACGCGCCCGAGGGCATCCACCGCGCGTTCCTCGGCGACGACCTGGACGTGGCGGACGCGCTGGGCAGGCTCGCCGCCTACAGCATGATCCGGCTCGGCCCGCGCACGGTCGTCGTGCACCGGCTCGTCCAGGCCGTGACCCGCACACCCGACCCGGCCGACCCGCACCGGCGGGCCGAGGACATCGCCGCGGCCCGCCACGCCGTCACCACGACGCTGGACCGGGTGCTGAGCGGGCTGGACCACGAGTCGCCGCGCGACCGGCGGGTGTACGACGCCGTCCGCCCGCACGCCCGCGCGCTGCTGGAGCGGGGCGATCCCGCGGACGACACCGAGCGGACCGCCGCCGTGCTCAACTCGCTCGGCCTGTTCCTGCAGGACCAGGGCGACCTCGCCACCGCCACCGCCTACTTCACCCGCGCGCTCGGCGGCACCGCCGTGATGAGCGACGCCGACGCCGTCACCCTGCGGAACAACCTGGCACGGGCACGGCTGGCGGCGGGCGACCACGAAGCGGCGATCGCCGGCCACGAAACCGCGCTCGCCGACGCCCTGGCCGTGTTGGGACCCGACCACCCGCACACGCTCGTCGCCCGCACGAACCTCGCCAACACCTACCTCCACGCGCGGGACCTCAAGCGCGCGCTTGCGCTGTACCGGACCGCCGTCGCCGAATGCCGGCGCGCGCTCGGCGACGACCACCGGTCGACCGTGGAAGCCCGGGTCAACCTGGCGCTCGGGCTGCGGCACTCGGGCGACGTCGCCGGAGCCGTGCGCACCGGCCGCAAGGCCGTGGCCGAAAGCGTGCGGGTGCTGGGCGAGGACCACACGTGCACGCTCACGGCTCGCAACAACCTCGCCACGGCGCTGCTGGGCGCGGGCCGGGTCCGGCAGGCGGTCCGGCTCTTCGAGGCGTTGGCGCGGGACGAGGAACGGGTGCTCGGCGGCGACCACCCCGACACGCTGACCTCCCGGGTCAACCTGGCCGGCGCGTACCGGGAGGCCGGGCTGGTGGCGCTCGCCGCGGTGCGCCACCGCGACGTGGTCGCCCACGTCGAGCGGGTGCTGGGACCGCACCACCCGCTCGCGATCACGGCGCGCAACGACCTGGCCACCACCTTGCTCGCGGCGGGCGAGGCGGCACGGGCGGCGGCGCTCGGCGCGGAGACCGCGGCGCGGGCACGGCAGCGGTTCGGCGACGACCACCCGCTGACCCTCGTCGCGCGGAACAACCACGCCCTGGCCCTCGGCGGCGCCGGCGACCACACCGGGGCCGTCGCGGTGCTGACCGCCGGTCGGACCGCCCTGGAACGCGACTTCGGTCCCGACCACCCGGAGACGCTGACGTGCCGGGGCAACCTCGCTTCGGCGCTGTGGGACGCCGGGCGGCACGAGCGCGCCGTGGCGGAGTTCGACGCGGTGATCGCGGACTGCGAGCGGGCGCTCGGCGCGGACCACCCCACGACGGTCACCGCCCGGCGGAACCTGCGGCACGCGCTGACCGGCGGCCTCTGACGGGCCGCCCGGCCGGGCACGAGGACGGGGTGGCCGACGAACCCGCGCACGCGGCACGCGGAACCGTGGCGGCGGCCGGCACGGCGCGGTGGTCCCGACAGCCGCGCCCGACCCCGCAAGTCCATCCACAAAGGACGGACAGAGACCGTCCACTCCGGTGTGGACCACTGCGGACCGGCGAAAGACTTGCGCGAGACCGGTGCGGACCTACGTAACGACTTGCCCGACGGCGGTGTGCTTTGATGCCGTCGATCGCCTGTTGAGGGGTCATCGATCGGCCAGTTCGTCCTCACCACGCACCGGACGACATCGCGGGAGCGCCATGACGACCCCACTCTCCCCCGCGGCCGACCCGACGCGGTCGCGGCTGCGCGCCACGTGGTCGAACTGGGTGGACGAGGCGGTGCGGCCGAGGTGGGCGATCGTCCGGTTGCTGCCGTCCGGGGGTGCGGCCCTCGTCGGCTCCCTGGCCGTGCTCAACGTCGTCCTCGGCGTGCTGCCGGTGGCGTTCGTCCTCGCCACGAGCGTCCTGGTCGGCGAGGTGCCGGCCGCGGTCGGCGGCGGGGTCGGCAGCGCGGCCTGGGACCGGCTCACGGGCGTCTTCCTGCTGGCCGCCGCCGCGTTCCTGCTCACCCAGCTCCTCACCCCCGTGAGCGGTGCGATCGGCCAACTCCTGCGCCGGCGGGTGGACGGCGCGCTGCGGGACGAGGCGATGGCGTTGATGCTGCGCCCGGTCGGCATCGGGCCGCTGGAGGACCAGCGCACCCTCGACCTGCTGAACGAGAGCGTGCGCGCCTTCGACCGCGACTTCGGCACGCCGGGGCAGGCGTGCGTCGGCATCCTGGGCCTGATCGCCCGCTACACCCGCCTGCTGGCGCTCGTGGTCGTCATCGGGCTGGCCGTCGCCTGGCCGGCCGGGCTCGCGGTGGGCGCGGCGGTGCTGGCGTTCCGCTACGGCCAGCGCGGCGGGCTGCGCAAGTACTCCCGGGTGTGGAAGCACGTGGTGGGCAAGCAGCGGGAGATGACCTACCTGCACGAGGTCACCATGACCGACCTGGCCGCCAAGGAGATCCGGGTCTACGGCCTGACCGGGTGGCTCGCGGACCGCTACGTGGCCGCGTGGTCGGCCGTCCGGGACCGCTACGAGCAGGCGCGGCGGCGCGTCTACCTGGGGCCGTACCTGGTGTTGACGGCGTTGGGCCTGCTGCTGGCGGGGGCCGCGATGGTGCACGCCGCCCGGCTCGCCGCGACCGGTCAGGTCGGCCTGACCGCGTTGGCGCTGGGCGTGCAGGCGGTCGTGCTGGCGATCTCGCTGGGCGGCTACTACCCGGAGGCGGACACCAGCACGCAGTACGCGATGGTGGCGTTGGCCGCGTTGCAACGGCTGCGGGACCGGCTGGACGAGCTGACGGGCGACACCCGCCCGTCCGGCGGCGCGCCGGTGCCCGCGGGCACGCCGACCGCGTCGCTCACGTTCGACCGCGTCGGCTTCCACTACCCCGGCTCGGACCGGACCGTGCTGGACGGCATCGAGCTGGAGCTGCCCGCCGGGCGGTGCACCGCCGTGGTCGGGGTCAACGGCGCGGGCAAGACGACGCTGGTGAAGCTCCTCGCCCGGCTGTACGAGCCGACGTCGGGCCGCGTGCGGGCCGACGGCGTGGACATCGCGGAGTTCGACCCGGTGCTGTGGCGCCGCCAGGTCGGGGTGATCTTCCAGGACTTCGTGCGCTACGAGCTGACGGCGGCGGAGAACATCGCGCTGGGCGCGGCGCACGTGCCGGTGGACCGGGCGGTGGTGCTGCGCGCCGCGGAACGCGCCGGGATCGCGGACGCGCTGCTGGCCCTGCCCGACGGCCTGGACACGCCGCTGTCGCGCGCCTACCCGGGCGGGACGGACCTGTCCGGCGGCCAGTGGCAGCGGATCGCCATCGCCCGCGCGCTCTACGCGCTGGAGGCCGGGGCGCGCGTGCTGGTGCTGGACGAGCCGACCGCGGCCCTGGACGTGCGCGCGGAGGTGGCGTTCTTCGACCGGTTCGTGGAGCTCACGCGCGGGGTCACGTCGCTGCTGATCTCGCACCGGTTCTCCAGCGTGCGGCGCGCCGACCACATCGTGGTGGTGGACGGCGGCCGGGTGGTGGAGCGCGGGTCGCACGACGAGCTGATCGCCGCGCGCGGCCACTACGCGCGGCTGTTCGCGTTGCAGGCCGAGCGGTTCGCGCACGGCCTGGACGCCGAGGACGACGACCCGCCGAACCCCGGCTCGCTGAACGACGACGTGATGGACGGCCCGCCGGACCACGACGGGCCTGGCGACGACGTGGTGGACAGCGACGTGGTGGATGGCGACGTGGTGGACGCGGCACAGGAGGTCGGCCGGTGATCGAGGTCGTGCGCGGCGGCTGGGAGCTGTTGGTCATCGCGTGGCAGGAGAGCCGGTACCGGCTGGTGCTGTCGGTCGTGCTGATGATCGCCCAGGCGTCGGCGATGCCGCTGGCCGCGCCCGCGCTCGCCATGCTGGCGGACTCGGCCCTGGCCGGCGACGTCGGTGGCGCGACGACGGCGGCGGTCCTGGTGGTGGTCGCGGTGATCGCCGCGCTGACCGCCGGGCACTTCGCGCACATCTTCTACTTCGAGCTGGGCGACCGGGCCGTGCCGCGGCTGGAGCGCGAGCTGATCGAGATGACCAACGGCTCGGTCGGGTTGGAGCACCACGAGCGGCCCGAGTACGCCGACAAGATCCAGGTGCTGCGCCAGGAGCTGCACCGGGCCGCGTGGGGCTCGATGGAGGGCCTGCTGAACAGCCTGGGCCTGCTGGTGGCGATCTCGATCACCGCGGTGCTGCTGGCCCGGCTGAACCCGCTGCTGTTGCTGCTGCCGCTGGCCGCCGTGCCGCCGTTGCTGCTGGGGCGGCGGGCCGAGGCGATCCTCAACGGGGCGCGCGAGCGGTCCGCGCCGCCGTCGCGCCACGCCAAGCACCTGTTCGGGCTGGTCGCGAGCCCGGCCGCGGCCAAGGAGCTGCGGGTCGGCGGGCTCGACGAGCACATGCGGACCCGTCAGCGCCGCGCCTGGAACGACGCGTCCGAGGAGCTGTGGCGCGGCGAGCGCCACGCCGTGCTGCTGCAGGTCTGCGGGCAGCTGTTCTTCGCCGTGGCCTACGTGCTGGGGACGCTGCTCGTGCTGCGCGACGCCGTGGCGGGCCGCCGCAGCGTCGGCGACGTGCTGCTCGTGCTCACCCTGGCGTCGCAGGTCAACCAGCAGGTGACCTCGGCCGTGACCGCGTTGCAGGAGATGCAGCGCACCGGTCGGGTCATGGCGAACCTGCGCTGGGTGCGCGCGCTGCTGGCGGACCAGGCCCCTCCCCCGCCCGACCGGGACGTGCCCGAGCGGATCCGGGAGGGCATCGAGCTGCGCGGCGTCTCGTTCACCTACCCCGGCACCGACCGGCCGGTGATCGCCGACGTCGACCTCACCGTGCCCGCGGGGGCCACGGTGGCGTTCGTCGGCGAGAACGGGGCCGGGAAGACGACGCTGGTCAAGCTGCTGTGCCGGTTCTACCCGGCCACCACCGGCGTGATCACGCTCGACGGCACGGACCTGACCCGCTTCCCGGTCGACCGGTGGCGTGGCCGGATCGCCGCCGGGTTCCAGGACTTCGTCCGCTTCGAGTTGCTCGCCCGCGAGAGCGTCGGGGTCGGCGAGCTGGCGCACGTCGAGTCGTCGGACGCGGTGCACGACGCGTTGCGCCGGGCCCGTGCCGACGACGTGCTGTCGCGCTTGGACAACGGGCTGGAGACCCAGCTCGGCAAGTCCTACGCCGACGGCGCGGAGCTGTCGGGCGGCCAGTGGCAGAAGCTCGCGCTGGGTCGGGCCATGATGCGCGAGGAGCCGTTGCTGCTGGTGCTCGACGAGCCCACGTCGGCGTTGGACGCCCAGGCGGAGCACCGGTTGTTCGAGCGGTACGCGGCCGGGGCGCGGGAGGTGGGGCGGCGCACCGGGGCCATCACCGTGCTGGTCTCCCACCGGTTCTCGACGGTCCGGATGGCCGACCTCATCGTGGTGGTCGCGGACGGGCGGATTGAGGAGCACGGTTCGCACGACGAGCTGATGGCCGCCAACGGGCTGTACGCCGAGCTGTACGCGATGCAGGCGGCGGCGTATGCGTGACGGGGACGCCTCGATGCCGCCGGTGTGGTCCACGGCCGACGTGGCGCGGCTGGCGGCCGAGCGGGTGACGCCGGACGTGTGGGACTACATCGCGGGCGGGAGCGGCGAGGAGGTCACGCTGGCCGCGAACCGCGCCGCGCTCGACCGCGTCGCGGTCGTGCCGCGCGGGCTGGTGGACGTGTCCGCCTGCGACACCGGCGTGGAGCTGTTCGGGGCGCGGTCCGCGCTGCCGCTGGCCGTCGCGCCCATGGCCTACCAGCGCCTGATCCACGAAGGCGGGGAGAGCGCCGCCGCGTCCGCCGCCGCGGCGGCCGGGGTGCCCTACGTGGTGAGCACGCTCAGCTCCGAGCCGATCGAGGACGTGGCCGGCGCGGGCGGCACGACGTGGTTCCAGCTCTACTGGCTGCGGGACCGGGCGGTGGTCGCGGACCTGCTGCGCCGCGCGGAGGACGCGGGGTGCCGGGCGGTGGTGCTGACCGTGGACGTGCCCGTGCTCGGCCGCCGGCTGCGCGACATGCGCAACGGCTTCGCCCTGCCGTCGTGGGTCAAGCCGGTGAACACCGACGGCGACGTGGGCGGGCGCGTGCCGGGCGACTCGGTGATCGCGCGGCACACCAGCGCGGTGTTCGACCCGTCGTTGAGCTGGCGGGACCTGGAGTGGATCCGGGCGCGCACGCGCCTGCCGCTGGTTGTCAAGGGCATCCTCGACGCGGGGGACGCCAAGCGGGCCGCGGACGTGGGCGTGGACGGCGTGGTGGTGTCCAACCACGGCGGCCGGCAGCTCGACGGCGCGGTGCCGAGCGTGGTCGCGCTGCCCGAGGTCGTCGCCGCGGTGGACGGGCGGTGCCCGGTGCTGCTGGACAGCGGGGTGCGCAACGGGGTGGACGTGCTGCGGGCGCTCGCGCTCGGCGCGACGGCCGTGCTGGTGGGCCGTCCGGTGCTGTGGGGGCTGGGGGCGGGCGGTGAGCGCGGGGTGGCGGCCGTGCTGGACGTGCTGCGCGACGAGTTCGAGACGGCGTTGCGCCTGGCGGGGTGCCCGGACGTGGCGGCGGCCCGCCGGCTCACCGCGACCACGGTATAGGGCCGCGCGGCAGGCGGAGGGTCACCACGACACCGGGGCGGCTCAGCGCAGCAGGTGGTCGCGCAGGAACCCGGCCACCTCCGCCCGCGCCTCCCCGGCCGCGGCCACCACGCCCGACATCGCGAAGAAGCCGTGCGCCACCCCGTCGTACCGCGAGGCGACCACGGGCACGCCCGCCTCGCGCAGCCGCTCGGCGTACCGCTCCCCCTCGTCCCGCAACGGGTCGTGCTCGGCCGTGATCACCAGCGCCGGCGGCAGGCCGCCCAGGTCCTCGGCCAGCAGCGGGGACGCCCAGGGGTGGCGGCCGTCCTCCGGGTCCGCCAGGTAGTGGCCCCAGTACCAGGCGACCGAGTGCCGGTTGAACGCGGCGGGGTCGTCGTTCTCGCGCATGGAGTCGGTGTCGCCCCGGTGGTCGGTGTTCGGGTACACCAGCACCTGCGCCGCCAGCGCGGGCCGGTCGCGGTCCAGGGTGACGGCGGCGGCCAGGTTCCCGCCCGCGCTGTCCCCGGCCACGGCGAGCCGCGCCGGGTCGACGCCCAGCTCGTCCGCGTGCCCGGCGATCCACGCGACGGCCGCGCGGCAGTCGTGCACCGCGGCCGGGAACTTGTGCTCCGGGGCCAGCCGGTAGCCGACGGTGATCACCTGGCAGGGCACCGCGTTGGCCAGCGCGCGGCAGATCTCGTCGGAGGTCTCGATGCTGCCCAGCGCCCAACCGCCGCCGAAGAAGTAGACGACGGTCGGCAGGGGCTCGGCCCCGTCCACCGGGCGGTAGACCCGGATGGGCACCTCGCCGCCCGGTCCGGGCAGGTGGCGGTCGGTGACGTGGCGCACCGCCTCCCCCGTGCCCGCCGCCGCCCGGATCGCGGCCAGGTCGGCGGCCCGCGCCTCCTCGATCGACATCGTGTAGAGCGGCCGGACCCCGGCCCGCCGGTCACCGGGTCGCTGTTCGTGCTCGGCTGGGCCGGCCGCCGGGCGCGGCCCGGAGTCGAGTGACATGCCGTGCTCCCCTTCGTCGCGCGGGCGCCGCGTCAGTGCTTGAGCACCCGCTGGATCGCCGCCGCCAGTTGCCCTCGGTCGGGCTGCACGGCGTGGTCGAGCGCGAGCGCGAACGGCACGACCGCGCCGTCCGGCCGCGTCACCCGCACCGGCGGTGCCCGCAGGTCGAGCCGTTCGGCCGCGGTGGCCAGCACCTCGGCGGCGATGCCGCACATCCGGTTGGAGTCGTCCACCACCACCAGCCGACCGGTCCGGGCCACCGAGGCGGCCAGCCCGTCCCAGTCGAACGGGTACACCGTGCGCGGGTCGAACACCTCGACCGAGACCTCGTCGGCCAGCTCCTCGGCGACCGCGAGCGCGTCGTGCACGAGGTGCCCGATCGCGACCACGGTGACGTCCTGGCCCTCCCGGTGCACCCGGCCCACGCCGAGCGGCACCGGGGCCAGCGCCTCGAACTCGACGTCCACCCGGACCCCGAGCGCCGCCGCCGGCGCGAACACCACCACCGGGTCGTCGTCCCGGATGGCGGTGGTCAGCAGGCCGTAGGCGTCCTCGGGCGTGGCGGGCACGACCGTCTTGACCCCGGCGTGGGCGAACAGGGCGTACGGGTGGTCGGAGTGCTGCCCGGCCCAGCCGGTCTTCGACCCCGAGCCCGGCACCAGGTAGGTCACCGGCACGCGCGCCTGCCCGCCGGTCATCAGCGAGAACTTGTGCGCCTGGTTGACGATCTGCTCGAACGCCAGGTACAGCAGCGCCGGGATCTGGAACTCGATCACGGGCCGCCGGCCGCTCAGCGCGGCGCCGGTGGCGAACCCGGTGAACGCCTGCTCCGACAGCGGCGTGTCCAGCACCCGGTCCGGCCCGAACCGCTTGAGCAGCCCCGCGGTCGCGTTGGACACCGCGACCCGGACGTCCTCGCCCAGCACGAACACCGCCGGGTCGCGCTCCAGCTCGTCGGCCAACGCCCGGTTGAGCGCCTTGAGGTACGACAGCCGCGGCATCAGCCACCACCGCCCGGACGCGCCCACGTGCCCGTGGCGTACAGGTGGTCCAGCGCGCCGACCGGGTCCGGGTGCGGGCTGCCGAGCGCGAACGCCACGGCGTCGTCCAGTGTGGACTCCACCTCCGCGTCGACCGCGTCCCGTTCCGCCGCGGGCACCCGCGCGCCCTGGATCGCCACCGGGTCCCTCGCGCGCCCACTGCGGACTTCCTCGTCGTCGCGGTACCGGGGCCGCGCCTTGTGCTCCCACGTGTGGTGGGCGTCGAACCGGTAGGTCAGGCACTCGACCAGCGACGGCCCGCCGCCCGCGCGGGCGTTGTCCACCGCCGTGCGGGCCGCGTCGAGCACCGCGCGCGGGTCCATCCCGTCCACGGTCACCGACGGGATGCCGAACGCCTCGCCCCGGCCGGTGATCGTGCCCGCGACCGCGTCCGCGACGGTCAGGGTCGTCGCGTACCCGTTGTTCTCGCACACGAACAGCACCGGCAGCCGCCACAGGGCGGCGAGGTTCATCGCCTCCAGCAGCACGCCCTGGTTGACCGCGCCGTCGCCGAAGAAGCTCACCGCCACCCGGTCCGCGCCCGCCTGCCGGGCCGCCCAGGCCGCGCCCGCGGTGATCGCGCCGTTCGCGCCCACGATCGCGTTCGCGCCCAGGATGCCGAGCCCGAAGTCCGCGGCGTGCATCGACCCGCCGCGGCCCCGGTTGAGCCCCGTGGCGCGGCCCGCCAGCTCGGCCAGCACCCGGGCCGGGTCCGCGCCCTTGGCGAGCACGTGCCCGTGCCCGCGGTGGGTGCTGGTGATCACGTCGTCCTCGCGCAGCGCCGCGCACACCCCGGCCGCGATCGCCTCCTGCCCGGTGTACGGGTGGATGCCGCCGACGATGTCGCCGGAGCGGACCAGCTCGACCGCCCGCTCCTCGAACCGGCGGATCAGCCGCACCGCCCGGTACAGGCCGACCTCGGTGTCCGACGCCTTCACGCCGCCTCCCGCGCCGGTCAGGAGCGCCACACCGGCGGGCAGAACTCCGGGTCGGCGTAGTCGGGCCGGCCGCCCGGGGTGCGGCGCACGAGCGAGTCGTGGTTGTAGAACGCGAGGCTGCCGTCCGAGAGCGGGAACTCGCGGTAGGCGTTGTCGCCGTCCTGCAGGTGCAGGGAGATGGCCTGACGTGGCCGGGTGGAGCGGTTCGGCCCGCTGCCGTGGTAGGTGCGGCAGTGGTGGAAGCTCATGTGCCCCTTGGGGATGATCATGGGCACCTTGGTGACGGTGGTGCCGTTGTGCGCGGCGTTGGCCGCGAGCAGCTTCTCCAGGTGGTCGGCGTCCCGCTCGGCGAAGTGCTTGGTGGCGCTGTCGTCCGAGCCGACCTCCTCCCAGCGGTGGCTGCCGTCCACCATCGTGATGGTGCCCAGCTCCTCGTCGCAGTCGTGGAACGGGATGAACGCGGTGAGCATCCGGTCCGACGAGGACGACGACCAGTAGTGCTTGTCGAAGTGCCACGGCACGACGTTCGAGGGCTCCTCGGCGATCGGCGGCTTGTAGATC
Source organism: Actinosynnema sp. NPDC004786 (assembly GCF_053601135.1). Lineage (NCBI taxonomy): Bacteria > Bacillati > Actinomycetota > Actinomycetes > Pseudonocardiales > Pseudonocardiaceae > Actinosynnema > Actinosynnema sp. NPDC004786. The sequence goes on along the minus strand of NZ_JBSGBG010000061.1, from coordinate 24,810 downwards.
AGGGTCGACTGGAACACCCGGATCTCGTCGGCCTGCGCCAGGCGCGCGGCCACCGCGCCGATCAGCGGCTTGAGCAGCGCCTTGGCGATCGGGTCGCTCTCGTAGTGCACGTAGTCGTTGTGGCGCTGCACGTCGCCCTGCTCGGGCGTCCAGTAGGCCAGCCGCGGCGGCCGGGTCGGCAGCCGCCGGCTGCGCTCGCCCGCGTAGTACCGGGAGACCGCCTCGGTCAGCTCGTCGACCTCGTCGTCGGTGAACAGCTTCTTCGACAGGTACCAGCCGTGCTCGGCGTAGAACCGGACCTCGTCGTCCGACGGGAGCAGGGCGCGTTCCTGCTCGGTCAGCGTGAACTCGTCCACTGTGGTCACGTCCCCTTCAGCCGGCCGTCGAGCCGGACAGCTCGCCCTGCTTCGCCTCGTACAGCGCCTTGATGTTGCCGCTGCCGAACGTCAACGCGCCCCGGCGCTCGATGATCTCCAGGAAGAGGGTCCGGCGCACGTGCATCGACTCGGTGAAGATCTGCAGCAGCTGCCCCCAGTGGTCGCGGTCGACCAGGACGCCGAGTCGGCGCAGCTCGTCCAGCGGGGCGTCCAGGTGCCCGACCCGCTCCTCCAGGGTGTCGTAGTAGGTGCCCGGCGTGCCGAGGAACCGCACGCCCTTGTCGCCCAGCGCGCCGACCGCGGCCACGATGTCGTCGGTGCCGAACGCGACGTGCTGGACGCCCGCGCCGGCGTGCCAGGTCAGGAAGTTGTCGATCTGCCCCGGCTGGCGCTCCGGGTCCGGTTCGATCAGCGTGAACGTGACGTGGCCGGACGGGCTCTGCACCACCCTGGAGTCCATGCCCTGCCCGCCGACCTCCACGTACTCCTCGAAGATCTGCTCGAACCCGAACACGTCCACGTAGTACCGGGCGGTCGGGGCCAGGCCGCCGACCGGGACGCAGATCGCCAGGTGGTCGATCGTGCGCAGCAGCTTGCCGTCGGTGTGCGGTTCCGGGTCGGTCACCTCGATCGCGCCGGGCAGGAACTCGCGCGGCGAGCCGTGCCGCTCGACCAGCCGGTGCGTGACGTCGGAGAAGCCGGAGACCTCGGCGACGACGACCCGCTGGTCGCCGTCCTGGGCGCCGCCGACGTGCTCGCGGGGTTCGGACACCGGTTCCGCGCCGCGCTCGGTGAGCAGGCGGTACGCGGCCGCGGCGTCGTCCACCCCGATGCCGACGACGGCCACGCCGTCGCCGTGCTTGCGCACGTACTCGGTCGCCGGGTGGTCGGCGACCAGGCCGGTGGTGAGCACGACCTGGATCTCGCCCTGCCGCAGCAGCAGCGAGCGCTGGCCGACCAGGCCGGTCTCGGGACCGCCCTGCCCGCAGACCTCGAAGCCGAAGGCGTTGCACAGGTAGAACGCGGTCTGCTTCGCGTCGCCGACGTACAGCTCGATGTGGTCAATCCCGGATATGTTCATCAGGCATCCCGATCACTTCCCGGAGCACGTCAGCGGCTCCCGAGACGGTGGTCATGCGGCCGTACTGACCGCTGTCGAGTTCCATGCGCACGCCGTAGCGCTGCTCGACCTGGTGCACCAGCCAGGCCAGCTCCATCGATTCGATCAGCTCGGGGACGTCCTGCGCCGACCGGCCGTCGAGGCTCGCGAGCATCGCCAGGACGTCGTCCCGGCCCGGGGTCCCGGCCCCGCTCACCGCGCCACCGCCCGGCGGAGCACCGCGAGGTCGCGGACGAGCTTCCCCGTGGTGGTGCGCGGCAGCGCGTCGAGCACGTGCAGCCGGCGCGGTCTCTTGTAGGCGGCGAGCCGTTCGGCCAGGCCGGCCTGGACGGACGCCGCCGTGGCGGGCGCGTCGAGCTGCGCGAAGGCGGTGATCACGTCGTCGTGCAGCACGACGGCCGCGACCACGCCCGGCAGCTCGGCCAGCGTCGCCTCGACCTCGGTCAGGTCCACCTTCAGGCCGCCGACCGACACCTGGGAGTCGAGCCGCCCCTTGACGGTGACCAGCCCGGTGCCGGGGTCCACCACGCCCGCGTCCCGCGTGTGCAGCCAGCCGTCGGCCCACCGGCTCGGGTCGGACAGGCCGACGTACGGCGACTCCGGCCGGCTCACCAGCAGCTCGCCGTCGCGTTCCACGACCGCGAGGCCGGGCACGGGGGCGAGCGCGGGGCGGTGCTCGCCGAACAGGTCGGTGGCGATCACCCCGACCTCGGTCATGCCCCACATGTTGCCCAGCGGCACGCCGTACTTGTCGGTGAAGGCGGTGGCGGTCGCGGCGGGCACGGCCTCGCCGCCGGTGGTCATCCGCTTGAGCTGCGGCAGCCGGGGAGGGTCCACGACGGACGCCAGCAGGCCGATGTGGAACGGCACGCCCAGCACGGTGGCCGGGGACGGCTCGGCCGCGACCGCGTCGAGCACGCTGTCGCCGGTGAGGCGTTCGGGCGGCCTGATCTGCACGCCCGCGTGCAGGCCGTACAGCAGCGCGCCGACGAGCCCCAGCACGTGCACCATGGAGGCCAGCACCACGACCCGCTCGCCGGGCAGCGGCACGCCGTCGATGCGGGTGTACCGCTCGACTTCGGCGATCAGGTCGGCGGCGGTGCGGCCGATCACCTTGGACGGTCCGGTCGAGCCGGAGCTGAACTGGATCACGGCGTGCGGTGTCCCGGCGGGACGGCCGGCGCGGGCCGTGACGGTCTCCTCCACGTCGGCGAACGCGCTCAGCGGGCTGCTCGTGATCCGGCCGGCTTCGACGAGCACCTGCGGTTCGAGCCGGCGCAGCGCGTTGTCCACCTCGAACGCGGTGAGGCGGTGGTCGAGGAGGCTCACCTGCGCGCCGATGCGCCACCCGGCGAGCAGGTACGCCACGTACGTCACGGACGGCGGCAGGCGCAGCGCGAGCGACCCGCCCGCGCGCAACCCCGCCTCGACCAGGCGGTCCCGGCCGCGGTCGACCAACCGGCGCAGCGCCGCCCGGTCGACGGGGCCGCCCGCGTGCAGGCAGACGTCGTCGTCCGGACCGCGGAGCAGGATCTCGTCAACCCATTCCGGACTGGTCGCCAGTTCGAATTCGGTCGACGCCAGGCCCTTTGTCATCAGGTCTCCCGCCTGATCGCGCACTTCTCGGAACTGTGGCGCGAGAGTTTTCGCGGATCGAGTGAGCAGAATCGTACGTCAACGGTCGTCCGGCGCACCATCGGCCAATCGGCCGCGACCGACGGGAACCGGCGAGCGGTCGCGCCGGTCATTGATCAATGCGGTCAGCCGGTCCAGCCCGAGGTCGATCAGGTCGCCGGGAACGACGCTCACGGAAAGGCGCAGCGATCGGACGTCCGCGACCCCGTCGTAGAAATGCCCCATCGGGGTCCACAACACCCCGTAGTCGCGGGCGGAGCTTTCCAGGAGCCGGTCGTCCACCGGGAACGGGACGGTGACGACGACGAAGAACCCGCCGGCGGGCACGGTCCAGGTGACCTCCGGGTCGTGCGGGAAGCGCGCGGCCAGGCCGTCCACGACGCGGCGCAGGTTGCGGGCGTAGAGGTCCCGCTCGCGGGCGTTGGCGTCGGTGAGGCGGCCGCCGTGCGCGAGCAGCTTGCCGCCGACGACGGCCTGCGCGATCGGCGAGGTGTTCACCGTGACCATGCTCTTGACCTTGGAGAGCTGGTCGGCGAACAGGCCGACGGAGCCGTCCCCGGCGGCCACCCGCTGGTCGGCCACGACGTAGCCGACGCGGGCGCCCGGCAGCCCGGACTTGGCGAAAGAGCCCAGGTAGACGACGCGGCGGTGCTCGTCCAGCGCCTTGAGCGTGGGTATCCGGTCCGAGTCGCCGTGGAACAGCCCGTACGGGTTGTCCTCCAGCAGCAGGAGGTCCTCCGCCGCCGCGAGGTCCAGCAGCCGCCGCCGGGTGGCGAGGTCCATGCTCAGCCCCGACGGGTTGGCGAAGTCCGGCATCACGTAGCAGGCGCGCGGCCGGCGCCCGGCGGCGCGCTCCCGCCGGACCACGGCGGCCAGGTCGTCCAGGTCGACGCCCCGGTCGCCGGTGCGCACCGGCCGCACCGGCAGGTCCACCAGCCGGGCCGCGCCGGTCAGCCCGACGTAGGTCGGCGCGACCGCGAGCACCACGTCGCGTTCGTCGGCGCGCAACGCGCGCAGCACGAGGAACATCGCCTCCTGGCACCCGGCGGTGACCACCACCGATTCCGGGTCCACCTCGATCCCCTCGTCCAGCCGCAGGTTTTCCGCGACCAGTTCGTGGATGATGCCCTTCGTCCTGCCGTACTGCAATACGGTGCGCCGCACCTGTTCCGGGGTGCGCCCGAGTTCGGTTTCCAGATATCGGCAGAACCCGCGCAGATATCGGTGGACGTCGGCCAGGTCGAAGAACTCCTCGGTGGGCCGGCCGGCGGCCAGCGCTATCGCGTCCGGGTAATGCGACGCGACCTCGTTCAGGAAATTCATCGAGTTGAGCGCCGGGTCTTCCAGCGCGCCGAACAACGCGTCGGCGGCCAGGTCGGCGAACTGTTCGGCGGTCATCGGGCGGGCCGTCGCGCGGCGCTCGACGTCGGGTTCACCGCGCGTCCCCCTTCGCGGCCCGGCGGCGGTCGCGGGTGGCCGTGACCGCGCGCAGGAGGTCTTCCAGCTCGTCGTCGGACAGGGCCGCCAGGGCGTCGTCGTCCCCCGACCCCAGCTCGGCCGAGACGACGTCGGCGAGCGCGGCGATCGTGGGCGAGGTGAAGATGCGGTCCAGGGGCAGGGTGACGCCGTAGGTGTCGGCGATCCGGGCGGCGAACCGGACCGCGGTCAGCGAGCCGCCGCCCCGGGCGAACAGGTTGTCGTGCACGCCGACCGGTTCCGGCGCGCGGACGAGTTCGGCCCAGATCCGGGCCATGGTCTCCTCGACGCCCTCGGGCGTCGGCGCGGGGCCGTGGCGTTCCTCCGTCGGCCACGCTCCGCCCGGGTCCGACAAGTGGCTCTCGTCCACCGGCACGGCGTCGACCGGCACGGGCAGCGGGTCGGGAGCGGTCACCGGCAGGGCCGACAGGCGGGTGCCCGGCGCGCGTCCGACGTGTTCCACCACCGCCACGACCGCCCGCAGGAACTCTTCGGCGAACGCCGCGTCGGCGAAGTGCGCCAACGTCACGGCCCCGTCGTCGTCCACCGCCAGGTCGAGGTCGCCGGCCGGCGCGGGCAGCAGGTCGAGCCGGCCCCGCACCGCCACGCCGGGCAGGTCCAGCGCCGGCGCCGCGGCCGGCGGGAAGGCGAACCTCGCCGCGTGGCCCCGGACGTCGATCCCGAACCGGTCGGCGAGCAGGTCGAACGGGACTTCGTCGTGGGCCAGCGCGTGCGTCGCCGCGTCCCGCACCCGGACCACCAGGTCGGCGAACGACGGGTCGCCGGCCAGCGACACCCGGACCGGCACGGCGTCGGCGAGCGGGCCGACGACCGGTTCCAGTTCCGCGCGCACGCGACCGCTCACCCCGACACCGATCAGGACGTCGTCCTGCCGGGCGTACCGCGACAACACCGCCGCGTACGCGGCGAGCACCACCCCGGGCAGGTCGCCGAGCGACCCGGTCGCGGCCGGGTCGACCACCGCCGTGACGCGGCCGGGACGGGCCGACCGCGCCGCGATCGGCAGCGCCAACCGCCCGACCGCGCCGGCCAGCGCGTCGCGCCAGTGGTCGAGCTGCCGCGCCAGCTCCTCGCCCCGCAGCCGTTCCCGTTGCCACACCACGAAGTCGCCGTGGTCCATCCACTGCTCGGGCAGCGCCTCCGCACCGGCCCGGTACGCGGTGGACAGTTCGCCGAGCAGGATCGCCAGCGCGGCGCCGTCGGCCGCGATCCCGTGGACCACCAGCGCGAACAACCACCGGTCCGGCCCCACCTCGACCAGCGCGACCCGGGCCAGCGGACCGCGGGCCAGGTCGAACGGGCGCTCGGCCAGCGCCGCGGCGAACGCCTCGGCCTCCGGCTCGCCGGGCAGCGCGACGTGCTCGACCGGCACGGTGCCCGCCTCCGCCACGACCTGCTCCGGCACGCCCTCGACGGTGACGACGACCGTCCGCAACACCGCGTGGCGGGCGACCACCGCGTCCACCGCACGGCGCAGCGCGGCCGGGTCGACGGGGCCGTCCAGCCACGCCGCGTGGCAGCGCACGGACGAGGGACCGCCCGCCACGAGCCGGTCGCGCTCCCAGACGCGCCGTTGCGCGAACGACAACGGATACCGCACGTGCTACCTCCCGGTGGGCGCGTCCGCCAGGACCCGTTGGCGCATCAGGAACTTCCGCACCTTCCCGGTCGGGCCGACGGTGAGCTGCCCGTCGGGCACCACCTCGACCCGCCGCACGGTGCGCGCGACCGCCTCGCCGAGCGCGGCCCGGACGGCGTCGCCCCGGTCGATCGCGGGGTCCGCGCCGTCGTGCAGCACCAGCAGCACGTCGGTCACCGGCGGGCCGTCCGCGTTCCGGGTCGCGAGGACCGTGCAGTCGCGCACGTCGGGGCACCGGGCCAGGATGCGCTCCTCGGACAACGCGGTGTAGAGCCAGTTCCCGTCGCCGAGGTCGACCGCGTCGTTGGCCCGGTCGAGGTGGTAGTAGTACCCCTCCTCGTCCCGGTACATGAGGTCGCCGGTCAGGTAGTAGCCGTTGAGGCGGTTGCGGTAGGTCGCGGTCGAGTCGTTCCAGTAGCCGGGGGCGAGCGTCGGCGACTTCAGCCCGCACTGCCCGACCTGGCCCACCGGCACCTCCTCGCCGGTCTCCACGTCCAACAGCGCCACCTCGGCGAACGGGTACGGCTTGCCGACGCAGCGGTCGTAGCGGTCGCTGCCGAGCCGGTGGCTGATGGCGAACGCGCTGTGCCCCATCTCGGTGGACCCGAGCGTGTCGATGAACTTCGAGCCGGGCACGTCGACCACGCCGTCCGGTGTCCACACCGGGTGGGTGCCGACGGCGACGAGCTTGCGGATGTGCGCCTCGTGCGCGCAGTCGCCGGTGCTGGACCAGTTGCGCACCGAGGACAGGTCCCGCCGCGTCAGGTCGTACCGCGCCAGCTCGGCCCAGGTGACCGCGAAGCCGAAAACCCCGGTCGGCCGCCACCGCTCGATGGCGTTCAGCACGACCTCGCCGCTGCGCTCGAAGGGACCGCCCTGGGCGGACAGGCACAGCAGCTCGTAGCCGTTGCACAGAGCCTGGTTGACCACGATGATCCCGGCGGCGTGCGCGGCGGGCAGCACCGACATCTCGCGCACCTGCCCGTACGGCCGGGCTTCGGTGAGCCGCACCGCGCGGACGGCGGCGAACAGGCTGTGGTGCGAGTGGACGACCGGCGTGGGCATCCGCGTGGTGCCCGACGAGTGCGTGATCGCCACCGGGTCGTCGGCGTGGTGGCGGTAGGCCGGCGGAGCCTGGGCCGGGTCGCCCGTGCCGGTCTCCGTCGCGTCGCCGAGCACCGGCACGCCGAGTTCGTGGTCCCGCAGCGCCGCGTGGTCGGCGTCCAGCACCACGCCGACGCCGCGCAGCCGGCGGACGAACTCCGCGGCGATCTCGATCGGCATGCTGCCGTTCATCAGCGCCGGGATCGCGCCGAGGTGGTTGAGCGCGAAGAAGTTGAGGAAGACGTCGGCGGCCGAGGTGACGAACACCGCGACCGGGTCGCGGCGGCCGATCCCCTTGCGGGCGAACCAGTCCGCGCGGGCCGCCACCCGTTCGGTCAGGTCGCGCAGGGACAGCGGGGTCCACGCGGGGATGCCGTCCACGTCGACGTCGAAGGTGATCCGGGGCGCGTCCAGGTCCGCGCCGTGCTCCAGCATCATGGGCAGCACGTTGCCCGCGCCGACCCGCATGTCCCGCGCCAACGCGGTGCGCAGGTTCGCCCGGCTCATGGGTCCTCCAGGTGGGAAGAAGTGGACGGACCGCCGGCGGCGTCGCGCGGAGGTCGTCGGTGCGGCGGAGTTCGAGGTGCGACCGGGCCGGGTCCGCACCGGCAGCGGCGCGGTGGACGGTGGTGCGCGCACCCCGACGGCTGTCGCCGACCGCCGGTCTGGTGGACCGGGGGCGGCGGTGGCGGACTCGTGGCCCGAGCGTAGGTTCGCGATTCCCCTGTGGCAATAACGCCTTCGGCGGTGTCCGAAGTCGCCGGAGGGGTCAGCGCGGCGCGAGGCGGGCGGCGACGCCCGCGCCGATCCGGGCGACCGGCTCCGGGAGCAGCATGTGCTCGTGCAGGCAGTCCACCGTGACGACGTCCACCGGTCCGGTCACGTGGTCCTCCCAGGACGCCAGCTTGGCTTCGGTGGTCCGCTCGCTGTCGGTGGCGGCGAGGAACAGCACCGGCCCGCGCACCCGGCCCGGCTCGTGCCGCTGCGCGATCGCGATGTTGTTCCGGATCACCCTCGGCAGGGCGCGGAGCTGACGGTCGGGCCACTCGTGCAGCCCCAGGCCGGGTCGGCCCCGGACCACCTCGACCATCCGCGTCACGGGGTCCGGGTCGTCCGGTTCGACCACCGGCTGGTAGCCGAACTCGCGCAGGACGAAGTCGCACAGCAGCCAGAGGTTGTCGTCGGCCACGCTGACGCCGTGCGCCAGGTCCGGCATCGCGTCGCCGATCACCAGCAACCCGACCTCGTGCCCGCGCCGCTCCAGCTCCTCGGCGACGGCGTGCGCCGTGTTCCCGCCGAGGGACCACCCGAACAGGTGGTACGGGCCGTGCGGCTGGGTGAGCCGGATCTGGTCGGCGAAGTCCCGCGCCAACTCGGCCATGTCGACCGGCAGCGGTTCGGGTCTGCGCAGTCCCCGCGACTGGAGGCCGTACACGGGGTGGCCGGCGGGGAGGTGCGGCAGCAGCGCCAGGTAGCACCAGCTCGCGCCGACCAGCGGCGGCGTGCAGAACAGGGCGGGCAGGTCGCCGCCCGCGCGCAGCGGCAGCACGAGGTCCAGCACACCGCCCGCGGCGCGGATGTCGGCGCGCCGCTGCCGGGCCCAGGCGAACTCCGCGGCCGTGGGCAGCGCCCGCAGCGCGTTCCCGGTCATGCGCCCACCGCCGGTTCCGTCCACATCGGGAGCTTCGTCCACACCGCGATCCCCCTCCGCCCGCCGGTCACGAGCCGGCCGCCAGTTCCACCAAGTGGGCGGCGGCCGCGGCCGCTCCCCCGGCGGCGGCGAACTCCGCGCCGATCCGCCTCGCGTTGTCCCGGTAGGCCGGTTCGTCCAGGACCGCCCGCAGCGCGGTGTCCAGCTCGGACACGGTGACGTCCAGGATGGGCACCTCGATGCCCGCGCCGGACCGGGCGACCTGCCGCGCCAGCGCGACCTGCTCGGCCCGGACGGGCGCGACCACCATCGGCACCCCGAAGGTGAGTGCTTCGTTGACCGCGCCGCCGGCGTGGCACACCACCGCGTCGAGCTTCGGCATCAGGTCCAGCATGGGCACCAGCTCGGCGGCGATCGCGTTGCCGGGGAACGAGTCCGCGGCCACGCCGGAGGTGACGAACACGGCCTGCACCTCGTCCGCCATCGGCGCGAGGACCTTGGCGGCGCGCTCGTAGAAGTCGCCGATCATGTGCCCGACCAGCGTCCCGACCGTGACCAGCACGTGCCGCCGGTCGGGATCCCAGCGGCGCCAGGGGAAGTCGGGGGCGTTCGGCCGCGGTCCGAGCGCCGCGCCGGTCAGCACGCACCGGTCCGGCAGCGCGGCGTCGCCCACCAGGCCCCGGGTCATGAGCGCGATCACGAGGTGCGGCGAGAACCTGGGGTCGATCGGCGCGTCCTCCGGGAGCCCGGCCATCGCCACGGCCTGCGCCATCTTCTCGGCCAGGTACGCGTCGAAGCCCACCAGCTCGTCGGGCGGCGTCAGCTCCAGCGTCCCGGTCGCCAGCGTCGCCCACGGCAGGCCGCGGCGGTGCGCCACCAGGCCGCCGGCCAGCGCGTACTGCTCGGTGACCACGACGTCGGGCCGGTGGGTGGCCACCGCCTCGTCGACCGGGCCGAGGGTGAAGCGCGTGAACGGGATCAGGTACCCGTCCCACATCGCCCGCACCCCGGCCATGCCGGTCTCGTCGTAGCGGCGGTAGGCGCGCGCCCCCGTGGGGTGCACCGTCGCATCGGGACCGACCATCGGGCGCAGCACGTTCTCCGGTCCGCACCAGACGACTTCGTGACCCGCGCGGGCGAGCTGCTGCCCGATCGCGAGCATGGGGTAGAGGTGGCCTTGCAGCGGCAGCACTACGAGCAGGAACCGCGACACCGCAACATGGTGGCACACATTGACGTTCACCGGAACGACGTGGTGGGATCCCGAAGTGTGACCGCTCTCGACGCGGTGTCGGTGCACACACCGGCGTTCCGCGTTCCCCTCGAAGACCTGGCCGAGCCGCTCGGCCTGACCGACATCCAGGTCCGGCTCTTCCGGCGGTTCCACGGGCTCGACCGGATCCGGTTCGACCCGGACCGGTCGCTGGGCGGGCTGCTGCGCGCCGCGGTCGACGGGCTGACCGCGTTGCGGGGCAACGAACACCGGGTCCGGTACGTGATTCACGGCCGGGCGATGCCGGTCGTCGTGCCGTACCCGGACAACCCCCTGCACGACCTGTGCCGCGAGCTGGGCCTGGCGCACGCCCTGACCTTCACCGTCACGCACCAGAGCTGCGCGAGCGGGCTGCTGGCGGTCGAGCTGGCCGGCCGGCTGCTCGCGGGCGACCCGGCCGGTGACGCGTTGGCGCTCGTGCTGACCGGGGAGAAGGCGTTCACCCGGGACGCGCGGCTGCTGCCGGGCACGTCGATCTTCGGCGAGGGCGCGTCCGCGTGCCTGGTGAGCGCGAACGGCGACCGGGACCGGCTGCTCGCCTACGCGTCCGCGCAGCGCGGGGAGTTCGACGGCGAGTTCGGCGACCTGGCGGAGCGGTTCCAGCGCGAGTACCGCGCGTCGCTGGCGGACGTGATGCGCCGGGCGGTGGCCGACGCCGGGCTGGCGCTGGACGACATCCGCCTGGTGCTGCCGCACAACGTGAACGTGGTGACCTGGCAACGCCTGTGCCACCTGATCGACTTCCCGGTCGACCGGGTGCTGCTGTCCAACGTGCCCGAACACGGGCACCTGTTCTGCTCCGACGCGTTCGCGAACTACCGGACGGCCCGGGAGCGCGAACTGCTGCGCGAGGGCGACCACTACCTCGTCGCGACCGTGGGCGCCGGCGCCGGCGCCACGTTCTCCGCGATGGTGTTCCGGCACTGACCCGATCCCCTTTGGCACGGCTGGGAGGCCGACATGACCGCACCCGACGCACAGCTCGACGTCGAATTACGGCACCGCGTGGTCGAGGCCATGACGACCGTGCTCCGGCGGCTGGTGGAGCACGAGGGGCCGATCACCGAGGACATGCACCTGGCCGACGAGCTGGGCGTCAGCTCCTCGCTCGGCCTGGAACTGCTGCTGGAGGTGGAGGAGCAGGTCGGCATCCAGATCGACGTCGAGAAGATGCGGCCGGACGAGCTGCTGACCGTCGGCGAGCTGGCGACCTTCATCGTCGGCCACAGCCGGCCCTGGTGAGAGCCGGATGCGCCTGATCCGGGCCGAGCGCAGGAGCTTCGCCGGCGCCGCCGCGTTCCTCGCCGACGACGGTCACCGCGAGGTCGTGACCACCTACTTCACGGACCTGGCCCGTCCCCTCGGGGACGGGTCGGAGCCCGACCTCGCCGGCCACTCCTACGGCGAGATGGCCGGGGCGTTGCTGCCGGACGTGGTGCCCGACGGGGAGCCGGTGGACCTGCTCGTGCTGGCGTACGCCATCCACGACATGTGGCCGGGTCGGGCCACCGCGACCTACCTCAGCCACCTCTGCCCCGGCACGCCGCGCTCGTTCGCCGTGTGCGACCAGGGCAGCGCGGCCCCGTTCACCGCGCTGCGGATCATCCGCGACCACGGTGCGCGGCGCGCGCTGCTGATCGTGGCGGAGCAGGCGTCACTCCCCTACCGCTCGGCGGTGACGCCGCCGGCGGAGCACCGCGCCGTCGCCCTGCTGTACGGCGACGACGCGGGCGCGCGGGTGACCGACGTGCGGCAGTACCCCGACGTCGACCCGGCGGCCGTGCCGGAGCTGGCGTCGCGCGGGGTGGCCGAGCTGTCGGCCGGGCACGGCGCGCGGGTCGTGCTGGGCGACGCGCTCGCCGACGCGTGGCCGGGGCACGACCCGGGGCACGAGCGGGTGCCGGCCGGGCAGCCGACCACGGGCGTGTGGTGGCACCTGGCCGGCGCGTTCGCCGACTCGGCGGACCCGGTCGTGATCGCGGACTACGACCCCGCTCTGCGCTACCTCTGCCTCGCCGCGGTCTCCCGGTGACGACAGTCCCACCAGGACTGTCCGAACAGGACGGCACGACACCGGTGCGAAGGCCCTGTCCCGGCGACGATTCCCATCGCCGGGCGGGAACGGCGTGACAGGGCGGTCAGGACTCGACCGGCACCGCACGGGCCGAGGCGACGCGGGTCGGCGCGGCCGGGTCGAAGGCGGCCTCGACGGCGACCTCCTCCACCGCCCGCAGCAGCGCCTCCACCTGCTCCTTGGGGAAGGCGTCGATGTCGAACACCATCTGGAGGTAGACGGTGTCCGGCCGGTCCTCCACGTTGATGAACACCTGGTCGGTCCACCGGTACACGAACTTGTGCCACCTGAGGAACGTCTCCGGCAGCTTCTCCCGGATCGCCTCGGGCGTCACGGTCGCGGTGCGCACCATCTCCTCGGCGTCGGTCTTGGTGCTGAACCGCCGGTCGCTGATGCGGCACGTGATGCGGGCCGGGTGGCCGCGTTCGGCGTCCAGCCGCGCGGCCAGCTCGTCCAGCTGGTCGGGGTCGTAGTAGGCGTGCATCCACGCGAGCGTCGTCGTCTGGCGGGCACGGGCCACCACGTCGTCCACGGTCCCGTCGAGGTCGAGGGTGAGCACGGCGTTCTGGACCACCGAGCCGATCACGTCGGACAGGCCCGGCCGGTAGCGGTTGCTCGCGACGAGGTGCGTGGTGAGGGGGTTGACGCCGGTGGTGCGGCCGAGCGCGATCGCGATCAGCACGAGCAGCACGCGCGAGGTGTCCGTGCGGGTGCGCTGGGCGATGGCGAGCACGGCCAGGTAGGCGGCGGGCGAGTGGAACCGCACGTTGCGGCACCGGCCGCCGGGTTCGTAGTCCGGGGTGTCGGGCACGTCGAAGGTCATCGGCGCGAGGGGCCGCAGCTGCCCCTCCCAGTACCGCATGGCGCGGTCGCTGATCCGCCGCACCTGCGGCGTCTGCTCGCGGCGGGCCAGGTCGGCGAGCTTCACCGCGTCCGGGTCGACCGGGGTGCCGGCCAGCTCGCCCAGCCCGAGGTCGGTCATGAGCAGCAGCGCGCCCACGCCGTCGGCGACCATGTGCCCGATGGTGAGCACCAGGTACACCGCCGCGCCCCGGTGCTGCATCACGCCCATCCGGATGGGCCACGGCGTGTGCCGGTCCAGCGGGGTGGCCATCCAGTCGAGCCACCGCTTGTTGCCGTACCGGTAGGCGGCCTCGCGGTCCGCCTCGTCGGCGAACGTCACCACCTCCAGGTCGATCTCGCCCGACCCGGACACCACCTGGCACGGGTTGCCGTCGTCGTCGACGCCGATCCGGGTGCGCAGCGCGGGGTGCTTGCCCATGAGCGCGGCGAGCAGGTCGGCGACGTCGGCGACGGTGAGACCTTCGGGGAGGTGGTGCGCCCCGCTGATGTTGTAGGTCCAGTCGCTGGTCCGCATGTCCCGCAGGAGCGCCTTCTGCCCCCACGTCAGCGGCGCGGTGCCCGCGCCGGGTCCGGCGAACGGCACGGTGATCCGGTCGAGGACGAAACCGTCAGCCATCGGCGCTCCCGAAGATCACGCTCACGTTGTGGCCGCCGAACCCGAAGGAGTTGGACATCACCGCGCGCACCTCGGCCGGCGACGGCTCGCCGCGGACGTGGTTGAGGTCGCAGGCGGGGTCCGGGTCGTCCAGGTTGTGGGTCGGCGGGAGGAGTCCCTTGCGCAGGGCGGTGATGCCGATCGCGGCCTCGACCACGCCCGAGGCGCCGAGCATGTGCCCGGTGACGCCCTTGGTCGAGCTGACCGGCGGCATGGCGTCGCCGTACACCGCCCGGATCGCCGCCGTCTCGGCCGCGTCGCCCGCCTTGGTGCCGGTGCCGTGCGCGTTGAGGTAGTCGATGTCGCCTGTGGACAGTCCGGCATCCCGAAGTGCGATCCGCATGCTCTCGGCCGCGCTGGAGCCGTCCGGCCGGGGCGTGGTCGGGTGGTGGGCGTCGCTGGTCGCGCCCCAGCCGAGCACCCGGGCGTGGGCGGCGGCGCCCCGCGCGCGGGCGAAGTCGGCCCGTTCGAGGACGAGCACGCCCGCGCCCTCGCCGAGCACGAAACCGTTGCGGCGGCGGTCGAACGGCCGGCTCGCGGCGGTCGGGTCGGGCCAGCCGCGGGCCAGGGCGAGCGCGTTGCCGAAGGCGTCGGCGAAGGTCGGGAAGAGGGGAGCCTCGGTGCACCCGCACACCACCACGTCGGCCTCGCCGGACCGGAGGATGCGCACGGCCTCCCCGATGGACTGCCCGCCGGCCGCGCACGCCGTGCCGGAGGAGGAGGTGTAGCCGCGCACGCCGAACTTGATGGCGACCCGGGCCGCCGCCATGTTCGGCAGTACGCCGGGCAGCAGGAACGGGCTGACGCCCAACCGGCCCCGGTGCGACCGCTCGACCGCTTGCGCGGCAAGGGTTCCCAGGCCGCCGACGCCGGACAGCACGACCGCGACCCGGTACGGGTCGACGTCCCGCCCGACCTCGATCCCGGCGTCGGCCAGCGCGTCCTCGGCGGCCCGCACGGCCATCACGATCGACCGGTCGACCACGCGCGCCTCCTTCGGGGGGATGACGCTCTCCGGGTCGATGTCCGGGCCGATGGCGGCCGCGTCCACGACGCCGTGCAGCGCGTGCCCCTCCGGGGGTCGCACGACGGCGGACCTGCCGGAGCAGACCGCCTCGAACACCTCGTCCACCACCGTGCCGACCGGACTGACCAGCCCGATCCCCGTCACGGCGACGTCCGGGCTCATGTCGCCGAGGCGGTCTGCACGCGACGCGCGACCTCGGCGCAGAACTCGCCGACCGTCATGGCCGCGAACATCTCCGCCTCGTCCTCGTTGAACCGGACGCCGAAGTGGTCCTCGACCCTCAGGGACAGCTCGGCCAGCGCGAGCGACTCCAGGTCGGCGCCGGCCGGGCCCAGCACCGTGTCGTCGTCCATGTCGGCGGTGCTGTACTTCATGACCGTCAGCGATTCGAAAAGGAACTGGCGGATCTCAGAATTCATCGCGGCGCTTCCCTTCCCCGGGAGGTCAACGGAAATCTGCACCACCGGGGTGGAGCCCGTCAAGCGCAACGGCGGCACCGCATACGGGCTATGGACCGCGTTCGGATGAGACCGCAGAATGTGCCCCATGCCGCCGGCGATGCTCGATCTCGTGACGCGCGAAGGGGTGCCGCCGGGTTCGCCGGCCGTGCACCTCGTCGGCGGTCGGACGCTGTCCTACGGCGACTTGGCCGACCTCGTCGCGGGGGCCGAACGCGCGCTGCGCCACGACGGCAAGGCGTTGGTGCTGTGCGCGGGCGACCGCGACCTGCCCACGCTGGTGGCCTACCTGGCCGCACTGCGACTGGGCCACACGGTCGCCTTCCTGCCCGCGTCGGAGGAAATCCTGGCCGCGTACCGACCGGAGTTCGTCGTGCCCGCGCCGGGCGACGGCGGAATTCCGAAGGGGACCGGTTACGGGCCGGACGAGCCGTTGCCCGGCGGGGCGACGCTGTTCCGCCGCCGGGCGGGCGGTCCGGCCGGCGACATCTTCGCGGGCACGGCCCTGCTGCTGACCACTTCGGGCACGACGGGGAGCCCGAAGGCGGTGCGACTGTCCTACGAGGGCTTGGCCGGCAACGCCGACGCCATCGTGCGCGCGCTGGGCATCACGGCCGCGGAGCGCGCGCCGACCACGTTGCCGATCACGCACGCCTACGGGCTGTCCGTCCTGAACAGCCACCTGTGGGCCGGGGCGAGCGTCGTGCTCAACGACCGGTCGCCGCTGTCGCTCGCGACGTGGGACCACCTGACCCGGGCGGGCGCGACGTCGTTCGCCGCCGTGCCGACGACCTATGCCGCGTTCGGCCCTTCGCACCTGAAGCTGTTGGAGCGCACGGAGATCCGCACCATGACGCAGTCCGGCGCGCGTCTCGGCGACGAGCTGACGCTGCGCATGGCCGAGGTGATGCGGCGGCGCGGCGGCCGGTTCTTCCCGATGTACGGCCAGACCGAGGCCACCTCGCGCATCGCCTGCCTGGACCCGGCCGACCTGCCCGACCGCCTCGGGTCGGTGGGGGTCGCGGTGCCCGGCGGCACGATCACCGTCGAGGAGACCGAGACGCACGACCGGGCCGTGCCCGGCGAGGGCGTGGTCCGCTACCGCGGCCCCGGCGTCATGCTGGGGTACGCGACCGGCCGCGACGACCTGCGCCGCGGCGCGGAGGTGGACCTCTTGGACACCGGCGACCTGGGTTACCTGCGCGACGGCTACCTGTACCTGACCGGCCGCACCAAGCGCATCGTCAAGGTGCTCGGCGTCCGCACGAGCCTGGACGACCTGGAGCGACTGGTCGAGCGATCGGGTCATCCCACCGCCGTGGTGTCCGGCGAGGACGACGTGGTGTACCTGTTCGGCGCGGGCGACGAGACCGTGCACGAGGCTCAGCGGCGGCAGGTGGCCGAGGCGCTGGGGGTGCCGAGCCGGCACGTCGTGCTGCGGCCCGTCGACCACCTGCCCCGCACCGCCGGCGGCAAGGTCGACTACCGGGCGCTGGCGGCGGCCGTGGACGGGCAGGAGGTCGGACGGTGGGGCTGACGCACTGGCGCGAGTTGTCGGACCGGGGCCCGGACCTGGTGCTGTGCCTGGACTTCCCGGGCGGGCGGGCCGTCGCGGGGTTCCCCGACCTGGCGGCCGGGGTGACGGCGGACGCCTCCTTCCTGCACCTCGCCGACCCCGGCACGGGCGCGGTGGACGAGCGCGCCGAACGCTGGGTCGCGGAGGTGTCGGCGACCGGCAGGCCGGTCCGCGCGGTCCTGGGATTCTGCGCCGGCGCCGCGCTGGCGACCTGCGTCGCGGACGCGGTCGCCGAGTCCGGACCACCGCCCCCGGTCCTGCTCTTCGACGCCGTGGCGACGACCGCCGGCTCGCTGTCGCACCAGTTCACCTCGACGCTCGAGACGTCGGCGGACCACCTGACCGAGGCCGAGCTGGACGACGCGCGGGCGCTGGCCGACGGCCTGGTCGAGGCGCACCCGGACGACCCGCCCCGCATCGCGGCCGCCCTGGTGGAGCGGTACGACGCGTTGATGGGCGAGGTCGCGGCCCGGCTGTCGCTCAACGACTTCTTCCGCCAGCAGCTCACCGGCGGGTTCACCGCGTACCTGGACTACCTGCTGCTGGCCGCGCAGGGCAGGTTCCACACGCGGTTCGGCGAGCCGGTGTTCGTGTCGTCCAGGGAGCACGAACCGCCGGTGGACGGCGTCGAGCGCCGGGACGTGGACGTCGAGCACTCCGACCTGCTGCGCGCGGCCGAGGTGCACGACCTCGTCGCCGGACTGTTGATGGGAGAGCGCACATGGTGAGCGTGGCCGAGATCGCCGACGTGCTGTCGGCACATCCCGGTGTCGGCAGGGCCGCGGTCGCGGTCGTGCGCCACGACGGGCGCGAGGTCGCCGTCGCGGCCGTGGAGCTGGACGAGTACCTGAGCGGGCCGGTCCTGCGCAACCACGTGCGGCAGCGGCTCGGCGACGACTGCGGGCTGCACGGCGTGCTGGTGGTGGACCGGATCCCGCTCGCGGACGGCGAAGTGGACGCCGACGAGGTGGCGCGGGCCGTCGCCGACGGGCGGTGCGCCCTCTTCGAGGACCCGCGCGACGACGTGGAGCGCCGGGTGGCGGAGATCTGGTCGGCGCAGATGGACGTCCGGCCGGTCGGCGCGACCGACGACTTCCTGGAGCTGGGCGGCGACTCGCTGTCCGCGCTGGGCATCATCGCCGCCATCGAGGCGGAGTTCGACCGGCCGTTGGACGTGTACGAGTTCATGAGCGCGTCCAGCGTCCGGCGGTTGGCCGAGATCCTGCGGTGACCGCCACCCTCCCGGTGCGCGAGCGGATCGCCGACCTCGCCCGCACGGCGCCCGACCGGGCGGCGCTCGTCGGGTTCGACGCGGACCTGGCCGAGCACACCGTGTCGTGGCGCGAGCTGGGCGACGCGGTCGAGGGCGGGGTGGCCGCGCTGCGGTCGGCGCTCGACCCGGACGTGCGGTCGTGCGTCGTCGTGGAGGCCGCCAACACGGTCGCCGCGGTGATCGGCATCGCGTCGGCGCTCGCGGCCGAGGTGCCCGTGTTCCCGGTCAACCCGGCCACCCCGGCGGCCGAGCGCGGCCTGCTGCTCGACCTGCTCGGCCGCCGGTTCGACCACGTCCACGTGCCCGGCGGCGACCACCGGGACCGCCCGGCGTCCGCCGGCGCGCCCGCCCGCCCGGTCGCCTACCTGCTGGCCACCGGCGCGAGCACCGGCATCCCGAAGATCTCCGCGAAACCCGGGCCGCTGCGCCACGACCCGGGCCGGACGCCGTCCCTGGTGATCCGGCAGACGGGCTGGCGGACCGGACAGCGCCAGCTCATCGTCGGGCCGCTGCACCACGCCGCGCCGTTCACCGTGCTGGTGGACGCGCTGCTCGACGCGAACACCGTCGTGCTGCAACCGTTCTTCTCGCCGCAGTGGACGGTGGACCTGGTGCGGGAGCACCGCGTCGAGTGGCTGCAACTCACCCCGACGCACATGCGCGAGATCCTGCTGCTCGCCAAGCCCGACCCGGAGGGCTTCGCCCACCTGCGCGGCGTGCTGCACACGGCCGCGCGGTGCGATCCGGACACCAAGCGCGGCTGGATCGACCTGCTCGGCCCGGAGCGGGTCTTCGAGCTGTACGGCGCGACCGAGGGCATCGGCGTGACGCTGGCGCGCGGCGACGAGTGGCTGGCCCGGCCGGGCACGGTCGGGCGCGGCTTCTTCACCCAGCTCCGCGTGCTGGACGACGACGGCCGGCCGGTCGCGCCGGGCGAGGTCGGCACCGTGTTCATGCGCACGCCGCAGCGCGTCGGCCGCTCGGACTACCTCGACGACCGGGTGGTCCGCACGACCCCGGACGGGTTCGCCACCGTGGGCGACCGCGGCCGGGTCGACCGCGACGGCTACCTGTACCTGGAGCCCCGCGACCACGGCACGATCAACGTCGGCGGGGAGAAGGTGGACCCCGACGAGGTCGAGGCCGCGCTCCTGGCCCACCCCGCGGTGGTCGACGCCGTCGCGCTCGCCGTGCCGCACGAGACGCTCGGGTCGGTGGTCGGCGTGCACGTGGTGCTGCGACCCGAGACGAAGGTCCGCAAGGCCGACCTCGCCGCGCACTGCGGCCGGCGGCTGGCCGGTTACAAGATCCCGAAGCACTTCACGTTCGTCGACCGGCTCCCCCGGTCCGCGGCCGGGAAGATCCAGCGCTGGCGGCTCGCCGCCGGTCACGAGGGCGGTGCACCCACACGATGAACCCGACCGTGGACGACGTGCTCGACACCGGACACCAGCACCCGCGCACGCCGGTGGAGCTGTGGCTGGCCCGGCGCTGGCAGGAGGTCATCGGCTTCGCCGTCGGCATCCGGGAGAACTTCTTCGAGGTGGGCGGCAACTCGCTCGACGCGGCCCGCGTCATCAACGCCGTGCACGAGGAGTTCGGCGTCCAGCTCCCGCTGAACGTGCTCACCGAGCACCCGACGGTGGAACGCCTGGCCACCCGGCTGCGCGACCTCACCGCGCGGCTGCTCGACCCGCTGGTCCCGGTCCAGCAGGGCGACGGCACGCGACCGCCGCTGTTCCTGGTCCACCCGACGAACGGGCAGGTCGGCCCGTACGCGCTCCTGGCGCAGGACCTGGGCGAGGAGTTCACCGTGTTCGGCCTCCAGGCCGCCGGGCTGCACGCCGACCAGGAGCCCGTCCGCACGGTGCCCGACCTGGCCCGCGCCTACCTCGCGGCCATCCGGTCGGCGTGGCCGGAGGGGCCGTACCTCCTCGGCGGAGCTTCGACCGGCGCGGCGGTCGCCCACGAGCTGGCCGCCCTGCTGGCCGAGGCCGGGGCCGAGGTGCGGCTCGTGGCGCTGCTCGACGCCGCCCTGCCGGCCGGGGTGGACGAGCCGGGCTTCGCCGAACCCGACACCGGGCCGGACCCGGCGGGGACGCTGGACCGCTGGAAGGCGCGCGGCCTGGTGCCGCCGGACGAGACCGAGGAGTTCGTCGTCCGCGCGCGGCGCGTGTGGCAGGCGAACCGGGACGCCGTCCGCGCCTGGCGGCCCCGGCCGTACGGCGGTCGGCTCGACGTCTTCGGCGATCCCTCGCCGTACGCGGCCTGGCCGGCCGGCGAGGTCCGCGAGCACGCCGACGTGGTCGACGCGCTGCGCGAGTCGATCGGCTGACCGGCGATGACGACCTCCGTGGACACCGGGCGGCCACGCCGCCGCCGCGTGCTGCTGACCCCGGTCGACCCCGTCCCCGTGCCGTTCAGCGGCGCGCGGGCGGGCGAGGGGCCGCTCACCCTGGGCCAGCTCAACACCGCGCAGTGGCTGGAGGGCATGCCCGACCACGCCTACGCGGTGCTGTGCGTGGAGCTGCCGGTGCCCGACGGCGTGACCACCGACGACGTGGCCGCGACGATCGCGGTGCTGTTGGCCAGGCACGAGAGCCTGCGGACGCACTACGCGCGCGGCGAGCACCGGCGGCAGGTCGTCGCGGCCTCCGGCGTGCTCGAACTGGACGTGTGCTCGCTCGGCGAGGGCGAGTGGGGACCGCGCGACCGGCCCGCGGTGGCCGGTCAGCTCGTCGCCTGGCTGCGGGAGCGGCGCGGCACCGTGACCGACCTGCCGCGGGTCGTGGTGGCGACCGGCGCGGACGGCGCGGTGGTCGCGTGCGCCGCCGCGTTCTCGCACATGGCCGTCGACCTGGGCGCGATCGAGGTCGTCAAGCGCGAGTTCGCCGAGATGCTCGCCGACCCGGCCCGCCGCGAGGTGGGGCCGCCGCGCCACCAGCCGCTGGACCAGGCCGAGCTGGAGGCGACCCCCGCCGAACGGCGGCGCGCCGAGGTGGCGCTCGCCTACCTGCGGGACCAGTCGGAACGCGTGCCGCACAACCTGTACGCCCTGCCCGGGACGCGGGCCGGGGGCGAGCCGGTGGCGGTCGAGCTGTCGTCCGCGGCGGCGGCGATGGCCGTGCGGGAGGTGGCGGCGCGCACCCGGGCCAGCCGGTCCGCCATCGTCCTGGCCGCGCTCTGCGCGGTGCTGTCCCGGCGCACCGGCTACCGGGAGCTGGTGTTCCCGCTGCTGTCGAGCAACCGCTTCGACCGCCGGCTCGCGGGCTACGTCGGCTCGCTGGCGCAGGGCACCCTGGTCACCGTCGAGGTCGGCGACCGGGGGTTCGACGCGCTGGTCAAGCACACCTGGACCGCGGTGCTGGAGGCGAGCAGGCACGCCGGGTACGACGGCGCGGACCGCGGCGCGATGAGCGAGCGGATCGAGCACGAGCGCGGGCTGAAGTTCCTCTACGACCCGCTGTTCAACAGCCTCGTCCCCGAGTCGTGGTCCGGGATCAACGCGGGCGTGAAGCACCGGCCCGAGCAGATCGCCGCCGCCCTGCGGCACACCGGGCTGACGTGGCGCCCGGTGCACCGCAACGGCACGCCGGTGCGGTTCGGCCTGAACCAGGTCGACGGGCGGCTGCGGCTCGACGCGTGGAGCGCGGACATCGGCGTGGTGTCGCGGGCGGAGATGGAGTCGGTGCTGTTGGCCGTCGAAGCCGTGCTGGTGGGCGCGGCCGGCGGCGACCTCGACGCCGGGCAGGTGCGCGGGCTGATCGCCCTGGACCCGGTCGAACGCCCGCCCGGCTGGGTGCTGGTCGACGGCTGCTGGGTGGACCTGGCCGAGGTCCAACGGCTGCTCGACGACGCCCTCGCCCCTTCGGTGGCCCGCATCTTCCCCGCCGTCGACGGGCGGGCGCTCGTCGCCCACCTGACCGCGACCGACGCCGTGCGGACACCCGAACAGGCCCACGCCCGGTGCATGGCCGCGCTGCCGGACCGGCTCAACGCCCTGGCCCCGCGCCACTACGTCGTCTGCGCCACCGCCCCGGCGGACCCGGCCGACCCCGCCGCCTGGCCCGCTCCGCTCGCCGCCGGCGCCGGCCGGTCCGCCGACGCCTGAGCGTCACGCGTCGGTGGCGGTCACCGGGTCGCGCCCGACCCACGCGAACGCGACGAGCGACACGGCCGTGCCCACCACCGCGCAGACGAGCGCGCGGTGGTGGACGAGCGCGCCGAGGGTGAGGACGCCCACGGCGACGCCGACGTGGTGGTGGGTCTGGTTGACGTGCCTCGCCGCCGCCGGCCCCAGGCCGGCCCCCAGGGCGACCAGGCCGAGCGGGAGCAGCGGGCCCGCGCCGGCCACGAGGGCCGCGCCGAGCGTGACGAGCAGGGTCGAGGTCGCGGGTCCCGGCCCGAGCCGGCGGGCCAGGACGGCTGCCGTGATCATGGCGGCGACCAGCGGGGACAGGTGTGCCAGGGCGTCCAGCGGCGAGCGACCCGGTTCGTCCTGGAGCCGCAGCGCCTCCAGGAACACGGTGCCCAGCCCGAGCGCGGCGGACGTGCACGTCACCGCGGCCGTCCCGAGGAAGGCCCGGTCGCCGGACCGCGACCGGTCGGCCGTGGTCCGGGTGCGCGGTTCGCCGACGCGCAGGTGCACGTGACCGATCGCCAGCAGCAGCACGCCGACGGGCAGCACGGCCAGGAAGACCAGCCGCCAGTCGACCTCGGCCAGGGCACCGCCGCCCACGAGCCCGAGCGCTCCGGCGAGCGTGCCCACCACACCCCGCCACTCCCGACGGACGGGCGTCGCCGCACTCCGGAACTCCGGATCGACGGGCGTCGCCGCACTCCGGGACTCCCGATCGACAGGCCCCGCCCCGCTCGCGGAGTCCCGATCGGCGGGATCCGCCGAGCCCCGGAACCCCTGATCGACAAGCTCCACCGGGCCCCGATCGACAGGCTTCGCCGAGGTGGTGCGCGTGCCCGGCCCGCGGCCCACGAGCCTGGCCGCCGCGGCGAGGAGCAGGCCGGAGCCGACGCCCTGCACGCACCGGGCCAGGACGAGCGCGAGCAGCGATCCCGCCGCGCCGGACGCCACCGCGCCCGCGCCGAACAACACCGCGCCCAGGCGGAACGCCCGTCCGGTGCCGAGCCGGTCCGCCACCGCGCCACCGGCCGCCGCCACCGCGGCGACCGCCAAGGCGTGGGCGACGACGACCCACTGCCGACCCCCGAACCCGAAGCCGAGTTCCGCGCCCAGGCCGGGTAACGCCATCATCGCCGCCGTGCCGTCGAACAGGACCGCGAACGTGGCCGTGGACCCGGCGATCACCGACCACCGGCGCGAGTCCACCCCGGGCGCCGGACCGGGGACGGGGTCACCCGCCATCGCGCTCACGTCCCACCGCCCGCGCCCGCCGACCCGCGCGGCCCGGTGTCCTGGCCCCGGTGCGGTGCCGGCGCAGGGTGGTCAGGTCGGGGCTGGCGGTGCGCACGCCCCGCAGCCGGACGACCACCGTGCCGTCGGCGGCCGTGGCCGTGTACCGCTCACCGTCCTCTGTGGAGTATCGGCGCAGGTCCAGGTAGGGGCCGAGGAGCCGGGCCAGCTCGCGGTCGTCGGCCGGCAGCGGCACGTCGATCACCTCGACGCCGGCGAGCGATTCGGGCGTGGCGGCCTTGCGCAGCAACGAGTCCAGCGCGTCGCCGGGCAGGAGGTAGCCGGTGAACCGGTGGTCGACCGGCGGGTGGTCCGCCTCGGCCTCGGGCCACTCGGGCACGCCGAGGTGGACGGTGGTCCGCGCGTGGTCGACCGCCGGCACGCCGTGGGCGGCGGGGCCCTCGATGCGGACCCGCACCTCGTCCCCGGTCCGGGCGGCGGTGACCTCGACGCGGCGGGGCCACCGCCCGGCGGGCGCGCGGAGCAGGCGCGGCAGCCGGAGGTCGGTGTACCGCAGCGGGGCCAGGTCGGGCGCGAAGGACACCGCGGCCTCGGCCGCGATCTGCACCAGGGTGGCGGTCGGCACGGTCGGCTGCCC
This sequence comes from Actinosynnema sp. NPDC004786, assembly GCF_053601135.1. NCBI lineage: Bacteria > Bacillati > Actinomycetota > Actinomycetes > Pseudonocardiales > Pseudonocardiaceae > Actinosynnema > Actinosynnema sp. NPDC004786. Next base: position 561 of record NZ_JBSGBG010000061.1, on the reverse strand, counting down.
GTTGACGAGGTGCCCGCGCACCTCGGCGTGGCGGTCGAGGTCGATCTCGACGTGCCACCGCGCCACCTCGCCGTCGTGCCGCTCGGGCTCGGGGAGGAACAGGGCCGCCGCCGACCGCCGGCCTTTCGCGTCCGGTACGGGGTGGTTCACAGTCATGGTCCGATTCCGACGGGGTCTGGTGGGCGGTGGAATGAAATCACGGAACCGGTCACCGTCGTCGGCCCGCTCCGGCGTGCGCCCACCGCGCGGTCGGTCCGGCGAACTCCCGCGACGCACGCGAACCGCAGCCACGGTGAACCGGCGCGGGCACGGGCCGGTGGGCGAGGGGGCGGACCCACGCGGTCGGCGGGCCGCCCCGAGGGGACGACCCGCCGACGTGAGGGTGCCTCAGCAGTCGCAGTCGGCGTCGGCGTGCGTGTGGCCGTTGGTCGACGCGGTCGACACGGACAGCGGCTTGGCGGTGGTCGGGCGCACGGCGCGGCCGATGACCATCGCCTCGATGAACTCCCACGCGCCCGGCATCTTCGTCTCCTGCAGATCCGCGATCTCCAACGACGAGTT
>NZ_JBSGBG010000060.1:0-46436 GCF_053601135.1 Actinosynnema sp. NPDC004786 | reverse complement strand
GGTGAACAGCTCCTGCTGGTTGCGGTCGTTCTCCAGCAGCGGGGCCAGGCGCCGTCTGATGCCGATGTTTGCCTTCATCCGCGGGTCCTTGGCGTACTCCGCGTACATGTAGTCGCGCTCTTCGTCGGTGACCATCTCCAGCGTCAGCTCGTCGTGGTTGCGCAGGAAGATGCCCCACTGCGTTCCTGACGGGATCGACGGCGTCTGCGCCAGGATCTCCGTGATGGGGAACCGGTTCTCCCGCCGCACGGCCATGAACAGCCTGGGCATCAACGGGAAGTGGAACGCCATGTGGCACTCGTCGCCGCCCACGGCCGGGTCGCCCAGGTACTGCACCACGTCGGTGGGCCACTGGTTGGCCTCCGCCAGCAGCACCCGGTCGTGGTACTCCTCGTCCACGACCTTCCGGCAGCGCTTGAGGAACTCGTGCGTCTTCGGCAGGTTCTCGCAGTTGGTGCCCTCTTCCTCGAACAGGTAGGGCACGGCGTCGAGCCGGAAGCCGTCGATGCCCAGGTCGAGCCAGAACCGCAGGACGTCGAGCATCGCCTCCTGCACGGCCGGGTTCTCGTAGTTCAGGTCCGGCTGGTGCGAGAAGAACCGGTGCCAGTAGAACTGCCCGCGCACCGGGTCGTAGGTCCAGTTCGAGGTCTCGGTGTCGACGAAGATGACGCGCGCGTCGGCGTACTTGCGATCGTCGTCGTTCCAGACGTAGAAGTCGCCGTACGGGCCTTCGGGGTCGGTGCGCGACTGCTGGAACCAGGGGTGGGCGTCGCTGGTGTGGTTGAGCACCAGGTCGGTGATCACCCGGATGCCGCGGCGGTGCGCCTCGTCCAGCAGGTGCACGAAGTCCTGCACCGTGCCGAACTCGGGGAGCACCCGCCGGAAGTCGCTGATGTCGTAGCCGCCGTCCCGCAGCGGCGAGTCGTAGAACGGCGGCAGCCACAGGCAGTCCACCCCCAGCCACTGGAGGTAGTCCAGCCTGCCGGTGAGCCCTTCGAGGTCGCCGACGCCGTTGCCGTCCGAGTCGGCGAAGGCCCGCACCAGGACCTCGTAGAACACCGCGCGCTTGAACCACTCGGGCTCGTCGCGGGCCGGTCTCGCGCTGATCGGGTCGCCGGACGCGGCGGTGGTCACGGGCGCACCTCCCGGGACGCGGTGGCGATGTGCGCCACCGCCTGGTTCGGGTCGAGCCGCACGTAGGTCCGCCCGGACCAGCGGAACACCTGCCCGGTCACCCGGTCGTGCGCGGCGAACCCGTCGGGCAGGCCGAGTTCGTCGAGCCGCCAGGTCACCGTGCCCTCCTGCGGGCGGGTCGGGTCGAGCGTCACCACGACCAGGACGACGTCGCCCGGCGCGGTCTTGGAGTAGGCGATCAACGCGTCGTTGTCCACGTCGTGGAACCGCAGCGTGCGCAGGTCCCGCAGCGCCGGGTGGGCGCGGCGGACCTCGTTGAGCCGGGTGAGCCACGGCGCGAGCGTGCCGTCGCGGTCGAAGTCGCGGTGGACGACCTGGTACTTCTCCGAGTCCAGGTACTCCTCGCCGCCGGGGCGCAGCGGCCGGTGCTCGTACAGCTCGAAGCCCGAGTACACGCCCCACGTCGGCGCCATCGTCGCGGCGAGCGCCGCCCGGATCGCGAACACCGCGGGCCGTCCGGACTGGAGGTGCTCCGGCAGGATGTCCGGGGTGTTGACGAACAGGTTCGGGCGGGCCTCGTCGGCGTGGGCGACCAGGTCGCGGCCGAAGTCGGACAGCTCGGACTTGCCGGTGCGCCAGGTGAAGTAGGTGTAGGACTGGCTGAACCCGCGCCGTGCCAGGCCGTAGAGCCGGGCGGGGTTGGTGAACGCCTCGGCGAGGAACACGACGTCGGGGTGGGTGCGGTGGACCCGGGCGATCAGCCACGCCCAGAAGTCCGGCGGTTTGGTGTGCGGGTTGTCGACCCGGAAGATCCGGACCCCGTGGTCGACCCAGTGCAGCACGACGCGCAGGACCTCGGCGTACAGGCCGGCCGGGTCGTTGTCGAAGTTCAGCGGGTAGATGTCCTCGTAGCGCTTGGGCGGGTTCTCGGCCGTGGCGATCGACCCGTCGGACCGGTGGCTGAACCACTCCGGGTGCTCGCGCACCCACGGGTGGTCCGGCGAGCACTGGAGCGCCAGGTCGAGCGCCACCTCCAGGCCGAGTTCCCGGGCGCGGGCCACGAACGCGTCGAAGTCCTCGATCGTGCCCAGGTCGGGGTGGACCGCGTCGTGCCCGCCCTCGTCCGCGCCGATCGCCCACGGCGAGCCGACGTCACCCGGCCCGCTCACGGGATTGTTGTTGGGCCCCTTGCGCTTCGTGCGGCCGATCGGGTGGATCGGGGGCAGGTAGACAACGTCGAACCCCATGGCGGCGACACGCTCCAACTCCACCGCCGCGGTGGCGAACGTCCCGTGCACCGGCCGCCCGTCAGCCCCGAGGCCGCCGGTGGAGCGCGGGAACAGCTCGTACCAGGACCCGACCAGGGCGCGTTCGCGCTCGACCAGCAACCGGTGCGGCGTGCCCGGGGTGACCAGCTCGCGGACCGGCCGGGCGGTCATGTGCCCGTGCACCGGCTCGGCCAGGGCCGGCGCCACCCGGTCGGCCAGGAGCAGATCCTTGCGCCGCAACCGCTCGGCGGCTTCGAGCAACCGCCCGCGGCGCACGTCGTCGGCCGGGGACTGGTCGGGGTGCGCGGCTGCCCGTTCCAGCAGCCGCGCACCCTCCTCCAGGTCGAGGTCCAGTTCGTCGGGCGAGACGCCTGCCGCCAGCTTCGCCTCCACCGCACGCCGCCACGTCGCCCAAGGATCGCCCCACGCCTCCACGCGGAACGTCCACCCGCCCGGCCGGTCGGGTGCGATGGTGGCCTCCCAGCGGTTGTCCGGGCGCGGTTCCATCCGGGTCCGCCGCGGCTCGGCGTCCGCCGGCCCGGACCACACCACCTCGGCAGCGACCGCCTGGTGCCCCTCGCGCCACACGGTCGCCGACACCGGCACGTGCTCGCCCACGACCGCTTTCGCGGGCCGCAAACCCCCGGAGACCGCCGGCCGGACGTCCTCCACCGCGATCCGCTGCATGACTGGTTCCTCCTCGACCACGACTGCGGGAACGGCCTACCGGGCTTCCGGCCCGATCACCCAGTGCTCCCGGACGACCATCTCGTGCAGGTAGCGCTCCTGGACGATCGAGCGCAGCTCCTCCTCGGCGCGCCGGAACTCCGGCGACGCCAGCGCCGCGGCCAGCGCGTCGGTGTCCTCGAACCACAGCTGGTAGGCCGCGTCGAGGGTGGCCTCACCGATGCCGTACGCGCCGTCCACCACGTGGTTCTGCAGGTAGCCCCGCAGGCCCGGCACCTCGGCCACCAGCTCCGCGTGCTTGCCCAGGCTCTGCTCCCGGAACGCCGCCAGCGGCAGGCCCTCGCGGCGCTTGACGAGCCGCACGATCTTCACGCCCTCGGCGCGCGGCGGTTCCACGACCTGGTGGGCGTCGGTGTCGAGGACGAGCGTGCGCCAGAACGCGGCCCACTTCGGCTCGTCGAGCCGCGCGCCCTCCAGGAACTCCGGCGTCTGCAACGACTCGATCTGCTCCTCGGGGCGCAGCCAGATCTCGGCGATGCCGCTCCACAGCGGCTCGGCGTCGTCACCGCGCAGCGGGATCCGGGTGTCGATCTTGTACCGCCGGATCTGCGGGATCTTGCTCGCGTACCGGACGGCGTGCTCCTCCAGCCAGTAGCGCTGGAACTCCCGCTCGGTCATGCCCGGCTTGGGGTAGGCGAAGATGAGCTGGTGGATCATGGCTTCCTCCCTCGGTGTCAGACCTGGTAGCGCTTGAGGACGTCCTCGGCGAACCCGAGGTAGTCGCGCAGCGGCCAGACCTCTTCGAACTCCAGGTACTCGCGCATGGGCAGCCGGCCGAGCGCGGTGCGGTCCAGCTCCTCGGCGCTGGGCGCGTCGATGATGCCGATGACGCGCTTCTGCGCGGCCACCTTCCACAGGCCCACGGCGAAGCCCGAGTCCAGGGTCTCCTTGGCGTGGACCGCTTCCTCCTGCTCGATCTCCCACAGCTCGTCGAGCGTGATGCGGCCCTCGTGGTTCCAGCGCATCTGGACGTAGAACAGCATGGCGTCTGCTCCCGGCGTGGTCAGGCGGCGCGCAGCCGCTCGATGATCGGGTGGTCGGGGTCGAACACGTCCAGGGCGACGTCCAGCGGCGTCTTGCCGTCGTGGCCGACCAGGTCGGTGCGCGCGCCGGCGTCGAGCAGGGTGCGGGCGCACTCGTCGTAGCCGTGCCACAGCGCGTCGTGCAGCGGCGTGTAGCCGTTGGTGGCCCCCTGGAAGTCCAGGTCCACACCGGGGGCGGTGACCAGCAGCGCGGTGATCTGCTCGTGGCCGTTGTAGACGGCCTTGTGCAGCGGGCACGCGCCGAAGGTCGGCTCGGTGGCGTTGACGTCGGCGCCTGCGGCCAGCAACCGGCGCACGATCTCCAGGTGGCCGTCGCGGGAGGCCACCAGCAGCGGGGTGTGCAGGTCGTTGAAGCCGTTGCGCACCGGGTAGCGGGCATCGACCTCGGCGCCCTCGGCCAGCAGTCGCCGCACCTCCTCGGCGTCGCCCGCGGCGGTGGCCGCCATCAACCGCTGCTCGGCGATGCGGCGCTCGTCCTCGCCCTCCCGGCCCTTGAGCAGCTGCTCGGCTGCGAGCAGCTTCTCCTTGCCCAGCGAGTTGACGTTCAACTCGAACTCGAAGTGCTCCTTCATGGAGAAGCCGTAGTGCGTCGACAGGTTCACGCCCGCGCCCTGGTCGAGCAGGTAGCCCACGACCTCCGGGTGCTTGTACCAGAGGGCGTCCATCAGCGCGGTGTGGCCGGTGGTCGGCGCCACCGCGTCGACGAACGCGCCCGCCTCGACCAGCGCGCGCACGGTGGCCAGGTCGCCGTTCTGCACCGCCTTGTGCAGGGCCGTGCAGCCAGCGCGGGTGTCCACGCCGTGGACGTCGGCGCCGCCGGCGAGCAGTGCCGACACGGCGCCCGCCCGACCCAGGCCCGCCGCCACCTGCAACGGGGTCAGCCCGGTCGACGCCTCGCGGCGGTTGGGGTCGGCGCCGTCGCGCAGCAGGGTGCGGACCCGCTCGTCGTCGCCCGCGCGGACCGCGGCGAGCAGCCGCTCGTCGATGTCGGAGCGGAACAGCGCGATCTCGGGCGCGGAGTCGAAGAACGCGCGCCACTCGTGCACCAGACCGTCCTCGCCGACCGTGAGGCGCATGGTGAATTCGAACTCCACCGCCATCCCGGTGTGCTTGTGGCCGATCTTCTGGTAATTGAGCACGAAGGCCTTGTCACCTTCGACCACCAGGTCGCGCTGCTCGAAGTCCAGGATCTCGGTGTCGAGCGTGCGCAACCGGAACGCCTCGGTCACGCCGTCCTTGCCGCGCCACGTCTTCAGATTGGGGACGACGGTGTTGAACTCGTTGCCGGGCAGGTCGAAGACGATGTCCTCACCCAGGGCGGCGAGCACGCCGTCGAGGTTGCCGGACTGGATGTCGGCGAACAGCCTGGTCACGATCTCGCGGGTGCGTGCGGTTTCCACCACAGCAGGATCTCCTTTTCGTCGCACGGTCTCGCCTTACCGATGGAACCAGCGGCCGGCACACCGGACAACGATTCCGGCGCACACCCCGGGCACTGCCGGCAATAGGCGGATTTCCGTGCAGTCGGCGATTCTTCGACAATGTGCGGACAGCCGAACGGACCCGCCGCGGGCGTCGCGGCGGGTCCGTTCTCCGAAAGGGCTCAGGCCCAGGGCAGCGGTGAATAGCGCGTGTCGGCGACACCGCGTCGCACGGTGGTGCGACGGTCCTCGATGGACTCCCACTGGACGCCGTACATGTCGCGCACGGTGATGTCCTGGCGCAACAGGTCGTGCGGGTAGCCCGGCTCGAACGCCGCCGCGCGCTCCAGGCGTGCGACCTGGTCGTCGGTCAGCACGACGTCGGTGCAGCCGAGGTTGTCGCGCAGCTGCTCGACCTTGGTGGCGCCCAGCAGCGGGATCACCACGCCGGGCCTGCTCCGCACCCAGGCCAGGGCGACCTGCGCGGACGTCCAGCCGCGCTCGGCCGCGACCTTGCCGACCTCGACCACCAGGTCGTCACCGCCCGCCATGCTGTGCTCGCGCGGCTGCACGGTCAGCCGGCCCCGGCCGCTGCCGTCGAGGTACTTGCCGGTGAGCCTGCCCTCGGCGAGGGCGCCCCACGCCAGCACCGGGATGTCGAACTGGCGCGCCATGGGCAGCAGGTCGCGCTCGGCGGCGCGCTCCAGCAGGTTGTACCGGATCTGGAGGCCGACGAACGGCGACCAGCCGCGCAACTCGGCCAGCGTGTTGGCCTGCGCCACCTCCCACGCCGGCCAGTTGGACGCGCCGACGTGCAGCACCTTGCCCAGTCGCACCTGGTCGTCCAGGGCGCGCATCAGCTCGGGCACGGGCATGAGCGTGTCGTGGGCGTGCACCCACAGCAGGTCGATGCGGTCGGTCTTCAGGCGCCGCAGGCTGGCCTCGATGGACGAGACGAGGTTCTTGCGGCTGTTGCCCGCCGAGTTCACGTCGCCCAGGTCGGTCTGGAGGGTGAACTTCGTGCCGATGACGAACCGGTCGCGGCGGTCGCCGCGCAGCATGTCGCCGAGGTACTCCTCGGACGTGCCGCCGGTGTAGTGGTCGGCGGTGTCGACGAAGTTGCCGCCCGCCTCCTCGTAGAGGTCGAGGATGCGCGCGCTGGTGTCCTTCGGCGCGCCCCACCCCCAGTCCTCGCCGAAGGTGACCGTGCCGAGCGCGAGCTCCGAGACGCGCAACCCGCTCCGGCCGAGCACCGTGTAACGCATGGGACCTCCTGGTGTGTGAGGGATCTACCGCTCAGTGGCGATGACGGGGCTGTATTGCTCGTAGAGCTCGATCAGCTCGCCGGCGGGGCCGCGGACGAACGCGACGCGGACCAGCATCTCCGGGTCGCCGTTGATCGTGACCGTCGTGGGCTCGCCCGACCAGTCGTCGAAGCCGAACGGCTGCGCGCCCGCGGCCAGGCAGCGCTCGTACGACTCGTCCACACTGGACACGGCGAGTCCGATGTGGTGCACGGGACCGGCCGAGGAGTCGCGGTCGGCCTCGCCGCCGGGGAACAGCTCCAGGTAGGTCTGGCCCTCCAGTTCGATGTAGACGCCGCGTCCGCTGTAGACGGTCTTGCCGGTCTCCGTGTAGGTCTTGGTCCACTCGTAGGTGCGCGAGAAGCCGAGGGCCTCGCGGTAGAAGCGGATCGACTCGTCCACGTCCGGGCAGAAGACCGCGACGTGCATCAACGTCGCGGCGCCGGGCGGGCGGATGGACACGGGGCTCATCTGTCCTCCAGTGGGATCAGCGGTTCAGCCAGGCGGTGAGCCGGGCGGGCAGTTCGGCAGCCTCGGCGGCGGGGGCGGTCAGGGCGACGTGCCCGTCCGGTCGGACCAGCACGGCGTGCGGCAGGTCGGGGTCGACGGCCACCGCGATCGGCGTGCGACCGCGCGCCGCGGCCTCCTTGACGGCCACGGCGCCCTCCTCGGACGGCAGCACGACCGACCAGCCGATCCCGTCGGCCATGCCGGGCCGGGGCGGCATGCGGTCGCCGACCGCGGGCGAGGGTCCGCCGTCGCCGCCGCCGTAGCTGATGGCGAGCTGGGCCAGGCGCCGGGCGAGCCAGCCGGAGAACTCCGGCAGCTCGCCCAGCACGCCGAGCATCCGGTTGCGCAGGTGGATGCTGTCGGGGTTGCTCATCGTCGAGACGTCGTGCAGCTGCGCGGTGAACGACAGCAGGCCCTGCGCCATCGGCCGCCGCTCGCCGTCGTAGGTGTCCAGCAGGGCGGGGCCGGCCGAGCCGTCGAGCACGGCGGCGAGCTTCCAGGCGAGGTTCAACGCGTCCTGGATCCCGGTGTTCAGGCCCTGCGCGCCGACCGGGCTGTGCACGTGCGCGGCGTCGCCGACGAGGAAGAACGGACCCTTGCCGAACGCCTCGGCCAGCCGGTGCCGCACGCGCCAGATCGACACCATCTCCAGCGACTCGACCTTCGCGCCCGCCGCGGCGGGTCCGCGCGCGTCCAGCATCTCCTGCACGGCGGCCAGGTCCGGTGGTGGCGTGTCGTCCTCGACCAGCGCCACCATCCGGTACAGCCGGCCCGGCAGGTGGGAGATGGCGGCGAGGCCGGCGGGCGAGAAGAAGAAGCTGATCTCCCCCTCCGGGCCCGCCCAGTCCATGACGAACTCGATCAGGGCGAAGTTGTGCGGGCGCTCGTGGCCCTCGAACGCGATGCCGGCGCGGTGCCGGACGACGCTGTGCAGGCCGTCGCAGCCGACGACGTAGCGGGCGCGGATGGCCCTGACCTCGCCCGTGTCGTCGTCGGTGACCATGGCCATCGCGCCGGGGTACTGCTCCTTGACGTCCACCACGGTCCAGCCGCGGTGGACGTGGCCGCCGACCTCGGCGAGCTTGGCGTCCAGGATGCGCTCGGTGGTCTCCTGCGGGATGGCCAGGACGAACGGGTAGGGCGTGTCCAGCTCGTGGAACGGGGTTTCGAGCAGGACGCGGTCGCCGTCGCGGGCCGCGAACGACCGACCCGGGCGCCCGGCGGCCACCAGCTCGTCGGCCACGTCCACGGCGGACAGCGACTCCAGGGTCCGGGCGTGCAGGGCGGCGGCCCGCGAGTTGGGCGACGGCGCGAGCTGCCGCTCGACCACGACGTGGTCGACGCCCAGGCGGGTCAGCGCCAGCGACAGGGCCAGACCGGTCGGCCCGCCGCCGACGACCAGGACGTCGGTGCTGCTCGGCAAGCCGCGCTTGCCCGGGTCACTGCTCATGGGTCCTCTCCCCGGTGTGAATTCCGGGTCCGCTCCTCCGAAAATCGGGCGGACGATCGCCGGACCAGTGTCCGAGGCCGTCGGGAACCGCGACAAGGACGACTGAACACATCGACTCGGAAAACCAGGAGCAGCGCCGACTTGACGGAGTCCGGGAACCCGTGTCACACGGTCCTCCCGGCGCGCCCGGTGCCGGCCCTACATTCGATCCACATCGTGTGCCACCACTTCGAAGAAAGGCACGGGAAATGAGCACCGAGTTATCCGACGAGGACCGCCGGGCGCGCAACGCCGCGACCCTGGAAACGTATTTCGAGCGCCTCGCCGCGCTCGACGTCGACTCGTGGATCGAGCTCTGGGCGGACGGCTGCGTGCAGGTCATGCCGTTCGCGGCGGGCGGCATCCCGGACCGCGTCGAGGGCCGTGACCAGGTGCGGGAGCTGTACCAGGGCATGGCGGACGGCTACGCGGAACTCGCGTTCGCCGACGTGGAGATCCTGCCGCTCGACGACCCGGACAAGGTCCTCGCGCTGTGGCACCCGCGCGGCAAGCTGGCCGACGGCCGCGAGTACGCCAACGAGAACGTCGGTTTGTTCGAATTCGACCCGGACGGGCGCATCGCGATGTTCACCGAGTACTTCCACCCGGTGCGCGTGGCCGAGGCGTTCGCCGCGGAAGGAGCCAGGTCGTGAACGCGGAACGCAATGTCGCCACCATGCGCCGGTACTTCGAGCTGTTGAGCCGGAAGGACTTCGACGGCTGGCTCGACCTGTGGGCCGACGACGGCGTGCAATTCATCCCCTACCACGGGGACGTGTTGCCGCCCGAGGTGCGCGGGAAGGCCGAGCTCGGCCGCCTGTACCGCGAGATCCACGAGTCGTACTCGCACATGCGGTTCACCAACGTGGAGATCCACGCCGTCCACGGCGCCGACCGCGTGTTCGCCCGCTGGCACCCGGTGGGCCGACTGCTGGCCGGCGGCGAGTACGAGAACGACAGCATCGGCCTGTTCGACTTCGACGCCGACGGCAAGATCATCCGCTACACCGAGTGGTTCAGCCCGCTGGGTTTCTCGGACAGCTTCGAGGTCACGCGCTGAGAGGACGAAGAGGAGCGGCCCGGGTCGATCGGACCCGGGCCGCTCCTCTCGGTCACCTCGTCCCGTCTGGGGACCGGGATGAGGCGACCTCGCCGGCGGACCGCGCCCGGTCGGCGGTGGTGCCCGCCGAGCCGGACCGCGGCCTGCGCAGGAACACCGCCGCGACCAGCACGCCCGCGAGCGTGACGACGGCCGCGACGAGCAGGGCGGACCGCAGGCCGCCGAGGGCGGCGGCCTCCGGCGAGGCGGCGACCGGGGCGGTGCTCGCGGTCACCACCGCGGCCAGCACCGCGACGCCGACCGCGCTGCCCACCTGCTGCGCGGTCTGCGCCAGACCGCTGGCCAGGCCGGTGTGCTCGTCGGGCACGCCGGAGGTCATCGTGCCGATGAACGACACGACGGCGAGCACGTGGCCGAAACCGAGCGCGGCGCTGGTGACGAGCAGCAGCACCAGGTCGCCGTTCTGCGGCAGCAGCAGCATCGCCGCCGTGCCCAGGCCCTGCACCAGCAGGCCGATGATCAGGACCGCCCGGGTGCCGACGCCGCTGATGAACCGCGCCGCCAGGCTGCCCGAGACCATCGCCGCGACGCCTTCGACGATGAACCCGACACCGGTGGCCAGCGGGCTCCAGTGCAGCACCTCCTGCATGTAGAGGCTGAGCAGCACGGTCGTGCCGCCGCACATGCCGAAGGTGATGAAACCGGTCAGGCCGCCCCACTTCACCGTGCGCCTGCGGAGGATCGACAGCGGCGCGAGCGGCGCCTCCTGCCTGCCCTCCACCACGAGGAAGCCGGCCAGCAGCAGCACCGCGGCGACCAGCGGCACCAGCGCCGCCGGTGAACCCCAGCCGGACTCGCCGACCGTGGAGATGCCGTAGACCAGCGCCAGCAGGCCGACGGTGGCCAGCAGCGCGCCGGGCACGTCCAGCCGCGCCCGACCGCGCTCGCCGTCCTCGTCCACCAACGCCACCGCGCCGACCAGCACGACCACACCCATGATCACCAGGATCAGCATGGTCCACCGCCAGCTCAGCCCGCTGGTGATGATGCCGCCCGCGATGGTGCCCACGACGAACCCGAGCGACAGCAACGCGCCGCTGACGCCCAACGCCTTGTCACGCCGCGGCCCCTCCGGGAACGACGCGGTCAGCAGCGCCAACGCCGTCGCGCCGACCATCGCCGAGCCCAAGCCCTGCCCGGCGCGGGCCGCGATGAGCACCCACGGCGCCGTGGCCAGGCCCGCGACCATCGAGAACGCCGTCACGATCACCAGGCCGAGGATGAACAGCGGACGCCTGCCCACCAGGTCGGACACGCGTCCGAACAGCAGCAGGAACCCCGCCGTGGGCAGGATGAACGCGGTCATCACCCACTGGAGGTCCGCCGTGCCGCCGAAACCGAGGCCGCGGTCGATGGCGGGCAGGGCGACCGTGACGATCGAGAAGTCGAGCGCGATCATGAACTGCGCCATGCAGAGCGTGATCAGCGTGAGCCAGCCTCGCAGGCCCAGGCCGGCCGTCGCCTCACCCGGCGCGGCCTCGAAGCCGGTATTCCTGGTCATGATTGGCCATGCCCTCCCTGGACTGTTTCGCTTCGGGAACGATCATGGCCGGCGCGCGGGGGTGTGCCCAGACCTCGGTCCGGAGTAGGACCCTCATGGGTAGGACCCCGGTTCGTAGCACTGCCAGTGTTAGTCGCGCGAGGGGGAACCGCGCGACAATGGCGTGGTGGAAAGGCTCAACAACCTGGGTGAGTTCCTTCGTTCCCGACGCGCGCAGTTGCGGCCAGAGCAGCTCGGGCTGGTGAACCACGGTCGCCGGCGGGTCGCGGGGCTGCGGCGCGAGGAGGTGGCGCAGCTCGCGGGCGTGAGCGTCGCCTACTACACGCGGCTGGAGCAGGGTCTCACCGACCGGGCGTCCGACGCGGTGCTCGACGCCGTCGCGCGGGTCCTCCAGCTGGACGAGAACGCCCACGCCCACCTGCACCGCCTGGCCCGCGGCCCGCGCCGCAACCGGCGCCGCACGCGGCAGCCGGAACGCCTCCGGCCGTCGATCGCGCTGATGGTGGAGTCGTTCACCGCGGCGCGGGTGCCCGCGCTGGTGATCGGCCGGTCGACCGACGTGCTGGTGTGGAACCGGCTCGCGCACGCGCTGCTGGCCGGGCACCTCGACTTCGACGCGCCGAACCGCCCCGCGGACCGCCCGAACATCACCCGGATGGTGTTCCTCGACCCGCACGTCCGCGAGCTGTACCCGGACTGGAAGCGCAAGTGCCGCGACACCGTGGACGACCTGCGCCTGGTCGCCGGGCGGTACCAGGACGACGCGCGCCTGGCCGAGCTGGTCGGCGAGCTGAGCATGAAGAGCCCGGAGTTCACCGCGCTGTGGAACAACCACGCGGTCAAGACCTGCGCCTACAGCGCGCGCGAGTTCCACCACCCGCTGGTCGGCCCGCTGACGCTGGCCAACGAGCTGCTGGTGCTGCCGGACGACGACGGCCAGCGGCTGGCGCTGTTCCACGCCGAGCCCGGTTCGCCGTCGGAGGCCGCGCTGCGCCTGCTGGCCGACCTGAGCACGCCCGACGCCCGGACGCCCGAGGCGCCCTCGGCGGAGGTGCCCTCGCCCCGGCAGTCGCTGCACCCCGGGGCGTGAGGGCCGTGGCGCGGCTGGGCGCCCTGCGCGTGAGCGAGCAGGGGCTGGGGTGCATGGGCATGAGCGCGTACTACGGCTCGCGCGACGACGCGGAGTCGATCGCGACCGTCCACCGCGCGCTGGACCTCGGCGTGACCTTCCTCGACACCGCCGACGTCTACGGCCCGTACCTCAACGAGGAGCTGGTCGGCCGGGCGATCCGGGGCAGGCGCGACGAGGTCGTGCTGGCCACGAAGTTCGGCGCCGACCCCGAGGAGAACCGCATCCGGGGCGACGCGCCCTACGTCCGCCGGGCGTGCGACGCCTCGCTGCGGCGGCTCGGGGTCGACCACGTCGACCTGTACTACCTGCACCGCGTCGACCTCGGCACGCCGGTGGAGGAGACCGTCGGCGCGATGGCCGAGCTCGTGGCGGCGGGCAAGGTGCGCCACCTCGGCCTGTCCGAGGTCAGCGCGGCGACGCTGCGGCGCGCGCACGCCGTCCACCCGATCGCGGCGGTGCAGACCGAGTGGTCGCTGTGGTCGCGGGACATCGAGCGCGAGGTCGTGCCGACGTGCCGCGAGCTGGGCGTCGGCGTGGTGCCGTACTCCCCGCTCGGCCGCGGTTTCCTCACCGGGCGCTACCGGGCTCCCGGCGACTTCGAGCCGGGCGACTTCCGCGCGACCGGCCAACCCCGGCTCGACCACGACAACCTGGCCCGCAACCTGGACCTGGTGCGCGGCCTGGAGGAGCTGGGCCGGGCCTGGGGGCACACGGCCGGGCAGCTCGCCCTGGCGTGGCTGCACCACCAGGGGTCGGACGTCGTGCCGATCCCGGGCACGAAGCGCCGTCGGTACCTGGAGGAGAACGCCGCCGCGCGCGACATCGCCCTGACCGCCGAGCAGGTGGCCGCGATCGAAGCGGCCGTGCCCGCGGACGCCGTGGCCGGCCCCCGCTACCGGCCCGAGGCGATGACGAACATCGACGTGTGAGCGGCGGGTGCCCGGCGGCGCCGGGCACCCGCACCGTCGTCAGTCGAGGGGCACCAGGACCAGCTTGCCGCGGCTGATCCCCTCGTCCACCAGCTTGTGAGCGGCCACGACCTCGTCCAGCGGCAGCACCGAGCCGACGTCCACGGTCAGCTCGCCCCGGTCCACGTGCCCGGCCAGCGCGGCCAGCCCGGAGCCGTCCGGCTCGACCACGTGCCGCACCACGCGGACGTCGCGCCGGGCGGCGGCCTCCTCCAACGCCGTGGGGCCGGTCGCGGCGTCCGGCACCCGCGCGTGCACGCCGCCGGGCCGCACCAGCCCGACCAGCTCGTCCCGGCCGACGCAGTCCAGCACGGCGTCCACCGCGCCGACGACGTCGGTCACGTCGGACGTCGTGTAGTCCACCACCTCGTCCGCGCCGAGCCCGCGCAGGAAGTCGTGGTTGACCTCGCGCGCCACGGCCACCACGGTCGCACCCCGCGCCTTGGCCAGCTGCACGGCCAGGTGCCCGACCCCGCCCGCCGCGCCGTTGACCAGCAGCCGGTCCCCGCGGCCGACACCGGCGCGGTCGAGGGTCTGCAACGCGGTCAGCCCGCTCAGCGGCAACGCCGCCGCGTCCACGTGCCGCAACCGCTCGGGCTTCGCCGCCAGCTCCGCCGCGGGCGCGCTGACGAACTCCGCGTAGCCCTCGGCGAGCGCCGGGAACCTCGGCATGCCGTAGACCTCGTCACCGAGCCGCAGGTCCTCGACGCCGTCACCCACCTCGACGACCACACCGGAGACGTCCCAACCCCACGTGTGCGGCCCGTCGCCGAACCACTCCTCGGCCTTGCCCCGGCGGCACTCCGCGTCCACCGGGTTGACCCCGGCCGCCAGCACCCGCACCAGCACCTCGCCCGGCGCGCGCCCCGGCCGCGGCACCTCCACCAGCTCGAGGACCTCCGGTCCGCCGTACCGCCGTCCGACCACTGCTCGCATGGTTTTCCCCATGCCACAACGGTTCCACCCGGAGACGGGCCGCGCAGCCGCCTGTCCGACGTAGACCGGCGTTGGGTATTCCTGGCAGGTGCAGGTTCCGCAGGTGCCCCCGAGGCATCCTGGACGCATGGACCACCGATCGGAACTCGGCGAGTTCCTCCGGTCGAGGCGGGCGCGGATCAGCCCGGAGGAGGCCGGTGTGCCGCGCTACGGGCGTCGACGCGTGCCCGGCCTGCGCCGCGAGGAACTCGCGCAGCTGGCCGGGATCAGCGTCGGCTACTACGTGCGGCTGGAGCAGGGCCACCCGGTCAACACCTCGGACTCGGTGCTGAACTCGCTGGCCCGCGCGCTCCGGCTGACCCCGGACGAGCACGCCCACCTGCGCGGCCTGCTCCGGTCGGGTCCGGCGCGACCCACCCGCGCGCGACACGACCGGTTGCGGGAGACCGTGCGCTCGGTGGTGCAGTCGCTCGGCCACATGCCCGCGCTGGTGTTGGGCGTGTTCGGCGACGTGCTGGTGTGGAACCGCCTGGCGCACGCCCTGCTCGCCGGGCACCTGCCGTTCGGCGCGCCGGACCGCCCGGCCGACCGCCCGAACTGGCCCCGGTTGTTCTTCCTCGACCCGCACGTGCGGGACCTGTTCGCCGACTGGTCGGAGAAGGCCCACGACACCGTGGCCGACCTGCGGTTGACCGCGGGCCGCCACCCGGACGACCCGCGCCTGGCGGAACTGGTCGGCGAACTGTCCCTGAAGAGCCCGGACTTCCGCTCGCTGTGGTCGGCGCACCCGGTGCGCCGGTGCGCCTCCCACGACCGCCGCTTCCGGCACCCGGTGGTCGGCGACCTGACCCTGGCCGACGAGCTGATGGCGCTGCCGGAGGACGAGGGCCAACGCCTGGTCGTCTTCACCGCCGCACCGGGCTCCCCCTCCGCCGCCGCGCTGACGTTGCTGTCGGAACTGGCGGAGTCGGGTGCCCGCCACCGGCCGGGCGTCGCGGGCGCCGGGTGACGCGGTCGACGGCGGCGTGGTCGGCCGCGCTGCCACCACACCGCCGAACATCGAACCGCTCGCCGCTTGGCCGACCCTTCCGACCACGCCTGCCGCACCGGACGTCCCGCTGCTCAGCCGGGCCTCCGGCCGAGTCCGTCCCCCAGCCCACCTGCGCGCGGCAGGCCCTCCCGGCTAGGCGAAAGGCCGCCGGCGCAGGTCCGGCTCCTGCTCCGCCCGCCGTCTCCCCAGCAAGTAGGCGTGCGCCAGCGAGGTGAGCGTGACGTGGTGGTGCCACCCGCGGAACGAGCGGCCCTCGAAGTGGCCCAACCCCACGTCGTCGTAGAGCCTGCCCATCTCCCGCTCCACCTCGACACCGGCCCTGGTGAGCCGGATCAGGTCGGGCATGGCCGCGTGCACGTTGGTGAGCCACACCTGCACCGGGTACGGCTCGCCGGGCAGCCACCGGGTCAGCAGGCGGCGCGCCCGGCGCGGCCCGCTCGGCGACGTCCCCGGCCGGGTCGACACCGACTCCACCACGTACCGCGACGCCTGCTGCCTGCCGTTCTCCACGGCCCACAGGTTCATCATCGCCCCGGGCCAGCCCACCCCGGCGAACGAGCCCGCCGGGCGCTCCCCGACCAGCGACACGGCCGACTCGTAGGGCACCTGGACGAGGTAGCGCATCCGCCGCTCCTCCAGCCCCGCCAGCAGCTGCTCCACCTGCATCATGTGCCGCCCGTCGACCACCACCGGCTGCGGGGGGAGCCCCCAGTCGCGCGCCAGCTCGTCGACCATGAACAGCACGGCCTCCCACCGCTCCCGGCGGCGCTCCTCCTCCGGCACGTGCGCCTTGGCGCGCAGGTCCGCGTCGGAGTCCCAGGAGTGCGGCAGCAGCAGCCGCCAGTCGACCGGCGCCGCCTCGCCCTCGCCGACGAGGAACATCGCGAGCCCCAGCTGGCAGTTCAGCAACCTCCCCGCCGACGGCGCGAACTGCCGCGCGACGCCGACCGAGCTGGAGCCGTTCTTGGTGAACACCGCCTCGCCGACCGCCCAGGCGTGCGGCCGGTAGAGGGTGGCGACGTGCCGGGCCAGGTTGCGGCGGATCGGCGCCCACTGCCAGGTGCTCTGGTTGACGAACTGCTGAAGTCCCTGCTCCGCCCGCCAACCGGCCATCGCCTCGGCCACCCGGCGGATCGACTTGCGACCGGGCAACGAGACCAACCCGCGGACGTAGATCTCGCCCCACCGACGTTGGTCGGAGCGGGGCAGGGTGTCGAGTAATTCGTGGCAGAACTGCGTCAGCGTGTCGACCTCACCGGGCCGCACCGCGTGGAATTTGCGCTCGTGTAAAGCCATCGGACCTACGAACCCCCAATATCGTTCCTCTGGTCCTGCCGGACGTGCGATAACTTCCCGATTACCTCCCCGGTGTCGCTGAAAGCCTTCGGGAACCCGCCTCAGCGACGTTCCTCGAATCGGGTGTAGAGGAGCCTCACGGCGAGCGCGGAGGCGCCCGGCGCATAACCCGTGCGCCGGGCCTGGAACTGGGTCCACGCGTCGGCGGGGTCCCGTTCCACGGGCAGCCCCGCCGCGGCCAGGAGGCTCAAGGTGTCGTCGAACCCGCGGTCTTCCCGGCCGTGCAGGCTGACGGTGCCGCGGGGCGCCTCGGTGCCGGTGGCGACGAGCGCCCCACCGATGCAGTCGGTGCCGTTCACCAGCACGGCCGCGGTGTGCGGTGGCGTCCAGTCCGGCGCGATGGCCTCGACGAGCGCCGCGACGTCCAGCATGGTGACGACCGTCTCCAGCCAGCACCGCGTCCCCGCGGATCGGGTGTAGAGCAGGGTGGGCCACGCGCGGTGCGCCCAGCGCAGCTCGGCGAGCCACGCCGACCAGTCCGCGAGGGCCCGGTCCAGTCCCTCCCGGCCGCCCGTGCCGAGGTAGCCCGCCAGGAGCTCCTCGGCGCCGCGGCCGTCGCCGAACTCACCGCAGCGCCGCTCCCGCGCGGCGTGCGCCTGGCCGGTGCGCACGACGAGCGCGCCGAACAGCACGGCCAGCGCCGTCCGGCCGACGTCCGCCACGTCGGCGGGCGCCACCGCGAGCACGACGCCCACCTGCCAGGCCACCTGCCACGCCACCAGCACCGCGAGCAGGCAGACCGGCGCGGTCAGGCCGATTGCGCGTTCACCCGCGCGTTCGCCGAGGCGGCGACCGACCCGCCCGAACGCCGTGCCCGCCCACCGCACCGCGTGGCGCGTCCACGTCGAGGCGGAGGTGGCCAGCGCCGTCCGCACCGCCGTGAACGACACGGCGGCCAACACGCCCGCGCCGAGCACCCGCGCCAGCGCGTCCACACCCGATGCCAGCTCCACCGGACCAGGTCCTCCTCGACAACCGGACGATCAACCCGCACGCCATTCCACGCGATCGGATTAAATCAGTACAGCAAGCGCTTATCGGGGAACTCGAAGTACCAGTCTCGCGGAATTGCATCGCGGCCGCGCGGCGTGGCGCAGCGTGACCGGTTGCGCCATCGGGGGTGGAGCGGCCCGACAAAGCGCCGCGCGGCACAGCTAACGGAAAACCGATGTGCTGACGGAGATCACCCCGGACTCTGTCAGCTGAATGCGGCGGCAAAACGCCCGGGCCACGATGGGGAAGTCCGGCGAAACGCGCCGGAATCGCGTGCCTGGAAGGAGACACCGATGTCCTGGCGCTTCGTCGCGCGCGACGGTCTGCTCGACCGCGTCGCCGCGGTGCTCGCCGCGCCGCGACCCACGCCGCTGGTGTTCACCGGCGAGGCGGGGGTCGGTCGGTCGACGGTGCTGGAACTGGCCGCGGGGCTGGTGGACGAGAACACCGACGCCCTCGTCCCGCTGCGCGGGACGCCGGGTCGCCTGGCGACGCTGCGCGAGCACCTCTCGCCGGACTTGCCCCTGCCCCGCTCCGGAGGGCTGGGAGTGGTGGTCGCGGCATTGGAGCGGCACGCGGGCGGACGCCGTCCGGTGGTGCTGCTGGACGACGCCCACCTGACCGACCACGCGACCGTGCAGGTGTTGCGCGACCTGCACTTCCGGACGGGCGCGGTGCTGGTGCTGACCCTGCGCACCGACCGGTTCCCCGGGCCCGACCCGTTGGACTGCCTGCGCTACGACCCTGGTCTCCAGCGCGTCGAGGTGCCGCCGATGACCCTGGACGAGGTCGCCTCGCTCGCCTCGGACGTGCTCGGCGGGCCGGTGTCGGCCGCCGCGGCGGAGGCGTTGCGCGCGGTCACCGGCGGCAACCCGGCCCTGCTGCGGCGCTACCTCACCGCGGGCGCGACGCGTGCCGCGATGAGCCGGGGTGACGGCCCCGGGTTGTCGCTGGGCGACGTGCCGCACGAGGGCGTGGAGCTGGACGAGCGGGGCCGGGAACGACTTCGGGAAGCCGTCCGGCACGCGTGGCGCGAGCTGTCGCTCGACGTGCTGGACCAGGTGTGCCGGCTCGCGCGGCTCACGGGCGAGGAGGCGGCCGTGTCGCTGGTGTGGCCCCAGGTCCTGCTCTTGCGCGGCAACGCCCGGGAGGCGTTGGCGCAGGTGCGCGAGACCGAGGGGGCGCCGTCGGAGGCGCGGGCGTTGACGCGGGCGTTCGTGCTGGCGTTCGGGCCGGAGGGCACGGACAAGGCGTGCGCGCTGCTGGACGACCTCGCCCGCGCCACCCCGGCGTGGGCGTTCCGGCTGGACGCGGTGCGCGCGTGGCTGCTCGCCGTGGGCGGTGACACCGCGGAAGCCCGCCGGGTGGTGGCGGACCTGGTGCCCGACCGGCGGGCGGCGGTGTTCGCGCAGGCCGCGCTCGCGACCATCGCCCTGGCCGAGAACCGGCCCTCCCAAGCGGTGTCCGCGCTGCGCCGGGCGTTGACCGGCGCGGAGCCGATGCGGGACGAACTGCCGTGGCTGGCGCCGTACCTGACCGCGCTCCTGGTGGAGGGCCTGGTCCTGGCGGGCCGCGTGGCCGAGGCCGCGACGACCGCCGCGCAACTTCGGGCACACGCAGGTCATCAGGAGGTCGCGAAGTCGCTCAGGGCAGGCGCGGAAGTGGTTTTCAGCGGGTGAACAGCAGGTCACGCTGCGATTCGCTGTCAGTGGTGGTAACACACTAGTTTGAGCCGGTGAACCGGCGTTCCGGGCCTGGGGGGTTTGTGGGAACGAGGAGGAACAGACAGGAGTTGGCGCAGTTCCTGCGCCGCTGCCGGGAGCGAACCAGCCCCGCCGACCTCGGTCTGCCCAGCGGCTCGCGCCGTCGAACACCCGGGTTGCGCCGCGAGGAGATCGCCGTGCTCGCGGGCCTGAGCCCCACCTGGTACACGTACCTCGAACAGGGGCGGGACATCCGGCCCTCGACCGAGGTGCTGGCGAGCCTGGCCAGGGTGCTGCGGCTGAGCGGTGACGAGCGCACCTACCTGTACGTGCTCGCCACCGGCAGCCCGCCGCCCGACGAGAAGCCGCGCAGCGACACGTCCGACGACCTGGTCGTCCGGTCGGTGGTCGCCGCGATGTGCGACAACGACCTCCCGGTGTACGGGGCGGACGTCCACGGCGACGTGGTGGCGTGGAACGTCGCCGCCACCAAGTGGTACACCGACTTCGGCGCGCTGCCCGAGACCCGCCGCAACATGCTGCTGTGGATGCTGACCACTCCGGAGGCGCGGGAGCGCTTCGTCAACTGGGAGGACGAGACCCGCGACGTGGTGGGCAGGTTCCGCCGGGCCGCGGCGGCACGCGCGTGGGACGCCCGGTTCGAGGAGCTGATCGCCCTGATGCACGAGGCCAGCCCGGAGTTCCGCGACTGGTGGTCGTCGCACTACGTCACCCGGCAGCGCACACGGCTGCGGGCGATGCGCGTCGACGGGCAGCTGCACGTGACCCAGCTGGTGGTGCTGAACCTCGCCGACTCCACGCGTTCGGTCGTCGTGCACCTGCCCGCCGACGCGCCGCGGCCCGACGCGCTCCTCCCGTAGGAGGACACGGCTGCGCCGTCCGTCGGGGAACGATCCGGGCGCATCCGGCGAACGACGCCGGAGCCGACAGCGGACTCCGTCAAGTCGGGGTTGTCGCCGGGCCGGCGTCGCCCAAACCTGGAAGGGCTCGGGAACCGGGGGGAGCACACCGCGGCGTGCCATCGTGTGCCGCCGCAGGACTAGGAGAGACATGCGCGAGGAGGGAGAAGTGCGGGAACCGGTCGCCGTCGTCGGCATCGGCTGCCGGTTGCCGGGCGCCCACGGCGCCCGACAACTGTGGGACGTGCTGGAGGCCGGGGTCGACACCGTCGGCGAGATCCCGGCGGAGCGCTTCGACGTCGACCGGTACCACGACCCCGAGGGTGACGGACCGGGGCGCATCGCGACGCGCCTGGGCGGTTTCCTGTCGGACGTGGACCTGTTCGACGCCGACTTCTTCGGCATCTCCGGCCACGAGGCGGCGCGGATCGACCCGCAGCACCGCCTGATGGCGCAGACCGTGTGGGAGGCCGTCGAGGACGCCGGCCTCACCGCGGCCGGACTCGCGGGCAGCGCGACCGGCGTCTACACGGCGTGCCTGAGCGCGGACTACTGGGACGTGGTCCGCGCGGCGGGCCTTTCGGACATGCACGCGGTGGCGGGCAACGGGGCGTGGGGAATGCCGGCGGGCCGCCTGTCCCACCTGCTCGACCTGCGCGGGCCGAGCCTCGGCCTGGAGGCGACGTGCTCGACGTCGCTGCTGGCGGTGCACCTGGCGTGCCGCGACCTGTGGGCCGGGTACGCGCGGACGGCGATCGTGGCCGGCGTGAACCTGTTGCTGGCGCCCGACTTCTACGTCCCCCTGTCGGAGGCGGGCATCCTGTCGCGCACCGGCCGCAGGCGGTTCGGCGACGCGGGTTCCGACGGGTACGTGCGCAGCGAGGGCGCGGTGGCCGTGGTGCTCAAGCCGCTGAGCGCGGCGCTGCGCGACGGTGACCGCGTGTACGCCACCGTCCTGGGCGGCGCGGTGAACAACAACGGCCGCGGCAGCGACACGCTGATCACGCCGAGCGTCGCCGGGCAGGAGGCGATGCTGCGGGCCGCGCACGCGGACGCCGGTGTGTCCGCCGCCGAGGTGGACTACGTGGAGGCGCACGGCGCCGGCACGCCGGTCGGCGACGAGGTGGAACTCACCGCCCTGAAACGGGTCTTCGGCTCGGCGCCGCGCGAGCGGCCGTGCCTGGTCGGCTCGGTGAAGTCGAACATCGGTCACATCGAGGCCGCGGCCGGGCTGGCGGGCTTCGCGAAGACGGCGCTGGCCCTGCACCACGGCGTGCTGCCGGCCACGCTGCGGGTCGTCGACCCGCACCCCGCGCTGGCCGGGTCGGCGCTGGAACTCGTGACCGACGCGCGCCCGTGGCCCGCGACCGGCAGGCCCGCCGTGGCGGGGGTCAGCGCGTTCGGGCTGTCGGCGACCAACGTGCACCTGGTGCTGCGCGCCGCGCCCCGGCCCGCGCCGCCGGAGCCGTCGCGGCGCGAGGCACACCTGATCCCCGTGTCGGCGCGCAGCGAGGCCGCCGCCCGCGCGTTGGCCGCCGCGTACGCGGACGTGGTGGAACGCGCCGGCGAAGAGGGCCTGGCGGACGTCGCGTTCAGCGCGTCGGTCCGGCGCAGCCACCACGCGCACCGGATCGCGGTGTCCGGCGCGGACGCCGCGGAGATCGCCGCGCGCCTGCGTGCCGCCACGCGTGCCCCCGCCGTCCCGACGCGCGCGCCGCGGGTGGTGTTCGTCTACTCCGGACAGGGTTCGCAGTGGAAGGGCATGGGCCGCGACCTGTACGAGGTCGAACCCACGTTCCGCCGGGTGTTCACCGCGTGCGCGGAGGCGATCCGGGACGAGGCGGGCTGGTGGCTGCCCGACCGGCTGGACTCGCTGGAAGGCCCGGCCGAACTGCAACCCGCCCTGTGGGCCTTCCAGGTGGCGCTCGCGGCCACGTGGCGTGGGTGGGGGCTGGAGCCGGAGGTCGTGATCGGGCAGAGCATGGGCGAGATCGCGGCCGCGTGCACGGCAGGCGCGCTGACCCTGCGGGACGGTGCCGCGATCGCGTGCCGGCGCGGCGCGGCGATCGCCGGGCTGCCCGGCCGGGGCGCGATGGCGGCGCTCGGCATCGGCGAGGAGGAGGCGCTGCGCGCCATCGGCGACCGGGCGGACGAGGTCGCCGTCGCGGTGGTGAACGGCCCGGACTCGGTGGTGCTGGCCGGCGAACCCGCGGCGCTGGAGGAGGTCGTGGCGCCGCTGCGCGAGGCGGGCGCCTACTGCCGGTACGTGAACGTCGAATACGCCTCGCACTCGCCGCACATCGACCCGATCCGCGCGGAACTGGCCCAGGCGCTCACCGGACTGGACCCCCGACCCGCCGCGATCCCCCTGCTCTCCACGGTGACCGGCACCCGGGTTCGCGGCCCGGAACTGGACGGCGGGTACTGGGTGCGCAACCTGCGTGGACAAGTGCGTTTCGGCCAGGCGGTGACGTCCGTGCTCGCCGAGGGCGGCCCGGTGACGTTCGTGGAGATCAGCCCGCACCCGGTGCTGGGCACGGTACTGGCCGACCGCGTTCGCGAAGCAGGCGTCGACGGCGTCGCGATCACCTCGGCCGTGCGGGACGAGCCGACGCTCGCCACGGCACTGTCCGGCCTGGGCGTCGCGTGGGCGCGCGGCCACGGGGTTCGCTGGGAAGCCGTGCAGCCCGCCGGCACGTTCACCGACCTTCCGCTGTACCCGTGGCAGGGCAAACGGCACTGGGTGCCGACCCGACCGACCGCGCCCGTGCCGACGGACGACGTGCGAACGTTCGACTCGGACCGACGTGCACCGGAGGCCGGCTTGGTCGGCACGTGCGTGGAGGTCGCCCTGACGGCGCTGACGCGCATGACCGGCGGGCCCGCCGAGGTGACCGGGCTGCACCACCACGGCGCCGCGACACCCGGCAGCCCACTGCGGGTCGTGCTGCACCCCGACGCCGGCGGGTGGCGTTTCACGGTGCGGTCGGGCGAGGCGGGCGCCGACGGCCTGACGTCGTGGAGGACCGTGCTCAGCGGCCACGGGGCGGCGCGCGAACTGCCCGGCCACGAGCCTCTCGGCGACGCCACGCCGGCGTCCGACGTGATGGCGGACCTGGACGCGCCACCGACTTCCGCCACCTTGGCGTGCCCCCTCCCCGATCAGGTGTGGAAGCGCACCGACGGCAACGTGGTGACGCTCCTGGCCTCGGACGGCAAGGTGATCGGAGAACTCCGCCACACCCTCGACGAGCCGGCCCCGGAACGCCCCGCGACGCTGGACGAGTGGTTCGTCGACGAGGTGCGAACCCTGCTGGGAGCCGACCACGTAGACCGCACCAGACCCCTCCCCGACCTCGGCATGGACTCGGTGCTGGCAACCAAGCTGATCACCAGGATCCGCACCGAAACCGGCGTGCAACTGGCCACCCGTTCGCTGCTGGGCGGCAACACCGTGAACGCGGTGATCGCACAACTCACCGGGACGACGTCAACGTGACGAGCCACAACGCACCACCGGACCCGGCCGCCCGACCGTGGCGGGCAAGAGGCATCCCCACGACCCCGCAGGATGGCCGGTCCACCGTCTGGTCCTGCCACACGCACGCGCACTACTCGACCACAGCACCCCCGACACCGACACCATGACCTCCTGCCGCCTGCTCAACAAAGTCGGCGTCCACCTCGACAGCCAAGGCGACACCACAGCCGCCATCGCCTACAAGACACGCGACGCCTACAGCAGCGAGCGGCTACCGGGCCCCGAGGATCCGGACACGCTGGTCTCCCGCAACAACCTCGCCTACGCCTACCAGGCGGCGGGCGATGTGGCTCGGGCAATCCCGCTGTACGAGGCGACCCTGACCGGCTGCGAACGCGTCCTGGGCCCCGATCACCCGACAACGAAGCTGGTCCGCTCGAACCTCGGCCGAGCGAAGTCGTACTGAAACCCTCCGATATCACCACCAGCACAAGCCGGATCACGGACTTCGAACGTTCCGCCATCGGAAAAGCACCTGCACGTACATCCCCAGGGCTGCCACACCGGGCCAGGGCGACGTCGGCACCGCCATCGTGTACCACACCCGCGCCGCCGACAGGTGCCAACGCCTCAACGGCCCCGACCACTCGATGACGCTGGCTTCGCGTCACAGCCTGGCCCACGCCCACCTGGCGGCCGGCGATCCGAGCCGAGCGATCCCGCTGTTGGAGGCGGTCGTCGCCGACGAAGAGCGTGTGTTCGGCCCTGACCACCCGGCCACGCTGAAGTCGCGGAGCTACCTGGCCGACGCCTTCTGGACGGCGGGTGAGCTGAGCCGAGCCCTCCCGCTGCACGAATCGAACCTGGCTCGCCAGGAGCGGGTGCTGGGCACCGACCACCCGGACACGGTGTCCTCACGAGGCAACCTGGCCCACTCCTACCTGTCGGTGGGCGATCCCGGTCGGGCGCTGACGCTGTACGAGGTCACCGTCGCGGACTCGGAGTGGGTACGCGGCCCCGCCCACCCGGACACGCTCACCTCGCGGACCCACCTCGCCGACGCCTACGAGTCGGCGGGTGACCTGGGTCGGGCGATCCCGCTGCCCGAGACCACACTCGTCGCCAGCGAGCGGGCGCTCGGACCCGACCACCCCACCACCAGGACGATCCGGTCAAGCCTGAGAACCGTGAGATCGTCATGAATTTTCACGCGCAGCCGCAGACCGGCCGCCTGCCTGGAACCACCGCTCATCGGCATGAACGAACGACTGAGGCCGCGAAAGTCCTCACTGATCCGCAGTGGCTCGGCCGAGCGTCGTCGAAACGCGCCATCTCGTGGCTGACCGGCTACCGCCACCTGACCGTCCGCCACGAACGTCGCACCGACAACTACTGCGGCCTCCTAACCCGAGCTACAGCGCCGACCTGCTTGAAACGACTCCCGAAACCTGACATATCAGGACACTTCAACACCAGTCGAACATGTAACGGTTGGCCGAGCGGTCAAAAGACTCGACGATCTTCTTCTCGGGTAGACCGAACTCCTTCTCGACCCATCGACGCATCGCCACGGAAAGCCCTTCTTCCTGAAAATCAGTCTCGACATAGGACACACCTCCGACCACTACCCGAATCGGTGTTCCACGAACCTGCCGAATGATATCCGGCACCGCGTCAGCCAACCCTTCCGCAATCTTCTGACGATGAACGTCAGACAAAGTCGCAGCGGTGCCGTTGAAAGCCAGCCAGACCGACTGATCGGCGACCACCTTCTCCGATTCACTCCCTTCACGTTCTTCAACTTCAGCCGTTAGAAGAATTCTTATTCCCCACGACGACTTCAACACCTGGTACACATACGTCCTCATGGCTTGAACCTCAACATCCCGAAAACATCCTCCGAAAAGTGATGCCCAGTGTCCCGCGCGGTCGGCCTCGAGATGCAGTCCAGGCCGTGATCATGAACTCCGTCTCACAAGAGCTCATCAGGCATAATCTTATCGATGAACTTGAGAGACGATGCGGTCCTCTTCGATCCGGGCATACATGTTGTGCAGACTCCACCACGGGGTCCACGAACCAACGCCCACGCCGAACGGTTCGTCGGAACAGTCAGGCGAGAAGTCACCGACCGCCTGCTCGTCCTCGCCGACCGCAATGAACAAGCGACCAGACCAAAGCACGAGGCAGGAAGCCGATATGACGGAAGTACCGGGCCGCGCTCGCTGTTGATTTCCAGGAAACCCGTCAGCTTCCTCTGCGGGCGAGACGCCACACCTGATCGAACTCGACCGAATCGATTTCAGTCGACAGCAAACCCTCTTCGTCCTCTACACCCTCCTTCCCAAGGGGAAGGAGTGGAATCACCCCCAGTTGGGTGATACAGATCTTGAAAGGCTGGCATTACGGCGGTTCAGGCTCGAGGTCCAACCCGGTGTGGGTGAAGAAGGCGTCGATCAGCTCGGGCCGGTACTGGATCCGCTTGAGCCGGTTCTTCACGATCGTGACCAGGTGGTCGATGCCGTGGACAAGGAGATTTCCCAGGCTGCGCTTGAGGTGTGACCAGACGTGCTCGGTCGGGTTGAGCTCCGGGGCGTACGGAGGTAGCCGGATCACGTGCAGCCAGTCCCGGGCCGCGATCAGGGCACGCATCGCATGGCTGGTGTGGGTGTTCAGATTGTCCCAGATCAGCACGATCGGACCGTCGAGTTGTTGGTGGGCGGCGTCGAGCAGGGCCGCGTAGTCGGTTTCGCCGAAGCTGCGCCGTTCGCTCTTGCGTCCGCGGTGGACCACCGTGCGGTAGATCAACCGGGGGCGGCGCCTGGGTCGCACGCACACCAGCCCGGCGATCGAGACCCGCCCCGAGCCCTTGCCCGACACCGCCACGGTCGGAGTCCGCCCGCGCCGGCCCCAGGTCCGCGTCTTCGGCGGGCGCAGTGTCTGACCGGCCTCGTCCTCGAAGCACAGCCAGGCGCCCCGCTCCGCCGCTACCGTTTTCCCGCCGGCCACGTCTCCCTCCGCCAGGTCACGACCGCCCGCTCGTCGCGCTCGATCGCCCGGTGCGCGGGCACCTGCGGCGAGAACCCCATGCGGTGCAACAGATACGACACCCCGCGCAACGTGTAGCGGGTATGGAACAGGCGCGCGATCAGATCGGAGACCCGGGCCAGGGTCCACCGCTGGTCCTCACCGAACCCGTGCGCGGCCGGACCACGCTCCAGGGCATCGGCCAGCCGGTTCAACCGCCGCTCGTCCAGCCGACACGACGACCCGCCCGGCCCTCTCGACGCCAACCCGGCCTCACCCTCGGCACGCCATCGACGCCGCCACGTGTAGACCGCGTTGGCCGACACCCGCAGCCGACGGGCGACCTCCGCCACGGGCACGTCCTGGCCGAACCATTCCGCCGCCTGTAACCGGACCTGCTCACGTTTGGCCCTGCCTCGCTCGGACAGACCACCACCATCCGCGTACCTCATCACCCCTGCGTAGACCACACGCCGATCACGACCGCGCAGGACACGCCGGGAACCACACGATCAACCCTGACCTTTCAAGATCTGTATCGTGTCCCCGCCACCGATCCGTTCACGTCGTCCGCACCCACTTTAGGCGATACAGTCGCCTGGGTTGACAATTGACGCCGAGATCACAAGACAGACCATCGGAGCAACATCACCACCGAGAAAGCTGTAGCACCGAGAGGCACCGCCTTCGATTCTTGATTAACCTACACAAGCCCCTTCCTGGCGTAGACGATCATCGCTTCCAGCACCGGAAGAGCGATTTCACCTTCAATGCTCACATAGAGAGTAGCTGTCGGATCGCTGTCTTTCCGGGCAATCGCCACACTTGGGGCCGAAAATTTCCCCGGGCCGACACCCAAGAACTCGTAGCGCTCTTCATCGTCAATTACACTGCTCACCGACGCCACCTCGAACATCTCACCCGAGAATTCGGCAACAATCACGGCGCGGTCGACCTCCTCACCCGAATCCGATAAAGACACCATCAAGGTTCCACCGGGCACCACGGCCATTTGGCATCCGCAGTGCGACCATTGGCACCCATCGACCATTCTCCTTACCGTACTCCAGCGTACGCTGAGTCCCCAGGTGCCCGAAAAGGTCGTCGAGAAACCTTCCAGCCTCGTGGTTGAACCCAGCTTCGTCGCCTTGGACGGCAGGTAGTCTAGCCAGTTTTCTCGCTCGGCCTTCCTGCCCAGCTTCTTGTGCAGGGCACGGCCCGCAGCCGTCCACTCCCCCGTCTTTTTCTCTAGCGCCGAGTCCTTCCGCGCGGCCACGTCGTCCGGATGACCGCACAGGTCGAGCAAGCTGGATCTCGTCGTGCCACCGAACACGCCGACTTGGGGGAGCCCTCCAATCTGACACTCCCTCTTAAGACGCCCGTGAGCCGGGAGGAAACCAATGCTGCCACCAGCTTCTACCTGCTCCGGGGTGAACGGACTGACCCGGTCGTTCCGGAAGCCAGCACTCCGAGTTCGATCGTGGCGAGGTTGTTGGCGGCGTCGATCAACGCCTGGACCCCCGCTGCGATGGTCTCCCTCAGCTCAGGCCTCTCCGCCTCAGTGAGCGCGTTGCGCAGTACCTGGAGCGCCTGCGCGGCCTGCTCCGCGGAGGATCCGTTGTCGCGAGGGTTGGGACTGTACAAACGTCGGTGTAAGTCCTGATCAAGGATGAGCATCTGATGACGGAGATGATGTCCGGCGTGGAGCACGCTGAGGACGCCAGGCCCGAGACCGCCGCGATGGCCTTGGACGGCCTGGACGAGCAGTTGGTCGACCAGCTGGTCAACCGGGCCCGCGCCGGTGGGCTCAAGCTCACCGGTGAGGGTGGGGTGCCGCAGCAGCTGACCAAGCGGCTGCTGGAGTCGGCCTTGGAAGGCGAGATCACCGACCACCTGGGCTATGACAAGCACGATCCGGCCGGGCGGGGCACGGGCAACTCGCGCAACGGCACCCGGTCCAAGACCGTGCTCACCGACGTGGGGCCGGTGGAGATCGACGTGCCGCGTGACCGCAACGCAAGCTTCGAGCCGCGGATCGTGGCCAAGCGGCAACGGCGGCTGACCGGCGTGGACGAGATGGTCATCTCGTTGTTCGCCAAGGGCCTGACCACCGGAGAGATCAGCGCGCACCTGGCCGAGGTCTACGGCGCCGAGGTGTCGCGCCAGACGATCTCCACGATCACCGACAAGGTCGTGGAGGGCATGGTCGAGTGGCAGAACCGGCCACTCGATCCGGTCTACCCGGTGGTGTTCATCGACGCCATCCACGTCAAGATCCGCGACGGCCAGGTCGCCAACCGGCCGATCCACATGGCGATGGCCGTGACCTGCGAGGGCCACCGCGACATCCTGGGTCTGTGGGCCGGGGACGGCGGCGAGGGCGCGAAGTACTGGCTGCATGTGCTGACGGAGCTGCGCAACCGCGGCGTGGCCGACGTGCTGATGCTGGTCTGCGACGGGTTGACCGGGCTGCCCGAGGCGGTGACCACGGTCTGGCCGCGCACGATCGTGCAGACCTGCATCGTGCACCTGCTGCGCAACAGCTTCCGCTACGCCGGCCGACAGCACTGGGACGCCATCGCCAAAGCCCTCAAGCCGGTCTACACCGCCCCGACCGAGGCCGCGGCGAAGGAGCGGTTCGTCGAGTTCGCCCAGGAGTGGGGTGCCCGTTATCCGGCGATTGTGCGGTTGTGGGACAACGCCTGGGCCGAGTTCGTGCCGTTCCCGGCCTTCGACGTCGAGATCCGGCGGGTGATCTGCTCGACCAACGCCATCGAGAGCGTCAACGCCCGCATCCGCCGCGCGGTCAAGGCCCGTGGCCACTTTCCCAACGAGCAGGCCGCGCTCAAATGCGTCTACCTCGCGGTGATGAGCCTGGACCCGACCGGCACCGGACGCAAACGCTGGACGATCCGCCGGAAGCCGGCGCTCAACGCCTTCGAGATCGCCTTCGACGGCCGCCTGGCCGCCGGACGCAAGTAACCCTTCAACCCGACTTACACCGACAACTGGACAGA
This sequence comes from Actinosynnema sp. NPDC004786, assembly GCF_053601135.1. Taxonomy (NCBI): domain Bacteria; kingdom Bacillati; phylum Actinomycetota; class Actinomycetes; order Pseudonocardiales; family Pseudonocardiaceae; genus Actinosynnema; species Actinosynnema sp. NPDC004786. The sequence continues at coordinate 16,315 of NZ_JBSGBG010000060.1, read as the reverse complement.
CCCCAGCCTCATCAACGGGTACAGACTTGCCACTTGACAGTAGTGATGACTTTTTGAGCGGCACACCTCGCGAATGAATCGCTGGCACCATCGCCAATACTGCATAGATAATCTTCTACCGCCAGTCGGATGCGTCCAATGAGTCGACTGCACGCTTGCATATATCGAAGGCGAAGTTGCCGAAATCTTCTGCCAGCGTTTCCATATCACCCAAGTCAGTCACGGCAGGATTCCACACACGCACCGGATATTCACCGTTCCGAGATGGACTTGAACTGTCCAAGACAACCAGCCCGCCCATACCGTCATACATGACGACGACCAAGCACACTGGAAGACCATACATGCGACGTGCATCCAACGTCGCGGCACCAGCCCCATGGATAACGTCATCTTTGCCGACCGCCCTACGAACCCCAAGGAACTCTTCACCCGCAATGTCCCAGGTTCCGAACTTCGTTACGAGACGCCGATAGGAAGGAGGGAGCGACAATCCCAGTTGAGCTTCGACAGCTTCAAGAGTCTTCTCGTCGCATCCTCCGCCATGATTTGCCATGCCCTCGTTCCCGAGCACGAGTTCGATCAATTGATCAGCCGCATCCAGAGGTTCCATCAGAATCCTTTCGCCCGGTGCTTCCAATATTCACGCTTCCACTTATCAAAGGCAGACCTGTCGATACCGCTTGGAATCGCCGTACCCGCCTTCCAGTGCAACACATTATAGTAGCCGAAGTGCATGGAGTGCGTGATCTCGACGATGGGCCCATCCTGAGTCTGAAGCATGTGGTGAAGGTTCAACGGCCTGTCGTCCGGCCCCATGGGGGCAAGACCTTGCTGCATGCGCTTGAGGTTGGTCCGCCCGTAGTCATCTTCAGGTGACGCGTAGTATGGATTTATGAGGGCATTGCGCTGGTATACCCGTTGCCCGCGGAAGTCCACGCGCTTCCAGGCCGGCCCTTTCTCGCACTCCCAAAGCCACGTTTGACCACCACGACTGACATCACCGAAAACATCGGCGCCCAGGTAGCCACCCACTTGACATGCGAACTTTTCACGGCCCTGCTGCGGCAGCACTTGACCTAGGCCTGAACCTGTCGAGGCATGCTCGGGTTGGAAAGGCAAGTCCCCGTCGGTACGTCCACCGAAGACGCCCAGGTCGATAGCGGGTAGGAAGTTCGCAGCGTCGATCAACGCCTGGATTCCGGCCGCGATGGTCTCCCTCAGCTCGGGCCTTTCCGCCTCGGTGAGTGCGTTGCGCAGTACCTGGAGCGCTTGCGCGGCCTGCTCCGCGGAGGATCCGTTGTCGCGAGGGTTCGGGTCCTTTTCGTTGTCGGCGTTCCAGTGGCCGTAGTTGGAGCGGCCCGGTGGCGGTGGGTTCTGCGAGTTGGCATTGCCGTTGGACCACTCGGGCGCCCGAGGGCCGGGGCGGCGCGGCTTGTCGCCGTCGGGGCGACGACCTGGCCCCCACCTGTGATAGTCCGGGCTGACCGTGGTGCCCGTGCCGGCGTGGGTGTTGCTCCATGAGATGTCCGGCAGGGACACCGACGGCGGGTTGTGGGCGTAGTGCAGCAGCGCCGCGCCGATCAGCGCTGCGCCGATCAGGCAGGCTCCGACCGCGAACGGCGCGCCCGGACCCGCGAGCAGACCACCCGCGCAGGCAGGGCTGTGACCGGTGGGGTCGATCGAGGTCAGCGGGTTGCTCGCGGTGTAGGCGTGGCGGTTGGCGGTGGTCAGGTCGGTGGGGTCGAGTGCGGCGGTGTCGCGGCTGGCGAAGGTGCCGGTGCCCGGTTGGTACCAGCGGGCGCCCATGTTGACGTTGCCCGTGGTCGGGTCGGTCCACTGGTGTTGGTAGCCGAGGCCGGGTTGGGTGCCGGTGGATGCTTGGACGGTGCCGAACGGGCTGTAGGTGCGTGATCCGGTGAGTTCGCCGGTGGCGGGGTTGATGGCGGCGACGAGGTCGGTGTGCAGGTCGGTGACGGCGGTCGCGGTGGTGGTTCCCTGCTTGACGCCCAGCGGGCTGCCGTCGGGGGTGTGGGTGTAGAGGTCGGTCCCGGCGGAGATGATCGTCTGGCCGGTGCCTTGGTAGGCGAGTGTGCCGGTGAGGCGGCCGAGGGCGTCGTAGGTGTTGGTGGTGGTGCCCTCGGTGACGAGTTCGTCGTAGGCGTTGAACGCCAGGTTCGTGGTGGTGCTGTCGGTGGTGCGCGAGGCCAGGGTGCCGCGGGCGGTGTAGGTGTTGGTGAGGCCCCCGCGGGTGAGCAGGTGGTTGCGTTGGTCGTAGGTCGCGGTGACGGGGCCGTCGCGGGTGAGGTTGCCGGCGCCGTCCCAGCCGTAGTCGGTCGTGGTGGTGCCGTTGTTCCAGCTGGTGAGGCGGCCGGCGTCGTCGTAGCCGTAGGTGTTGACGCCGGCACCGGCCAGGCCGGTGGTGGTCTTGCCGGTCAGTCGGTCTTCGGTGTCGAAGGTGTAGGCGGTCGACGTGGTGATCGCGCCGCCGGGTGCGGTGACCGTGTCGGTCGCGGGACGGCCCAGCGGGTCGTAGGTGAAGGTGCGGGTGGAGGAGCCGGTGCCGTAACCGATCGCGGTGGTGCGGCCGGTCGTGTCGCGGGTGTAGGTGGCGGTGCTGCCGGTGATCGGGTCCTGCGCCGACGCCAACCGCCCGGCGACGTCGTAGCCGTAGCTGGTCGTGCCGGCCGAGGTGGAGACCGTGGACAGCCGGTTCCGGTCGTCGTAGGCGAAGGTCGACGCGCCCGAGGGTCCGGTGGCGTTGACGAGGTTGCCCCGGTCGTCGTAGGCGTAGGTGTTGGCTCCACCGGGTGCGCTCGCGGAGGTCATCCGGCCGACCGGGTCGAAGCCGAACACGCGGTCCGGTGTCGCCACCGACGCGCCGGCCCCGGCTTGCTTCACCAGGTTGCCCAACGGGTCGTAGGTGCTGGTGACGCTCACACCGCCCGGCTTGGTCAACACCGATACCCGACCGGCCGCGTCGTAGGACTGGGTGAACGTGCGGTCGACGGCGTTCGGGGTCTGCGCGGTCGCCGGCTCGACGGTCGACTCCGGGAGGTTCCACGCGTTGACGGTGAACGTCGTGGAGTTGCCGTTGCCGTCCGTGGCACGCGTGACGTTGCCCGCCACGTCGTAGCCGTAGCTGGTCGTGATGCCGCCGGGGCGGGTGATCGACCGGACCTGGTTGAGCGCGTCGTAGACCCAGGTCGTCGTCTTGCCCAGGCTGTCGGTGGCGCTGGTCCGGTTGCCGGCGGCGTCGTGGCCGAAGGCCCGGCTGCGCAGGACGGCGCCGGCGGAGTCGAGGTCGGATGCCGTGACGGGCCTGCCGGCCAGGTCGTAGGCGACGGTGGAGGTGCGGCCCGAGGGGTCCTTGTGCGCCGTCTGCCTGCCGGCCGCGTCATAGCTGATCAACGTCGTGTTGCCGAGCGCGTCGATCTTCCGCACGACGTTGCCCGGCAGGTCGTACCCGTACTGCGTCACCTGACCGTCTGGGGTGGTGACGACCTTGACGCGGTCGCCGTCGTCGTAGCGGAACCGGGTGGTGAGATTCCGCGTCGGAGAGGGAACGCGTTCCACGACCGTCGACGTGAGCTGGTTGCCGAGATGGTTGTACGTGGCGAAGACCTGCGCGCCGTTCGGGTCGGTCGTGGACAGCTGGTCGCCCAACGGGTCGTAGGTGGCGGTCCACACGCCCCGTTGTGCCTGTCCGGGGAGCAGCGGGTCGATCTTCCGCACCCGGTTGCCCAGCTGGTCGTACTCGAAGTCGGTCCTCGCCCCCAACGGGTCCGTCGTGCTGGTGACCCGGCCGAGACCGTCGTAACCGGTGGTCGCGGTCGCGGTGATCGGTTGGGTCGCGCCCGGTGGTGTGTAGTCGGGCAGGGTGGTGCTCGTCGGTCGGCCCATGCCGTCGTAGCCGGTCCTGACCTGTCGTCCCAGCGGGTCTAGTTCGTCGACGACTTCGCCGAACGTGTTGTAGCCCGTCTTGCGGACCGCGGACGCCGCGACCGCCGGCTGCCCGCCGCTCTCCGCTTGGACCTGCGGCCCGGTGGTGGTGACCAGTCGGCCGAGCGCGTCGTGGCTGAACGTCGTCGTGTACCCGGTGCCGCGCGGATCGGTGACGGTCAGCGGTAGCCCGCGCTCGTCCCGTGTCGTGGTGGTGACGAGGATGCCCGTTCCCGTGTGCACCGCACGGGTCAGTTCCCGTCCAACGGCGTCACGGGTGTACTCGACCCGTTCGGCCAGTGCGCCGTCACGACTGTTCGCGACCGTCACAGCGGTCACGTTGTCGTTGGCGTCGTACGTGTACCGCGTCACCTGCCCCTTGCTGGAGTGGGTGCACGAGCACCTGTCGTAGGTCGCGGTCGTCTCCGCCAGGCGGCCGGCGAAGTCGTACTTCGACGTGGTGTAGAACCGCTGGTTCCGTGCGCCGTGGGAGATGACGTTGCCGGCGTCGTCGTACTGGTAGTCGTCGAGCTGGATCCAGTCGGTGAACTCCTCCGGGTCGTTGAGGTTCATGAGCTTCTCGCCCGACAACGAGCCGTCCGGGTTGTACAGGAACGAGTGCACACCGCCCATGGCGTCGACACGCTGCCCGAGGAAACCGGCCGGGGTGTAGGCCCTGGACTCCAGCACGATGTCGCGCGGTGCCCCGCCGTCACCGGTGAAGCCCTTGACGGTTGTCGTGGCGAGCTGGTGGCGCAGGGTGGTGTAGGTGAAGGTGAACTCGTTGCCTGCCGCGTCCACTCGCCGTGTGGGCTGGCCGAAACCGTCGTACTCGGTGGTCGTCACCGCACCGGTGGGATCGGTGAGCGTCGCCACCCGCCCGAAGGCGTCGTAGGTGTAGCTGGTGGTTCGTCCGGGGTCGTTGAGCGACGCGTCGTCGATCTTGCTCGACGCGATGGTGCCGTCGGCGTTGTACGTGATCGTCGTGCGCCGCTGGTGCGCTGCGCCGGTGACGACGTTCGCCACTTCGGGCTCGACCGTGGTCACCGGTCGGGACAGGCCGTCGTACGTGAACGTGGTCGTGGAGCCGTTCGGCGTGGTGGACGAGATGGTCGTCCTCGACGTCACTCGGCCGAGCCCGTCGTACTGCGCTGTCGTCCTCAGTCCGGCGGGATCGACGGTCTCGCGCAGGTTCCCCTTGGCGTCGTACGCGTGCCGGGTGATGCCGCCCATCGCGTCGGTCTCGGTGAGCAGCAGTCCGGCGGGCATCGTGCCGCCGCCCACCGCCGCTTCCGCGCCGGAGGTGAAGGCACGAGCGGTCGACCGGCGATCGGTCTCGGTCGAACCCGGACGCGTCGTGCCGGACAGAACGCCCGCGGCGTTGTAGGTGTACGTGGTCAGATACCGGTTGTCGGTGGCGCTCGTCGACCGGCCATCGCGGCGCTCGACCACGCGGTCGTTCCGCGGGTCCAGGGGATCGGCGGTGTTGAGGTAGTAGGCGTAGTGGGTGAGCGAACGCTGTGACGCGTTACAGCTGAGACCGTTGCGGCAGAGCGACTCCTGCAGCACGTTGCCGCGTGCGTCGTTGGCGTAGCGGATGTCGTCGCCGTCCTCGTTCGTGACCGTGCTCACGAACCCGCCGACGTCGTAGGAGTACGCCACCGTGTGGTTGGACGAGTTCTTGGTACCGGCGAGCCGACCGTTGCGGCTCGGGTTGAGGTAGTACGTGATCGCCTGGCCGTCGGGGTTCGACATCACCGTGCTGGCCGACGTGGACGACGTCAGCGAAAGCCACTCCAGCGTCCAGGTGCCGCCGTTGTGGTCGGTGTGAGTGGCGACCCGGTCGCCTGCCCGGTCGTAGACCACCTGGGCGACAACCCGACCGCCCGGCAGGGTGGCCTTCGACAACACCTTGGTCAAGGTGCGCGCGGCCCAGTGCTCGGAAACCGTTGACGCGCTCAACGGCCGGTGGTAAACCGCGACGTCGGAGATGTCGCCGGTGAAGCGACCCCAGTCATCGACGGGTCGGGCCGGCCATGCACCGCTGTTGACCGGGCCCGCGCCGACGAAGGCGAGCGGGTCGGCGTGCGCGATCACACCGGTCTGCGTGCCGACGGCCGTGCCGTCGAGGTAGAGGGTCTGTCGGTCGACGGCGCCGGACAGCACGACGTGGTGCCAGTTGCCGTCGTTGACCTGCGCCGACGTGACGATGCCCGCGACGTTGTTGTTCCAGAAGTGCCCGTACAGCTTGCCGTCCGTGCCGACGTACAGGATGGGGACGCCGCCACCCGTCGCCGGGCCGGTGGGTTGTGCCGTGGCGCTCGTGCCCAGCAGGACGCCACCGGTGGTGGAGCCGGTCTTGAACCACAGCTCGACGGTCAACGACGACCTGGTGCCGATGGTGTTGTTCGGCAGCTTCACGAACGACGTCGTGCCGTTGAACCGCGCCGAGGTGATGCCGGAGCCGGGCATGGCGCTCGGCGCGCCGAGCGTGACGTTGCTGTAGGTGCCGTGGGACTGCCCGCCGAGTGGGGCGCGGTTGGCGGCCGTGGTGCCGGCGGAGTCGTGGAACCGCCAGTACCCGGAGGGGTTGGCGTCGAGCACGGTGCTGCGGTAGTGCAGCGCGTCGGCGTAGTCGTAGACGGTGCATCCGCCGGTGGGGTCGCAGACCTTGGTCAGGCGGTCGTCGTCGTAGGTGTAGTCCCACGACAGCGCCGGGTCGGGTCCGGTGGTCACTCGCGTGACGTGGTCCCCGGTCCAGGTGAAGCTCAGGCTGCGGCCCGAAACCGTGTCGGTCGCCGTGCTCAGGCGTCCGGCGACGTGGGTCAGCGTCTGGTTGCGCCCCGAGTCGTCGCTGATCGACGTCAGCTTGCCGTCCGCGCCGAACGCGTAGTTGACGTGCCCCTTGGTCGTCAGCTTCCAGCCGCCGCCCGCGACGGTCACCAGCGTGGCGAACCGACCGGCGGGCGGTGCGTAGGTGCCGTCCGGCCGCTTCCCGAACCGGACCTGGTAACCCTCCGGGTAGGTGACGACGACGTTGCCCGAACCGTCACCGTCCGTTGTAATCGCGGTGTCCCAACGGGTCGACCACCCAGCACCGAACACCGACTTCCTGCGCGGGTCGAGGCTGTTGTAGCTGCGCACCACCGAGAGCGGCGGCCCCACCGCGGCGACGACCGCGTCGGTGGCCGTGGTGGTGTAGTTGCCCACGCCGGGTTCCACCGCACCGCCGGGCGAGTCGGACGCCGTGCCCAGGTGGCTGGTGATCGCGGGCTGGGAAGCCTGCGCGGTCAGGTACGAGCCATGGCTCCACGGGCTGGTGTTGGCCCCGTCCGTCACCACGCCGTACCAGACGTAGGACTTGCCCCATGACAACTTGCCCTCGGGCACCGTCCAGGTCGACACCATCCAATCCGAGAGGGTGCAGTTCTGCAGGCCGTCGCCGCCCGCGTCGCAGAGCCGGTACCGGTAGCTCAGGCCGATCCCCGGGTGGTTGTCCGGATCACGAGCGGTGAGCGCCAGGGTGGGGGTGAGGACCTCGGTGACGTAGTTGCTCGGCGGCGACATCGACGTCAGCGCCGGCACGGTGTTGGAGATGGTGAACGCCACCTCCTGGGACATCGGCACGTCCACCGAGCTGAACCTGGTGGTGCCGTACAGGTCCATGTCGAACCGCAGCCGGTAGCTGCCCGGCCCCAGCCTGCCGATCGTCGCGAGCACCGCGGCCGACTCCCCCGGCCTCACGTCGTGCGGCATGGACGTCATCACGCTGGGCAACTCGGTGCCCGCACTGTTGTAGAGGCGGTAGTTCAGCTTGTAGTTGCTGCCGGGGGTCCAGGTGTCGCGGCCGTGGTTGGTCACGGTCACCTGCATCTTGCCGTCCTGGTCGAACGCGACCGGGGTGGTCATCGCCCCGACGTGGTACGTGGCCCAGTACGGGGTGTAAGTGATCTCCAGGTACGGCGGGTTCGCGCTGTTGCGACCCGCGAACTTCTTCCACCCTCGGCTGTCGGACTCCGAAGCCCGCACCGTCAACCCGTTGTTGGGCGCGCCGTGGGTCCAGCCGTGCACCACGTTGCGCCCGTTGTCACCGAGACCGACCTTCTGCCACGCGCCGCCCGGGCTGCACCCCTCGTGGCCACTCGCGAAGGTGGCGTTGCCGAGCGCCGGACCGAACGACGGGCCCGGCCACGACTTGGCCCCCGACACGCTCCACCCCTGGGTGACCTCGTGCACCCAGACCGTTCTCGGGTCGCACGAGTACGACCAGGTGTTGTACAGCCACAGGTTGACCCCGAGGATGTACTGCCCGGCCAACGCCCAACCGACCGAGTCGAACTTGAGGAACGCGTTCGCCTTGTTCGTGCCGCCGTCGAACGTGCCCACGCTCAGGTTGGGATCACCGGAGTAGTCCGCGGTGTACGGGTCCTGGACGAACGTCGTGCCGGTCGACGTCTGCGCCACCACGCTCGGATCGGCCTTCACCGGGAACACCCGCGCCGGATTTGCCAACCACGCGCGATCGAGGCTCACGTGCAGCACGTCCCCGTCCAAGCGGTAAGCCACGCCCCACGAACGCGCGCCTTCACCCGACCGCGGATCGACCGCCGAGTCCTCCATGAACCCCGGCGGGATCACCGCGCGCACCACGTCCGAGGCGTCCTTCAACACCACCGATCCCGCGTCCAACGACGCGGTCAACCCGTCGAGCCGCAACGGGAAGCTCCACTCGGTCGGCGCATCGACCGACTCCAGGACCAACGTCTCCTTGATCCCGCCCGAGTTGGCCTCCAACTCCAGGTCGACACCCGCACGCACGTCCTCATACGTGATCGCCGTGCCATCGACCCGCCCGGCCGCACCCACCACACCGGCGACGCCGTACCCGAACGACACACCGGGCTCCAACTCCAACGACGCCACGACATCGGCGTCCGCCACCTCGGCGAAACGCTTGTGCACCGACTCGGACTTCGTGCGCCACGTCCCCCCGTCCGCCACCAGCGCCGAGTCGATCGGGAACCACAACCCGTTGCGGGAGAAGAACCTGCGCCCCTGGAACACCCGACGCGTCTCCGTGCCGTCGGCGTTGCGGAACACCTGCGCCTCCGCCGTCCGCCGATTCACCAACTCACGCCGCGACCCCTCCTCACCGCCCACCACCGGCGTGGTCCCATCCCCGACCCGCACGTCCTCCGCCACCTCGGGCACCACGTCGCCCAGCACCGGATCCGGGTACGCCACCTCCGCCGGCAGCGCACCCGGTACCGACGACGGATCGTGCGGATCACCCCCGACACCGCCCTGCCCGGGTCTCTCCCGCGCCACCTCGTGCCCCCGACCGGCCGCGGTGCCCCACTCCTGCTGCGGAATCTCACCGACCGACCCCGCCGACGCCACACCGGTCCCCCCGACCGGTCCCACGATCGACGCCACGACGGAGACGACCACGGCAACAGCCGTGTTTCTGGCACGACGAACAGACCTCACGGAGCCCCCCAGTACGACCGCGGTGCCGCCGGACCCGGCAACCGACGAATCCTCACTGATCAAGGAGGCCGTTGGCGATGCTCCGAACGGGTTGTGATCGACCTGTAGGCAGCGGGAACTCTGCACTGGCATGCCGAGCTGCGACGATCGCGCATGCCCGACCTCCGCGACATGGTCATGAGGTGTGGCGTTGCGACTGCTTACCTGATCTTCGTCCGAGTCGGTAACTGGCTGGTCCTGCACACCCGGTCCTCCGGCCAAGGACGTCGAGCTGCCGGTACCGCGGCACGAAGTCACCGTGCGCGCCGGACCAACCCCTGCCCGCGGTGCGACTGGGCCGATCGCGCGGTCCTCGCCGCGCTGGTTCGCCGACTCCCCCCCGCTCGCTGCGCGAGCACCGGTTGGTGACACCGGGAACCACCCTGCGATGGCACCGGCGCCTGATCGCGCGGAAGTGGACCTACCCGAACCGCACCGGCCGACGACCGGTCGACGACACCCTCATGGCGTCGATCGAGCGCATGGCGCGGGAGAACACCGGCTGGTGCTACCGCCGGATCCTGGGCGAACTGTTCAAGCTCGGCCACCGGGTAGCCGCATCAACGGTTCGCCGCGTGCTCAAGCGCCTGCGAATACCGCCCGCACCCCAGCGCGACACCGACACCTCCTGGCGACGGTTCCTCCGCGCCCGGGCCACGAGCATGTTGGCCTGCGACTTCTTCCACGTCGACTGCGCCATCACCCTCAAACGCGTGTACGCCTTCTTCGTGATGGACGTCGCCACCCGCTACGTCCACATCCTCGGCACCACCACCAACCCCGACGGACCCTGGACAACCCAACAAGCCCGCGACCTGCTCATGGACCTCGACGACCGAGCCGACAGCTTCCGGTTCCTCGACCGCGACCGGGCACGTCAGTTCACCACCTCGTTCGACGCGGTCTTCTCCGCCACCGGCATTCAAGTCGGGAAGATTCCACCACGGTGCCCGCGAGCCAACGCCTGCGCCGAGCGGTTATCGGGACCGCCCGACGCGAAGTCACCGACCGACTGCTCATCATCAACGAACGCCACCTGCGGACGGTGCTGGACCGCTACGCATCCCACTACAACCACCGCCGACCACACCGAGCACTCCAGCTCGCACCACCACGACCAGACAGGCCAACAGTAGAGCCGAACTGCACGTCGATACACCGCCGACCAGTCCTCGGCGGCCTCATCAACGAGTACGAACACGCAGTCGCCTAACCGCAGGTCAAACCACGTGGCCAACTATTGGCACCCCACAGGCTCATCAAGGACGGTGTTCCCGAAGTCCTGCAGCACAAGAGGATCGGCCACAAGTTCCGCGGCGTCATGGACGTCTACTCGCACGTCACTCGGCCAATGATCGACGCGGTGCTCGCCGGACTCCAAGCCCGGTGGGAGCAGTGCGGGAGCAAAACCCTGTGACCTCTTCGGAGCAGCAACTGTGGTCAAGATCAGTTGCTCCCATATTGCTCCCACGAACGATCAACGGCCCGCAGACGAAGATCGTCTACGAGCCGTTGACCGGGCAAAACCCACTGTGGGCGATACTGGGATCGAACCAGTGACCCCTTCGGTGTGAATGAAGCCGACATAACGCCTCTACCAGCAGAATTAGAATTAGTGCAGGAAAAACGCCGCCATTGCGAGCCGTTGAATGCGGTTCGACGCCGTTGAAATCGTCCGACAGCTCCCATTTCGCTCCCACCGCCCGCTCCCACGGGTTTCTCGAAGTGCCGAACTACCAACCGGATCAGGAACCGTAGTCGCGGTCGAACAACACCCAGGTCACCAGCAGCACGTCCACCCGGTCCTGAGAGGTCAACAGCAGGTAGGTGATCAACCCACACCCCTGGCCGAACGTGAGGTGGAACAGCCCGCCATCGGGATTGTCCGGGTTGAGCGGGCTACCCCGCTCGGGCACCAGGGTCAGAACTCCGAACGCCTCACCCAGCGCGACAAGCGCCTCAGGCGGAAGCGCACGGATCTGCTCCTGCGCGTCAGGATCGATGTCGAGGATGTACGCCATGATCGTCGTCGACCGCCGCCGGACCACCGGCGACTACAGACCCAACTCCGCCCGCAACTCATCCCACGACACACTGCCCGGTCGGGAAGCACCCGCACGACGGACCTCGACGGTGGTGTCCACCAGCCGACGGGCCGCGTCCGTGTCCTCACGGGTGAGCAGCGCGACCCGCCGCCACACCTGCAGCGTCGACCGCAACTGGTCCAAACGCAGAGTCCGCCGAGCCGCGGTCAAGGCGGCATCGAAAGCGGCATCGAACTCACCGACGTGCTCCGGCAGCAACGCGGCACGGATCAGCTCCGGCGAGCCGAACAACACGGCAGCCCTGCCGTCACCCACCCACTCGGGCACCGAATCCAGACCGTCCACGTCCACCACCCGACCGGCAGGCCGGTCTGGCTCAGACGAACGGGCAGCCGGAGAACTCACACACCGGATACTAGACCCAACCACCGCTACCAGGCATCGAACACACCACGACCGCGTGCCGCCCGCCGAAGCCCTCTCAGGCGTACATGCTGGACGCGGTGCCGATGCCCCGGACCACGGTGTGCAGCGGCCCTATCTTCAGGACCTCGCACCTCGGCGAAGGCCCGTGACGCCGATCGCCGTCGGGCGCGGCGGCAAGACACCAGAACCCCGCGCTGCGTGCCGAGCTGCGAGATAACCGCCTGACCGGCACGAACGAGTATTTTCGGCAAGCACAACGTCGCCGACCAGTCCTCGGCGGCCTGATCAACGAGTACGAACCCACAGCAGCCTGAAGCGCAGGTCAGATGATGTGGCCGACTTCTGGAACCCCACACGGGCACCACACCGGTCTCCCCGCGGGACCTCGGGTTGTACGACGTGATGGTCACTTCATGATCGGTTTCGTCGGGCATGGGACGAATCTGCCAGGCCCTCACAACGAGCCCAGCGGCGGTAGCTCCATGAAGCTGTCGTTCGCGGGGTTCCGCCACCAGCGCGGCACCCGGAACAGCGCCGGGGGCGCGTAGGGCTGCGGGGTGTGGTCGAGGTAGCGGACTGCGATCCAGTTCGGATCACCGACGATGACCGCGACGAGGCCGAGCTCGTCGAGCGACACGGTGGGTGTCGCACCACCCGGGACGACCGGGCGCGGCACCCGCCACTCGCGCTCCTCGACCCAGTCCGAGCCGGGCGCGTAGTGGACCGCCCAGTGCCGCTGTGCGGAGTCGAGGGCGTTGTACTGCTCGGTGCGGGCGTACCAGACTGGCCCGCCGCCGGCGTTGTAGACGGCCTGGCGGTCGAACACCAAGGCCCACGGCTGGTAGCCGCGGGATCCGAGCAGGTAGTTCAGGCCCTGAGGTCCGGCCTCGGTCAGACAGACGGCCGGAGCCCCGCCGGAGAACGTGACGAAAGCGGACAAGGAGGTCTGCCAGAGGATGTTGTCGAGCCGCTGCTGTGCGGTCATCGCCCTGATCCACTCAGGCACGTCGAACCCGAGTGGGCGCCCGCGGCCGCAGAAGTGCGACAGCAGGGTTGACAGCTCAGGGTGACTCACCGGACGCAGGGCTGGCGGCGCCGGGGCCGGGAACGGCACAGGTAGTGGCTGCGGGAGCGGTGAGGCGGTCATCAACCGGAGCATCGCCATGAGCCGCAGCGATGTTCCACCTCCTTGCTACCCCAAGGCTGACCAGGCCCGAGGTATCGGCGGATCAAACCACGCGACCGCGGCGGCGCGAACGCGGACAATAGCGCGGTGATGTGGGAAGACGACGACGAGATCGTGAGCATCAAGGGCGAGGGTCCTCCCGACGTCGAGGAGTTGGAAGAAGGGCTTGATCAGCTCGACGTCATGCTGGGGGTCTTGGCTGCCGCGGCGACCGGCGAAGGAGCCAGCGCGGACTCCTACCGGCATGTCCGTCGGAAGCTCAACTCGCTGCTGGAGCGGGTCGAGGTGCGGACGCCGTTCCCCTGGCCGTCGCTCGATCAGTGGGTGGCCTTCGCCAAGGCCCAGTACTCCGGCTACAAGCGCCGACGAGAGCACGTCGCCCAGATGATCGAACCGGTGCGCACCGCCCTGCAGGAGCGCCTGAAGGAGGCCGAGCAGGGGCACCTGCCGGACGAAGTCGATGAGCTGCGCGAGCTTGCAGAAGACGTGCTTGAGGACCCGTCCGCGATCGTCGTTGAGCTGGGGCGCGTGCGCCAACTGTTGCGCACCGATCCGAGCGCGGCGATCGGCAAGTCGAAGAACATGATCGAAGCCACCGCGAAGGCGGTGCTGGTGGCGTGCGGGAAGCCGATCGAGGAGAACTACAAGAAGAGCATGGTCAAGCTCGCCAACGCGGCCGTGGAAGCGCTCGGTCTGAACCCCAACCCTCACGGCGACAGCGCCGAGGCTGAGGTCGACCGCCTGCTCAAGCAGATGGCGAGCTCCGTGACCGTGCTGCGGAACAAGATCGGCGATGGGCACGCGACCGAGACAGCAGTCAACGGCGTCGAGCTGCGCCACGGCCGCCTGGTGGTGCGCACCGCCCTGGCGTGGTGCTTGTTCATGCTGGACACCCTGCGCGACATCCAGGAGGCGGCTCGGCGGTAGGCCAGCGACCCTGCCGCCCGCGGTCGCTCGTCGACGACGAACCCGGCGGAGACGATCCGGCCTGATCAGGAGTGCACGCGGGATAAGGATAGGTGTCGTGTTTGCCCTGGTCAACGACTTAAGCGGATAGCCCAGCGTAAGGCGCGGCAGCGTAGAACGGCCGAAGGCATGGAGGTTGGCGACAAGTTACCGCGCGTCGGATGGTTTGACCGAAGGGAAACGGCCGTGACCATCAACACGTGCGGTGAAGTTCGACCGGAGCACCCGATCAGGGAATGATGGCGGTGTTGTCTCCCCCGTGGGTCCTGCCGGAGCGCGTACCGGCAGGGGTCACCCGGACAGTCCGGGTGTTCATCATCTGCCGGTCGTCCGGAGGTGAGGGACATGGGCGACAACGCCCGCGACCTGAGTAGTGCACGGTGCCCGACCTGTGGGAGCTGGACGCTGGAGAAGCGCCGGAACCCCTACATGAGGGTCGTCCTGGCGCTCCTCCGCGTCGCGTACCGGATCATCGTGTGGCGGTACCTCGGTGAGTAGCTGACCGCACGTGATCCATCGGGCAGGGCCGTGCTGGAGGGTGGAGCCTCCGGTGCGGCCCTGTCGCATGTCCGGCAACTACTAGCCGTCCTTGCACCGGCTAGTCTTCCCGGCTTGGGTCGGCGCGTCAAAGGCGTACCCCCATTCTTGTGGGGTGTTTTGCACCACTCCGACAGGGCCCGTCACCTGCGCAAACAGGCTTCTACCAGCGCAAATACTATCGCGATAGTCTCCGACTAGGGCATTTCGCGGGCTTCCGAACCGTCTCCGCAAAACTACGGAGACGGCATGGTTACGTGACTGAGGGTGCACGATCGGGTCAAGATCATCAATCCAGCCGCAGGAGTCGGGCGACCGCTCCAGCGGTGTCCTGTTGTGCGGGCGTGCGCAGCGCCAGGACGTCCTCCAGGCGGCGGGCGTACTGCAGGCACGACCGCTGGACGGCGGAGTGCGCGAACCTGTGGGGTTCCAAAAGTCAGCCACATGGCCTGACCTGCGGTTAGGCGGCTGTGGGTTCGTACTCGTTGATGAGGCCGCCGAGGACTGGTCGGCGACGTATCGAGGTGTAGCCCGGCTGCGTGATCGGCTGGTCCGGTCGTGGTGGTGCGAGCTGTGGCGTCTGGTGGGGTGGGCGTGGTTGTAGTGGGCCGCGTAGCGGTCCAGGACCGCTTGCAGGTGGTGTTCGACGGTGTCTTGCCCGTCCAGTCGCCGAGAACGTAGGCCGGGTTACATCGTTCACCCGAACGAGCGACCATCCGCCGGTCCGATCCCGCTTACCTTCGACCGACAACCGCAGCGAAGGCAGATGAAAAAATAAAATCAGAATAGATTCACGCAATGATTTCAGCCCTCGTCACTTCCTTATGCGGAATCCCACTCTGACAGCTCTTGCGCGACGACTCGGAGTGCCTGCGGGTCGAATTTGCCGACGACGGTCACGGCGTCGGTCCAGTGGAGGAGGCGAAGTAACTCCACGACCGGCCTGCCGGTCGCACCCAAAGGCGTTCGCAAAGCTAGTTCCCGCCAGCCGTGGCCTCGTTCGTAGTCCGCAGGGATGGTGTCTACCAGGTGGGTGGCGACGTCTTCGAAGCCGATCTGGGCGAGCAACACGGCAACTCGGATGCGCTGGTCCGGATAGTTCACGGCCTCGGCGGCCGGTCCAGGATCCTGCTCATCTGCCAGTGCCTTGAACACTGAGTTGACCTCGCGAAGCGGGTTAGGCCATGCCTGCGTCGTCCACATGGCGAGGATGATGTCGAGTTCTTCAGTGATCAACTTCAGCCGCACGTTGTCGCGTTCGATGGCCGCAGCTTCCGCCACCACAGACAACGCCTCGGCTCGGTGGTCTGGCCCGTCGATCCGACGGGCGATGGTCGTGGCCCGCTCCAAGTCGCCAACTGCCACCGCTGCTCGGACTAAAAGGGCATCTGATCTTGTTATCGGGCGGTTTGTCCGGTTTGCCGGCGGCTCTAGGGTTGATCAACCGTGAGCTCTCGGCGTGCGTACCCCAGTGATCTGTCCGATGCCCGGTGGGCGTTGATCGAACCGGTGCTGAAGGCCTGGCGGGAGGCCAGGCGTGGGCCAGGAGCCGCGGCGCGGGTGCACGACTTACGGGAGATCGTCAACGTGATCCTGTACGTGTGCCGGACCGGGATCGCATGGGCGTATCTGCCGCACGACTTCCCGCCGTACAAGACGGTCTACGACTACTACGCCAAGTGGG
>NZ_JBSGBG010000059.1:0-46994 GCF_053601135.1 Actinosynnema sp. NPDC004786 | reverse complement strand
CCTTGGTGAGGCCGTTGATCCGGCCGCGCTCGGCCGGCCGCCGCGGGTCGGCGACGTCCCACAGCGCCACCTTGTCCTGGGCCACGGCACCGCACCGGGACCCCCGGTGCCACGTCGGCGGGGACACGCTCATCAGCGCCGATGATGCCCTGCTGCTCCATTCGCCTCGTCGTCGACGCGTTCGCCGCCTGTGCGTCGGCGCACGAGGAAACCCGCGGTCGGGCAGCCGTGCTGCCCGCCCTCGCCCCACCCGGGGCGAGGCGGCGACCGCGGCAGGCACGGGGAGCCCGAGGATCTTCGCCCGGATCCGCCGCCCCTCGTGCCGACCCGCGTTCGGCGGACCGCAGCACAAGTCCTTCCTGCGTGGGATCACCACCGGAGCGATCAAGGGATGAAGGTCTGGGTATGCAACTGGATGGGGTGCTGTTCTTCCCGGTGACGCCGTTCGACGCGAACGGCGGGCTCGCGGAGGACGTGCTGGCCGAGCACGTCGAGCGAGGGGTGGCGGCGGGTGCGGGCGGCGTGTTCGTCGCCTGCGGCACCGGCGAGTTCCACGCGTTGGAGCCGGCGGAGGTCGAACGCGCGGTGGCGACGGCGGTCGAGGCGACCGCGGGGCGCGTGCCGGTGTTCGCGGGCGTGGGCGGCCCGGTGCCGACGGCCAGGCGGATCGCCGGGTCCGCCGCGCGGGTCGGCGCGGACGGCCTGCTGCTCCTGCCGCCGTACCTGGTGACCAACCCGGCCAAGGGGCTGGTGCGGTACGTGACGGAGGTGGCGGGCGCGTCCGACCTGTCGCTGATCGTCTACCAGCGCAACAACGCCATCTTCACGCCGGAGACGGCGGTGCAGGTGGCGTCGCTGCCGACCGTGGTCGGGTTCAAGGACGGGCTCGGCGACATCGACCTGATGCACCGCATCGTGCTCGCGGTGCGCTCGTCGGTCGACAAGCCGTTCCAGTTCTTCAACGGCCTGCCGACCGCGGAGCTGACCGTGCCCGCGTACCGGGGCATCGGCGTGGACCTGTACTCGTCGGCGGTGTTCTGCTTCGCGCCGGAGATCTCGCTCGGCTTCTACCGCGCCGTGCACAGCGGTGACGACGCGTTGGTCAACCGGTACCTGTTGGAGTTCTACAAGCCCCTGGTGGAGTTGCGCGACAAGGTGCCCGGTTACGCCGTGTCGCTGATCAAGGCGGCGGTGCGGGCCACCGGGCTGGACGTCGGCGGCGTGCGCGCGCCGCTGCTCGACCCGACGCCCGAGCACCTGTCCGAACTGGAGAAGATCGTCGCGGCGGGACGGGGGCTGGCCGCATGAGGATCACCGACATCGTCATCACCCCGGTCGCCTTCCGCGACCCGCCCCTGCTGAACTCGGTCGGCGTGCACGAGCCGTGGGCGCTGCGCACCGTCGTGGAGGTGCACACCGACGAGGGGATCTCGGGCCTCGGCGAGAGCTACGGCGACATCGGCCACCTCAACCGGATGCGCACGGCCGCGCCCGCCCTGATCGGCCTGGACGTCCACGCGCTGAACGAGATGCACGCCCGGATCGCGACCGCGCTGGGCGGCGAGGCCGGCTCCGACCGGCACGGGCTGACCGGCCCGCTCACCGTCGAGTCCACTGTGGACCGTGTGTTCTCGCCGTTCGAGGTGGCGACGTGGGACATCCGCGGCAAGGCCCTCGGCCGGCCGGTGAGCGACCTGCTCGGCGGCGCGGTGCGGTCCGCGGTGCCCTACAGCGCCTACCTGTTCTACAAGTGGGCCGGCCACCCCGGCGCGTCGCCCGACGGGTTCGGCGAGGCGCTGGACGCCGAGGGCGTCGTCGCCCAGGCCCGGATGCTGATCGACGCCCACGGGTTCGGGTCGATCAAGCTCAAGGGCGGCGTGTACGAGCCGGAACGGGAGGTCGAGGCGATCCACGCGCTGCGCGAGGCGTTCCCGGACCACCCGCTGCGGCTCGACCCGAACGCGGCGTGGACGCCGGGGACGTCGGTCAAGGTCGCCGAGGCGCTCGACGGCGTGGTCGAGTACCTGGAGGACCCGGCCCCGGAGATCGACGGCATGGCGCAGGTCGCCGCACGCGCGCCGATGCCGCTGGCGACGAACATGTGCGTGATCGCGTTCGAGCACATCTCCCGCGCGGTGGAGGTCGGCGCGGTGCAGGTGATCCTGTCCGACCACCACTACTGGGGCGGCCTGTCGCGGTCCAAGGAGCTGGCCGCGATCTGCCGGACGTTCGGCCTCGGCCTGTCCATGCACTCCAACTCGCACCTGGGCATCAGCCTGGCCGCGATGACGCACCTCGCCGCGTCCACGCCGAACCTGAACTACGCGTGCGACACGCACTACCCGTGGAACGCCGCGGACGACGTGATCACCACCCCGTTCACGTTCGTGGACGGCGCGGTGCCCGTGCCGACCGCGCCGGGGCTCGGGGTGGAGCTGGACCGCGACGCGCTCGCGCGGCTCGCGGAGAACTACCGGACGTGCGGGCTCGTGCAGCGCGACGACACCGGTTACATGAGGAAGCACGACCCGTCCTACGAGAGGAAGCGGCCCCGGTGGTGACCACCGTTGCGCACTTGTACCCCTGGGACGTCGTGGGCGACCCCGCCGCCGTGGAGCGGGTCGCGTCGCTCGGTGTGGACGCCGTGGCCCTGGCCGCGTCCTACCACACGGTGCGGGCCGCGACGCCGTTCCACCCGACTCGGCGGATGGTGGACGCCCGGCACGCCGCGTTCTACCTGCCGGTCCGGGAGGAGGTGTGGCGGGACAAGCGGCTCGCGCCCGTCGAACCGTCCTGGGTGGACGGTGACTCGTACCGCGCGGCGTCCGACGCCCTGAAGGCGGCCGGGTTGCCGGTGTACGCGTGGACCGTGCTCACGCACAGCAGCCGGTTGGGCGATGCTCACCCCGACGTGGCGGTGCGCAACGCGTTCGGCGACCTGTACCCGTACGCGTTGTGCCCGTCGAACGACGACGTGGTCGAGTACGCCCGGACGCTGGTGTCCGAGGTGCTGGAGCTGGGTCGGCCGGACGGGATCGTGCTGGAGGCGTGCGGGCCGCTCGGGTTCTTCCACGGCGGGCACCACGAGAAGACCGACGGGGCGGACTGGTCGCCCGTGCAGCAGAAGCTGCTGTCGTTGTGCTTCTGCGGGGCGTGCGCGGCGCGTTACGACGACCCGGAGGGGTTGCGGGCGGCCGTGCGGGCGGGGGTCGACAACGGTGTCGGCAGCGTCGAGGAGGCCCTGGGGGAGCGGGCGGACCACGTGCGCGAGGTGCGCACGGGGCTCTCGCGCTCGCTGCGGCGGGAGCTGGTGGGGTTGGTGAGGCGGACCGCGCCGGGCACGCGGGTCGTCGTGCACGCGACGGCGGACCCGTGGGGCACCGGGCCGTTCGCCACCGTGGCCGGGGGCGTGGACGCCGACGTGGACGTGCTCACGGTGACGTGCTGGCCGGGCGTGGACGCGTCCCTGCCCGCGATCCGCGCGCTGCGCGCGGAGTCGGACGTGCGCACCGCGGCGTACGTGCTGGCGTTGCCGCCGAGGCCGGCGGACGGCGACGAGCTGGCCAAGGAGTGGCTCGCCTACGCCGAGGCCGGCGTGCGCGAGTTCCACCTCTACCACGCGGGCCTGGCCTCCACCGCCCGCCTGACCGCCCTCCGCCACGCCATCACCACCCTGCACCACTCCCTCACCTAACACCCCCGCGCGTGTCCTACGTCCAGAACGCGCGTGTCCTACGTTCCGGTACCCCATGTTGAACACTCAGGTCGGCGGGCCGCCGTTCCGAACGTTCACCATGGCTGTTCTGAACGTAGGACACGCGCGACGCGAACGTAGGACACGCGGGTTTGTCGCCTGAACGGGTAATTGTGAAGAACGGTGGGCAACCGCGGTGGTGGGTCGGTCCGTCCTCTGGGCATGAGAAGCCTGGGAACCGCTGTCGGCGCGGGTGTGCTGCTGGTCGTGCTCGCCGCCTGCGCAACGTCCACGCCCGTCGGTTCGGGCGACGGTGGGCCGACGCTGACCACGTCCGCCGCGCCGACCTCGCCGAGCGGGGAACCGGAGTTCGAGAGCCCCGTGCCGCCGGGCGGCGTGGAGGTGCCCGCGGACCGGGTCGACGCGAGCGCCGTCCCCGAGGGCAACCCCACCACCACCTGGACCGAGGGTGACGGGTCCGTGCTGGGCGTCATCGCGCAGGAGGCGGGCTGCGGCAAGGCGAGCGTCGAGGTCGCCGAGCAGAACGCCGAGACCGTGAAGCTGGTCCTGGTCGAGACCACGCCCGCCGACCAGCCGGTCTGCACGATGGACATCCGCTACCCGCCGCTCACCGTGAAGCTCGACGCCCCGCTGGGCGACCGCACGGTCGTGCTCAGCACCCGGCAGGACCAGAAGTAATCCCCCGGAGCCCGGTCGGCCCGCCCCCGGGTCGGCCGGGCACCGCCTGCAACCCCCGGCCGCCGGGTACCGTCCTCCAGCTATGAGGAACGTCAAGGTCGCCGTCGCCCTCGCCCTGCTCGCGCTCGCCGGGTGCAGCAGCGGCGCCACCGGCAACGCCCCGTTCGGCCCGTCGTCCACCGGCTCCCCGACCACCACCACGTCGGCTGCCCCGACAACGTTGTCATCCCCCGGGGCCACCGGCACCGGGACCACCGACCGGCCCACCGCCCCACCGCCGCAGACCACCGCCGCCCCGCTGGCCGGCGCCGCCGAGGTGCCCCCCGACCGGGTGGACGGCGGCACGCTCCCGGACACCTACGACCGGCACGCCTGGACGTCGGCGGACGGCCGCACGGTGCAGGTGATGGGCCTCGGGGGCGGCTGCAAGACGGCGAGCGCCGAGGTGACGGCCCAGTCCGGAGACCAGGTCCTGATCACGCTCGTGACGACCTACTACCCGCCGCCCGACGGCGGCCAGTGCACGCAGGAGCTGCGCGCCGTGCCGCTGAACGTCACCCTCGACGCCCCGCTCGGCTCCCGCCGCCTGGTCCTGGAAGCCCGCGAGGACACCGCGTGACGGGTCGGCTGACCGGGTGAACACCTGAAAAAGATTCGCGTCAGCGGTTCCGGGCGCGGGCCGGGACGACCACACTGCGGTGACGTGAGACGACTCCTCGGCATCGTGCTCGCGGCAGCGGGCGTCACCGCACTGGTCGCCCCCACCGCGTCCGCCGATGACACCGGCGGCCGGTTCTCCGTGCTGACCTACAACGTCGCCGGCCTCCCCGAACCGCTCTCGGGCTCGGACCCGGCCAGGAACACGCCGCTCATCGGCGCGCGCGTCCTCGGCTACGACGTGGTCAACGTCCAGGAGGACTTCAACCACCACGCCGCCCTCTACGCCGCGGACGACCACCCGCACCGCACGCCGACCAGCGGGGGAGTGCCGTTCGGCGACGGCCTCAACACCCTCTCCGCCCACCCGTACGAGGACTTCACGCGGGTCAAGTGGAACCGGTGCAACGGCACGGACTGCCTGACCCCCAAGGGCTTCACGTTCGCCCGCCTCCGCCTGGCCGAGGGCGTGCACGTGGACCTCTACAACGTGCACGCCAACGCCGGCAGCACGGACGCCGACCTGGCCGCCCGCCGCGCGAACATCACCCAGCTGTCCGAGTACGTGGCCCGGAACTCGGCGGGCAACGCGGTGATCGTCATGGGCGACACCAACACCCGCTACACCCGCGCCGGCGACAACATCCGCGACCTCGTCCATCCCCGCGGCCTCACCGACGCCTGGGTCGAGCTGGTCCGGGGCGGCGTCGAACCCGCCGCCGGCACGCCCGCGCTCACCTGCGACCCGCACAACGTCACCACCGCCTGCGAGGTCGTCGACAAGGTCTTCTACCGCGACAACGCCTTCGTCGACCTCACCGCCACCGCCTACCGCAACGACCACTCCGCCTTCCTCGACCCCGAGGGCGAACCGCTGTCCGACCACTACCCGCACGCCGTCGAGTTCACCTGGCGGCTCGCCGACCACCTGCGGATGAGCGACCAGGTCGGCGGCCCGGGCGGCACCCCGTTCACCGACGTCGACGCCGTGACGCCCGGCGCGGCCGTGCGCGAGGTGACCCTGAGCGGCGGCGCGCGCCTCGACCGCGTGGGCCTCACGCTCGCCGACGGCACCGCGCTCGGCCACGGCGGCGCGGGCGGCACCCCGACGACGCTCACCCTCGAACCGGGGGAGCGCCTGACCTCGGCCACCGTCACCCGCGGCCAACGCGACGGCCGCACCCGCGTGTTCTCCGTCCGCATCACCACCGACCGCGGCCGCACGGTCGCCGCCGGCACGCCGACCGCGGACGCCGTCACGGTCACCGCGCCCGACGGCCGGCACATCGCGGGCTTCACGGGCCGGTCCGGGACCGAGGTCGACAGGCTGGGCGTGATCTACACCCGGAGCTGACCCGCTACCCGCCCGCGCCGGTCCGACGCGCCCGCGCGGTCGCCTCCCGGATCTCCCGGGTGGCCTCCCGGTAGGCCGGCGCGGCGCGGGCGAAGTAGTCGAACAGCACGTCCAGTTCCTCCGGGCGGTAGTGGGCCAGCACGTCGGCGATGCGGCGACGCGCGGGCCCCACGACGTCCTCGATGCCGGCCGCCGCGTCGGTCACCGCCTCGATGAGCACCTTGCGGCGGTCGGCCGGGTCGGCGACGCGCCGGACGTACCCGGCGCGTTCCAGGCGGTCCACCAGGCGGGTGGTCGCGCCCGTGGTCAGGCCCGTCCGGGCGGACAGCTCGCCCGAGGTCAGCGGGCCGTCCAGCGAGATCAGGCTGAACGCGTACCACTCGGACGCGTGCAGGCCGGCCGCCTCCGCGCCGGCCATGCCGTGCAGCCCCACCGCGTCCAGGTACCGGCGGAACACCACGTGCCGCTCCTGCTCCGCGCCACTTGCCATCCCGGTCGCCCCTCCCTAATATCTGCATGTGTGCAGATATTGCAGCCGTGCAACATCTGTCGCAGTATAGCCAACTGGAGGGATCATGCAGCAGCAGGACGACCGGGCCGCGGTCAGCGGCGTCATCGACGCGTTGGTGGAGGCATGGGCGGCCCACGACGCCGACGCCTACGGCGCGCTGTTCACCGAAGACGCCACGTACGTCACCTACGTCGGCACCCACTACCAGGGCCGCCACGAGATCGCGGAGAGCCACCGGACGCTGTGGTCGAAGTTCCTCCGCGGCACCCGCCTCGCCGACGAGGTGCTCGACGTCCGCTTCCCGACCCCCGACACCGCGATCGTCACCGGGCGCGGCGACACCTACAAGGGCCGGCCGCCGGCGAAGCCGGGCAAGGTGCAGACCTACGTCCTGGTGCGCGAGGGCGACGGCCGGTGGCGGATCGCCGCGTTCCACAACACCAAGCGCAGGCCGCTCATGGAGGCCGTCTCGTTCAAGGCCGCGCCCGGTCTCGTGCCGGCGGCGTCACGGCGGTGACGTCCCGGTCACCCGGCGGGGGCTACTTCCGGAACGAGATCTGGAGGGTCGGGGCGGAGGTCTCGGCGAAGAAGTCGTTGCCCTTGTCGTCCACCACGACGAACGCCGGGAAGTCCTCCACCTCGATCTTCCAGACCGCCTCCATGCCCAGCTCGGGGTACTCCAGCACCTCGACCTTGCGGATGCAGTCCTGGGCCAGCCGGGCCGCCGGGCCGCCGATCGAGCCCAGGTAGAACCCGCCGTGCGCCTGGCAGGCGTTCGTCACCTGCTTGGACCGGTTGCCCTTGGCCAGCATCACCAGCGACCCGCCGGCGGCCTGGAACTGCTCGACGTAGGAGTCCATCCGCCCGGCCGTGGTCGGGCCGAACGACCCCGAGGCGTAGCCCTCGGGCGTCTTGGCCGGCCCGGCGTAGTACACCGGGTGGTCCTTGAGGTACTGCGGCATGGGCTCGCCCGCGTCCAGGCGCTCCTTGATCTTGGCGTGGGCGATGTCGCGCGCCACCACCAGCGGCCCGGTCAGCGACACGCGGGTCTTCACCGGCAGCTTCGACAGGGTCTTGCGGATCTCGGCCATCGGCCGGGTCAGGTCGATCTTCACGACCTCGTCGGACAGGTCCTCGCCGGTCACGTCGGGCAGGAAGTGCGCCGGGTCGCGTTCCAACTGCTCCAGGAAGATGCCCTCGGGGGTGATCTTCGCCTTGGCCTGGCGGTCCGCCGAGCAGGACACCGCGATGCCGACCGGGCACGACGCGCCGTGCCGCGGCAGCCGGATCACGCGCACGTCGTGGCAGAAGTACTTGCCGCCGAACTGCGCGCCGATGCCGAAGTTCCGGGTCAGCTCCAGCACCTGCTGCTCCAGGTCGACGTCCCGGAACGCGTGCCCGGCGGCCGAGCCCTCGGTGGGCAGGCCGTCGAGGTAGCGGGCGGACGCGAGCTTGGCGACCTTCAGGTTCTGCTCGGCCGACAGCCCGCCGACGACCACGGCGAGGTGGTACGGCGGGCAGGCGGCCGTGCCGAGCGAGCGCAGCTTCTCGTCGAGGAACTTCGCCAGCCGCGACGGGTTCAGCAGCGCCTTGGTCTCCTGGTACAGGAACGTCTTGTTGGCCGACCCGCCGCCCTTGGCCATGAACAGGAACTCGTACTTCGGCTCCACGCCCGGCGCGGTGAACAGGTCGATCTGCGCGGGCAGGTTGGTGCCGGTGTTGCGCTCGTCCCAGAACGTGACCGGGGCCATCTGCGAGTAGCGCAGGTTCAGCTCCTGGTACGCCTCGAAGATGCCCCGCGACAGGGCTTCCTCGTCGGTGCCGCCGGTCAGCACGGACTCCGTGCGCTTGCCCATCACGATCGCCGTGCCGGTGTCCTGGCACATGGGCAGCACGCCGCCGGCCGAGATGCACGCGTTGCGCAGCAGGTCCATCGCCACGAACCGGTCGTTGCCGCTGGCCTCGGGGTCGTCCACGATCGCCCGGAGCTGCGCCAGGTGCGAGGGCCGCAGCAGGTGCTGGATGTCCCGGATGGCCTCCTTGGCCAGCAGCGTCAGCGCCGCGGGCTCGACCTGGAGGAACGTCCGGCCGGCGGCCTCGACGACCGACACGCCGTCCGGCGTCACGAGCCGGTAGTCGGTGTGGTTGTCCTGGGCCAGCGGCAGGACGTCGGTGTACTGGAACGTGGGTGCCAGGAGGTTCGGCGGGGTCACGTCGCGGCTCCCTTGCGCGCTTCGGGTTCCGCCGAACTTATACCGATCGCGCCCCCGCGTCCCGGCGGCGTGATGTGATTCGCGTCGTGGTCGACAGCCTCACCAAGCGCCGGCTCGCCGAAGCCGAACTCGACGCCCTCGTCCGCCGCGCCCTCGGGGTCCCGCTCGTCGCGCACGTCGAGCTGACCGAGGGCATGTTCAACACCGCCTACCGGCTCACCGCGGCGGACGGCCGCGAGACCGTGCTGAAGGTCGCGCCGCCCCCGGACGTGCCGCTGCTCACCTACGAACGGGACCTGATGCGCACGGAGGCGTTGGCGTTCGAGCTGATGGCCGCGCGCGGGCTGCCCGTGCCGGAGGTGCTGCTGCACGAGGACGGCCTGCTGCTGATGACCGCGTTGCGGGGCGAACCGTGGTCGTCGGCGCGGGCGCGGTTGAGCGACGCGGAGCACGGCGCGCTGCGGCGCGAGCTGGGCG
The DNA here is from genome assembly GCF_053601135.1 of Actinosynnema sp. NPDC004786. NCBI lineage: Bacteria > Bacillati > Actinomycetota > Actinomycetes > Pseudonocardiales > Pseudonocardiaceae > Actinosynnema > Actinosynnema sp. NPDC004786. The sequence goes on along the minus strand of NZ_JBSGBG010000059.1, from coordinate 37,389 downwards.
CGATCGCGCGGGAGCTGCACCGCATCCGGGGCGACGTCTTCGGTTACGTCCAGGGCCCGAACGGGGCGACGTGGCGCGAGGCGTTCACGGCGATGGTGGACGCGGTGCTGGCCGACGCCGGGCGGTTCGGCGTGGAGCTGCCGGCCGGGGTCCGGGCCGCGTTCGACGCCCGCGCGGACCTGCTGGACGAGGTCACCGAGCCCGTGCTGGTGCACTTCGACCTGTGGGAGGCGAACATCTTCCTCGCCGACGGCCACGTCGAGGGGATCATCGACCCGGAGCGGGCGCTGTTCGGCGACCCGTTGGCCGAGATCGCGACGGTGGCGCTGTTCACCGACCTGGACGCGGACTACCTGGCGGGCTACGGCGTCGAGGGGTTCACCGCGGCCGAGGAGACCCGGATCGCGCTCTACCGGGCGTACCTGTGCCTGGTGATGATCGTGGAGGGCGTGCCGCGCGGGTACGCGGGCGAGGAGCGCGAGGCGCACGTGCGGTTCTTCCGCGAGAAGCTCGCGGAGTACCTGGGCCTGTAGGCGGGACGCGGAAGGCCGGGCCGGCCCCCGACCGCCCCGACCTTCCTCGGCGTGCGACACCCCCGCGGAATGGGGCGGAGGTGTCGCGTGGCTCAACGCACGACCGTGCCGTGACCGGCGTCACAAGTCAATCCCGCACCGCGGTGACGTTCCCGCTGTATCGCGTCAGTTCGCGCCGCGTCAGCTCGCGTAGGCGCGCAGCTTGGCCGCCCGCTCGCCCTGCCGCAGCTTCGACATGACCTCGCGCTCGATCTGCCGGACCCGTTCCCGGGACAGGCCGAACTGCTTGCCGATCTGGTCCAGGGTGCGCGGCTGGCCGTCCTCCAGGCCGTAGCGCAGCCGGATCACGGCCTGCTCGCGCGGGTCCAGCGTGGCCAGCACCCGGCGCAGGTCGTCCTGGAGCAGGCCGGAGATGACCGCGCTCTCGGCGTCCGTGGCGTCGGAGTCCTCGATGAAGTCGCCCAGCGGGGCGTCCTCCTCGGTGCCGACCGGCATGTCCAGGCTCACCGGGTCGCGGGCGTGGTCGAGCAGGTCGACCACCTTCTCCGGCGACAGGCCCGACTCCTTGGCCAGCTCCTCGTTGGTCGCCTCGCGGCCGAGCTGCTGGTGCAGGTCGCGCTTGATCCGGGCGAGCTTGTTGACCTGCTCCACCAGGTGGACGGGCAGCCGGATCGTGCGGCCCTGGTCCGCCATTCCCCGGGTGATCGCCTGGCGGATCCACCAGGTCGCGTAGGTCGAGAACTTGAAGCCCTTGGTGTAGTCGAACTTCTCCACCGCGCGGATCAAGCCCAGGTTGCCTTCCTGGATCAGATCCAGCAGCGGCATTCCGCGCCCGGTGTATCGCTTCGCCAGGGAAACGACCAGCCGGAGATTCGCTTCGAGAAGGTGGTTCTTTGCGACGTGGCCGTCGCGGATCAGCGCGCGCAGTTCCCGCCGACGCTCCTCCGGCAGCTCGGGATGGGTCTCGAGCTTGTGCTGCGCGAAGACGCCCGCCTCGATCCGCTTGGCGAGTTCCACTTCGTCGGCCGCCGTCAGCAGGGCTGTCTTGCCGATCCCGTTCAGGTACACCCGAACCAGGTCTGCGGCCGGTCCCTGGGCGTCGAGGTCCAACTCGGCGCTCGTGGTCGTCTCGTTCCCGACCTGACGGTCGAGGACCTTCGGGACGGTCATGGAGCTCCCTCCCCCTTGTGTCGCGGGCTGGCAGTGCGGTCGTGTCGCACGCTCCGCGCTGCGCTGCGCGGCTCACCTTTCGGTGTCTGACACTGGTGGAAACGCGAACCGTGCCGAAATGGTTCCCGCTTCCCACGACCTCAAGACGTCACTGCCGTCACAGCGGTTGCGCGGGGAATCCTGAGGATTGCCTGAGAAGGATCTAGAGTTCGACCAACACGGTGAACGGACCGTCGTTCGCACTCCGGACGGACATCATCGCGCCGAACCGTCCGGTTTGTACTCGCGCGCCCTTCCGGCGCAGTTCCGACACCACCTCCTCGACCAACGGCTCGGCGTGCGCGGGCCGGGCGGCGGCGGTCCACGACGGCCGCCGCCCCTTCCGCGTCTCGCCGTAGAGTGTGAACTGGCTCACAACCAAGAGGGGCGCGCCGGTCGTGGCGCACGACTCCTCGTCCCGCAGGATGCGCAACTCGTGCAGCTTCCGGGCCATGACGCGCGCCTTGTCGGCGTCGTCGTCCACGTGCACGCCCAGCAGCACCAGCAGGCCCGGCTCGTCGATCGCGCCGACCACCTCGCCGTCCACGGTCACCGACGCCTCGGTGACGCGGGCCACCACCGCTCTCACGCCGGCACCACCATGCCGTGCCGGACCAGCTCGCGGACCACCGGCAGCGCGGCCGCGGCGAGCGCGTCGGCGTCCAGGTCCTGGGCGTAGGCGAGCAGCGTGACCAGGTCGGACAGCGGCAGCGCGCCCCGGAAACCGGCCAGCAGCCGGGCCGCGGTCTCGTCCAGCTCGTGCTGCCAGCCGGGGCCGTCGGTGCGGTGCAGGCGGCGCACGACCGCCTCCCAGCCCTCCTCGGCGGGCGCGGACACCTCCTCCAGCAGCACGCCGTCCGGCACGGTGAACCGGGTGGCCAGCAGCTGGTCGTTGTCGGTGGCGCGCAGCCAGGCCACCCGGTCGAGCCAGGCGGCGGACTCCGGGCCCAGCGGGTCGTCGAAGGCGTGGCGGAGGTCCTCGCACACCACCTCGGCGTGCTCGGTGTCGGTGCGCCGGAGCGTGACGAACCCGAAGCCGACGCCCTCCACGTCGTTCTCGGCGAACCAGTCCAGCCAGGCCGACGCCTTGGCCCGGCCCTCGGCGCCGCGCGGGTCCACGCCCGCGTCGCGCAGCCACGTGCCGACGTAGAGGGCGGGGTCGGCGACGTCGCGCTGCACGAACCACGCGTCCACGCCGCCGCGCGGCAGCCAGGACGTGACCCGGTCGGCCCAGTCCTCGCCGCGGCGGTGCAGCCACGACGCCAGCAGCTGGCCCACGCCGCCCTCGTTCAGGAAGGCCGGCATCTGGCGCACGACCAGGGCGCTCGCGTCGTCGCCGGCCAGGCCCGAGTCCCGGTAGACGTAGTCGACGCGCGGCGGCCCCACGACGAACGGCGGGTTGCACACGACCTGGTCGAACCGGCGGCCGCGCAGCGGGCCGAACCACTCGCCCCGCCGCAGCTCCACGTCCAGCTCGTTGAGCCGGAACGTGCCCGCGGCCAGGGCGAGCGCGCGTTCGGACAGGTCGGTGGCGGTGATGCGGTCGGCGTGCCGGCTCGCGTGCAGGGCCTGGACGCCGCAACCCGTGCCCAGGTCGAGCAGCGTGCCGACCGGGCGGCGCGAGGTGGCGCGGGCCAGGCTGATGGACGCGTGGCCGACGCCCAGCACGTGGTCGGCGGGCACGGGGCCGCCGCGCTGGTCGGCGTCCTGGTCGGCGACGACCCACCAGGAGCCCTCGTCGTCGCCGTAGGGCCGGATGTCCAGCCCCGCCCGCAGCCCGTCCCCGTCGCCGCGCAGGACCTCCGCCTTGACGGCGGTGTCCAGGTCCACGTCGGGCAGCGCGGCGCGGACGGCCGCCTCGGGCTCGGTGTCGCCGAGCAGGAACAGCCGGACCAGGGTGCCGAGCGCGCCGGCGTCGCGGGTGGCGCGCCGGGCGGCCTCGGGCTCGCCCCGGCTCAGGGCGGCGTGGGCCTGCGACCCGAGCGCGTCGACCACCCCGTCCGCGTCGTAGTCGGCGGCGCGGAACGCCTCGCGCAGCCGTGCGGTCAGGTCGGGAGAAAGATCAGGGAGCACCCGGTCATGGTCTCGCGCCCCACCGGCCTCTGCCGGGCCGACCCCACCCGACGCGCGGCCGCGGAGGCCCGGTCGGCGGGCGCAGGGCTCAGTGGTCGGCCGGTCGCGGGGCAGGCGGCGGCTGTCGGCGACACGCGGCCCTACGGCGGGGCGGTCGCTGGGCACCGGGGGCGCGGGGCGGAACGGCCCGGCACACCGGTGGAACCCGAGGCCCCGGTCGGCGGGTGCGGGGGAGCGGTCGGGCGCGGTGTCACCGGAGGTGGTCGGCGGGCACGCGGTTGAACGCGGCGGAACGGCCGGCCACGACGGCGGCGACCAGGCCGCACACCACGGCCGTGGCCAGGGCGGCGGGCAGCGCGCCCCGGTCGAGGAAGACGCCCCCGGCCCACGCGCCCAGGGCGATGCCGACCTGGAACGCCACGACGTACACCGCCGACGCGAGGTCCGGCCGGTCGGTCGCCGCGCGCAGGACCGCGGCCTGGAGCACCACGGCCAGCCCGCCCGCCGGCGCGGCCCACAGCACGACGGCCCCGCCGGCCAGGACGCCCGGACCCGCGACGAGCGGCACGAGCAGGCACGCGCCGAGCCCGCCGGTGACCGCGAGCGCCGTGGCCAGCGGCCGGCGGTCGACGTGCCGCCCGATCAGCACCAGCCCGACCAGGCCCAGCGCGCCGTAGGCGAGGAGCAGGGCCGACGTCGCCGAACCGGTCAGGTGCGCGTAGTCGGCGATGATCGCCGTGATGTAGGTGAACGCCGCGAAGTGGCCCGTGACCACGACCAGCGTCACCACGTTCACCGGGATCAGGGACCGGTCGGACAGCACCTCCCGGGCCGGCGACCGGCGTCGCGCCGGGGCGTCCGCCGGCATCGGGTCGACCGTGAGCCGGATCGCCACCGCCGACAGCGCCGCGACGACCGCCATGAGCAGCACGGTCAGCCGCCAGCCGAGCGTCGTGCCGAGCCACGAGCCGAGCGGCAGCCCCACCAGGAAGGCCAGCGAGTTCCCGGCGAACACCACCGCCGTGGCGCGGCCGGATCGCCCGGACCCGACCAGGCGCGCGGCCATCGGCGCGACGACCGACCAGAACACGCCGTGCCCCACGGCCGCGACCAGCCGGGCGGCCACCGCGACCCCGTAACCGGGCGCGACGGCCAGCAGCAGGTTGGACGCCACGACCGCGGCCACGGCGCCCAGCGCGGTCGTGCGGCGGTCCCAGCCCGCCGTCGCGGCGACCAGCGGCACCACCGAGACCGCGACGACCACCGCGTACCCCGTCATGAGCAGCCCCACCGCCGACTCCGACACGCCGAAACCGGCCGTCAGCTGCGGCAGCAGCGCCACGGGCAGGTTCTCCGACGTCACGGAGACGAAGCAGGCGGTGCTCAACGCGGTCAGCGCCACACCGGTCCGGGAGACCATCCGCATTGTGTAACGATACACAGATAAGCTGTGCCCATGTCCAGCGCCGGCGCGCCGCGCGTCACCATGGCGGAGGTGGCGCGGCGCAGCGGCGTCTCGCCGATGACCGTGTCGTACTGCTACAACCAGCCGGACCGGGTCGCGCCGGACACGTTGCGCCGGGTCCGCGAGGTCGCCGCCGCGCTCGGCTACCGGGGACCGGACCCGACCGCGCGCTCCCTGCGCCGCCGCCGCACCGGCGCGATCGGCGTGGTGCTCGGCGAACACCTCGCGTACGCGTTCGAGGACCCCCAGGCCCGCCGGTTCCTGACCGGGGTCGCCGAGGTCTGCCGGGAACGCGGGATCGGGCTCAACCTCATCCCGACCACCGGGGAGGAGCAGGACGTCGAACGGGTGCGGTCGGCGTCGGTCGACGGCTACATCGTCTGGACGACCGTCGACACCGACCCGGTGCTCGACGTGGTGGGCGGCCTCGGCAAACCGGTCGCGGTGCACGGCGGTCCGGCGGTCGGCGGCGCGGAGGTGGTCGGCATCGACAACCGCGCGTCGGCCCGGGAGCTGGCCGCCCGCACGTTCCCCGGCGCGCGCCGCCCGAGCGTCCTCGCGTTCCCCTTCGACCGGGACCGCAAGCCGCGGCTGGAGACGGGACCGGACGCCGCGCGGGTCGCGTTCCCGGTCACCCGCGACCGCCTCCAGGGCGTGTACGACCACTGCCGGGACGCCGGCCGCGACCCGGCCGGCCTGCCCGTGGCCGTCGTGGCCCGCAACGACCGCGAGGAGGCCGCAGCCCTGGCCGACCTGCTGCTCGACGCGTGCGACACGGACGCGGTGGTGGCGATGAGCGACCAACTGGCGTTCGCCGTGCTCGACGCGGCCCGGCGGCGCGGGCTCCGCGTGCCGGCGGACGTCGCCGTGGCCGGCTGGGACGACGGGCCGGACGCCCTGCGGGAAGGGCTCACCACGATCACGCAGTCGCTGCTCGACCAGGGGCGCGCCTGCGCGCTGATCGCGCTCGGCGACCGCGGTCCGGGCGGTGCGGCCGAGTGGACGGCCACGGTCCGGACCAGCACGAGGTGACGGCGGATCCCACGGCCGCGGCGGACCGCGCGGGCCGCCGGGAGGCCCGGACGGTCAGGCCGGCGGCGTGATCGCCAGCGCGATCGCCAGCGCCAGCCGCTGCTCCGGGTCGTCCAGCTCCAGCGACGTCACCGCCGCCATGCGCTGCATCCGGTACCGCAACGTGTTCGGGTGCACCGACAGCGCCCGCGCGGCCTCCCGCGCGTCGCCCTGCGCCGCCAACCACGCCCGCAACGTCACCGCGTACTGCGTGCCGTGCCGGGCGTCGTGCCGCACGAGGTCCGCCACCGGTCCGCGCGACGGGAGCCGCCCGGCCTCCGCCACGCCCGCCAACCGCCGCAGCAGCACCCGCGCCCACGCCCCGTCGTACACCACGGGCTCGCCGCCGGACAGCGCCAGGCACTCGTCGGCCTCGCCGCGCGACGCGGGCAGCGACGCGGCGTCCGCCCGCCCCCCGATCCCGGCCTGCACCACGGCCTCCGCCGGCAGCTCCCGCCCCAGCGCCCGCACCCACTCCACCGCCGCCGCCGGGTCCTCCCCGCACGGCAGCACGGTGTAGAGCACGTTGCCGAACAACGCCGACCGCCCCGGCCGCGACCAGCCGAACCCCGCCGTCGCCCGGGAGAACGCGAGCAGCGCCGCCCCGTGCTCGCCCTCGCCGGCGTGCGCCTGCACCGCGATCACCCGCAGGTCGGACGACGGCAGCCCCAGCCGGGCCAGGTTCGCGGGCAGCCCCGACTCCAACGCCTCGATCACCAGGTCCGCCTCGGCCTGGCGCTCCAGGTCCGCCGACGCGCGGGCCCGCAGCAGGTGCAGCGCCGCCGTCCGCGCGCCGTCCACCAGGGCGTCCTCGCGCGCCGCGTCGACCGGGTCGTCCACCTCGACCCACACCGAGCCGAGCAGCTCGCGCCCCGCCCGCACCGCCGCCACCAGCCGCCCGCCCAGCCGGTCGGTCAGCTTCGGCACGAACAGCGGGTCGTCGGACCGGGCCAGGTGCGTGAACACGCCGTAGGCGTCCAGCGCCTGCCGCGCCTCCTCGGGCACCCGCCGCCCCAGGATCGTCTGGACCCGCACCGGGTCCACGTCCTGCTGCCGGTACGAGTACGCCAGCACCCGCGACTGCTGGTCCTCGATCGTCACCGGGCCGCCGACCACCGCCGCGATCGCGTCCGCCACCGCGAACAGGTCACCGGACCCCTGCCCGCCCAGCACCAGGGTCTGCGCGACGTTCGCCAGCTGGCCCCACGGCACCGACGGGTCCACCAGCAGCACCGCCGCGCCGGACCGCTTCGCCGCCGCGACCACCCGTTCGTCCAGCGGCGGGGCCCCGTGCAGCACGACCGCCGCCGCCGGCGTGCCGCCGACCAGCCGCGCCGCCGCCGCGGGCGTGGGCACGCCCAATCCGAGCAGCACGTCGTCCGGCGCGGCGGGCGTCTGCTCGGCCGGGTCGTGCAGCGCCACCCCGCGCAGCTCGACGTCCCGCCCCCTCGGCGCGCAGCTCAGGTGCGTGCCGAGGCTGCCGAGCACGTCGACCAGGCGATCAAGGGCGACCACAGCGGGATCCTAAGGTCACGGGCACCGGCGCGCGCCCGTGTGAGTTGGCGGACCGGGAGGTGTCGGTCCGGTCCGCGTGGTGGGAGTATGGAGTCATGGCCAGTCCCGAGCGCGACGGCACTCCGGTGCTCATCACCGAGGCGGCTCCCTCCTACGAGGAGCAGCACGCCGCGCGCAAGCGCAAGTACGCGATCATGATGGGCGCGCGCATCCCGTGCCTCGTCCTGGCGATGGTCTTCTACCAGACCTGGTGGCTGGCGCTGGCGCTGATCGTGCTGTCCGTCCCGCTGCCGTGGATGGCCGTGCTGATCGCGAACGACCGGCCTCCCCGCAAGGCGGAGAAGGCCAGCCGGTTCGTCAAGGAGCACCGCGCCCTCGAGGCGCGCGGGCATCACGTCATCGAGGGCTGACCCGCCGGCTGCGCGCCGACGGCGGACACCGCCCGGGCCGCCGCGCGCACCCCGCCGAGCAGCGCGTCCCGCCGCGACGCCCCGGACAGCCACGCCGCCAGCAGCCCGGCGTCGAACGCGTCCCCCGCGCCGGTGGAGTCCACGCACTCGACGTCCTCGGCCGGCACGGACACCACGCCGCCCCGGTCCACCCAGCTCGCCCCGTCCGCCCCGGAGGTCAGCGCCACCGCGCCGACCACGTCCAGCAGCGCCGCGGCCGACGCCGGCTCGGCGGACCCGGTGAGCGCGACCAGCTCCTCGGTGTTGGGCAGCAGCACGTCCACCCCGCGCACGTCGTCCAGGAACCCGTCGTAGATCAACGCCGCCGACTGCGGGTCCACCGACGTGGTCAACCCCGCCTCCCGCGCCGCCCGCAGCACCGCGAGCCCCGCGGGCCGCGACGACGCGTCCAGCAGCACGTACCCGGACAGGTGCAGGTGCGAGGCGTCGCGCAGCAGGCCGCGGTCCAGGTCGCCGGGGGAGAAGCGGGCGTTCGCGCCCCGGTCGGGCAGCATGCTGCGCTGGCCCGTGTCGTCCACCAGCACGACCACGCAGCACGTGGCCGCCCCGGGGTCCACGGCGAACGCGCACCGGACGCCGGCCGCGGTCAGCTCGGCGTGCACCTGCCGGCCCGCGGAGTCCGCGCCGACCCGCGCCACCAGCACCGGCGACGCGCCGCACGCGGCCAGCCACACCGCCGTGTTCGCGCCCGCGCCGCCGGGTTCGATGGTCACCGACGCGCGCGAGTCGCCGCCGTGCACGATCGGCCCGGAGTGCCGGGCCACCACGTCCAGCCCGGCGTCGCCGACGACGACGATCCCCGTCACGCCGCCAGCTCCACGGCCACCGCCGCGGCCAGGGAGGCGTTCGACACCACCAGCGCCTCGTTCGCGTCCAGGCTCACGCCGCCGCTGGCCGTGTGGAAGTGCTCCAGCAGCACCGGCGTGACCTCCTTGCCGTGCACGTCCCGTTCGCGCAGCAGCTCCAGGCCCTCCGCGAGCAGCCGGTCGTGCAGCCCGGCGTCCATCTCGAACTCGGCCGGGATCGGGTTCGCCAGCAGCACGCCCGCCTCGCCGGGCGCGGTCCGGTGCGCGGCCACCACCGCGGCGGCCTCGGCGGGCGTGTCCACCCGCCACGGCACGCCGAACTCCGACTCGCGGCGGTAGAACGCGGGGAACCGGTCCGTGCGGTAGCCGATCACCGGCACCGAGCGGGTCTCCAGCAGCTCCAGCGTCGCGCCCATGTCCAGGATCGACTTCACGCCCGAGCACACCACCAGCACCGGCGTCGTGGCCAGCACGTCGAGGTCGGCGGACACGTCCCAGGTCTCCCGCGCGCCCCGGTGCACCCCGCCCAGGCCGCCGGTGGCGAAGACCCCGATGCCCGCCGCGTGCGCCAGCGCCGCCGTGCTCGCCACGGTCGTCGCGCCGTCGCGCTTGAGCGCGTACGCCGCGCCCAGGTCCCGGCGGGACAGCTTCACCAGGTCGTGGGCGGGGTCGCAGACGCGGTCCAGCTCGGCGGGGGTCAACCCGATCCGGGGGACGCCGCCGAGCACGGCGATCGTGGCCGGCACCGCGCCCGCGGCGCGCACCACGCCTTCGAGCCGTTCGGCGACCTCGCGGTTGCGGCCGGGCGGTAGCCCGTGGGACAGGATCGTGCTCTCCAACGCGACCACCGGCCGGTTCTCGGCCAGGGCGGATCGGACCTCTTCGGTGACGCTCGGCGTGCTCACGAGGGGCCATCATCCCAGGTACGCTGGGCGCGTGAGCACGCAGACTCTGCCCGACGTGGAGACCCGGCCGGAAGGCACGGACCACACCGGTGACGACACGCCGAAGATGTTCCACTACGTGCGCAAGGCCAAGATCGCCGAGAGCGCGGTGATGGGCACGCACGTGGTGGCGCTGTGCGGCGAGGTGTTCCCGGTGACGAAGTCGCCGAAGCCGGGCTCGCCCGTCTGCCCGGAATGCAAGAAGATCTACGACAGCCTGCCCAAGGGCGGCGACTGACCGACCCCCGCTAGGACGGCCCCGGCCCCGACCCGCCGGGGCCCGACCCGTGCCCGCGCACCGGCGTCTCCCGCACCACCCGCCGCTCGACGGGCGTGGTCCCGCCCGCGTTCGGGCCCGGCTGCGGGCCGCCGGTCGTCGGCCGCTCCACCGGCACGGTCTCGGGTGCGTCCCGCTTCCGGCGTTCCACCGGCAACGGCATCGTGCGGTTCGCGTCCGCCGGCGACGGCGCGGTGTGCAGCCGGGGTTCCGCGGGGCCGCCCGACCGGGACTGCCGCTCCTCGTCCGACCTGACCCGCTCGGCCGCCCGCTCGATCTCCAGCCGCTGCCAGCGCCGCCGCTGCCGCCGCGTCATCTTCGCCGGCCACATCTCCTGCATCGCGCTGTTGAAGTACGCGCCGATCGTGATCGCCAACCCGATCAGGTACGCGAACAGCAGGAACGCGATCGGCGTCGCCAACGCGCCGTAGGTGTAGCCGGTGGTCGTGATCCACTGGATGTAGAGCCGCAGCCCGACCGACGACAGCAGGAACACCGCCATCGCCAGCACCGCCCCCGGCACGAGCCGGTGCCACGGCAGCTTGTTCGGCAGCGACAGCTTGTAGAGCGTCGCCAGCGCCAGCACCAGCAGCACCGCGATCACCGGGTAGTAGAACCCGCTCAGCCACGCCTCGATCGTCGGCCGCCACGACCCCGGGAACAGGCCGGGCAGCAGGTCCGGCCCCAGCGCCAGCACCGGCAGGCCGATGATCAGCAGCACCAGGCTCGCCAGGTACAGCAGCAGCGCGAAGATCCGCTGCCACACCTCGTTGCGCACCCCGTACTGGTCGTGCGCCGCGGTGATCGCGTCCACGAACGACGACATCGCCGACGACCCCGCCCACAGCGAAATCAGGAAGCCGACCGAGACGATCTCGCCCTTGCCGGTGGTGAGGATCTGGTCGACGGTGGGCACGATCACCCCGTTGACCACGTCCTGGCTGAAGATCGTGCGGCAGGTCGAGATGATCCGGTCCTTGACCGCGCTGACGACCTCCGGCCCGAACCAGTCGCCGAGGTACCCGAGGCTGCCCAGCAGCCCCAGCAGCAGCGGCGGGAAGGAGAGGACCTGCCAGAACGCCGCCTCGGCCGCCTCGGAGAAGATGCTGCCGTCCCACGCCTTCGACAACGTGCGCGCCAACAGCCGCAGGGGCCCCTTGCGGCCCGTGCTGCGCGTCCTGTCGTCCCTAGGCGAGCCCATCGCAACATCAAGCATGGTGCATGGCGGGTGATTTCGCGGCATCGGCGACGGTGCGCCGCCGCCGCAGCGGGTAGGCTGTGCCTGCCCTCGACGGTCGCCCGCACCGAGGGCATTTGCGTGTCCACCGCCGCACCGGCACCGCGGCACCGCCGCTGATCAGCGCAGAAAGGGTTCGAGGTTGTCGCAACCGCAAGTCGCCACGACCCGTCCCCTCCGCGCCTGGCAGCGCCGCGCGCTGACGAAGTACCTGGCCGCGAAGCCCAAGGACTTCCTCGCCGTCGCCACGCCCGGCGCGGGCAAGACCACGTTCGGCCTGCGGGTCGCGGCCGAGCTGCTGGCCGACCGCACGATCGAGGCCGTCACGATCGTCACCCCCACCGAGCACCTGAAGCACCAGTGGGCGAAGGCGGCGGCCGAGGCGGGCATCGCGATCGACTCGAACTTCCGCAACACCATGGCGGTGACCTCCCGCGACTACCACGGCGTCGCGCTCACCTACGCCCAGGTCGCCGCCCACCCGACGCTGCACCGCGTCCGCACGGAGAACCGCAAGACGCTGGTCCTGCTGGACGAGGTCCACCACGGCGGCGACGCGAAGTCGTGGGGCGACGCGATCCGCGAGGCGTTCACGCCCGCCGTGCGGCGGCTGTGCCTGACCGGGACGCCGTTCCGGTCGGACGACTCGCCGATCCCGTTCGTCAGCTACGAGCCGGGCCCGGACGGCGTCCAGCGCAGCCGCGCCGACCACTCCTACGGCTACTCCGACGCGTTGCGCGACGGCGTGGTCCGGCCGGTGATCTTCCTGGCCTACTCCGGCGAGGCGCAGTGGCGCACGAGCGCGGGCGAGGAGTTCTCCGCCCGCCTCGGCGAGCCGCTGACCCAGGAGCAGACCGCGCGGGCCTGGCGGGTGGCGCTCGACCCGACCGGCGAGTGGATGCCGTCCGTGCTCAAGGCCGCCGACCTGCGGCTGACGCAGCTGCGCGAGGGCGGCATGCCGGACGCGGGCGGCCTGGTCATCGCCACCGACCAGACCGTGGCCAAGGCGTACGCCGAGATCCTGAAGCGCACCACGGGCCACGACGCGACGCTGGTGCTGTCCGACGACCCGAAGGCGTCCGGCCGGATCGCCGAGTTCGCCGCCTCGACCGACCGCTGGCTGATCGCGGTCCGGATGGTGTCCGAGGGCGTGGACGTGCCGCGGCTGGCCGTCGGCGTGTACGCCACCAGCGCCTCCACGCCGCTGTTCTTCGCCCAGGCCATCGGCCGGTTCGTGCGCGCCCGCGCCAAGGGCGAGACGGCCAGCGTGTTCCTGCCCAGCGTGCCGGTCCTGCTGGGCCTGGCCAGCGGGCTGGAGCAGCAGCGCGACCACGTGCTGGGCAAGCCGCACCGGGAGAAGGACGGCTGGGACGACGAGCTGCTGTCCCAGGCCAACCAGGTCAAGGACGAGCCGGGCGAGGAGGAGCGGGCGTTCACCTCGCTCGGCGCGTCCGCCGAGCTGGACCAGGTGATCTACGACGGCTCGTCGTTCGGCACGGCCGCGTTCGCGGGCAGCGAGGAGGAGCAGGAGTACCTGGGCCTGCCGGGCCTGCTCGAACCCGACCAGGTGCGCGAGCTGCTGCGGCAGCGGCAGGAGAAGCAGCTCATCGAGGCGGGCAAGCGGCAGGTCGCCGCCCCGCCGCCGCCCGCGCCCGTGCGGACGGCGAGCGTGCAGGAGCGGCTGGCGCAACTGCGCAAGGAGCTGAACACCCTGGTGGCCATGCACCACCACCGCACCAAGAAGCCGCACGGCAAGATCCACAACCAGCTGCGGGAGTACTGCGGCGGCCCGCCGACGGCGATGGCGAGCATCGAGCAGCTCGAAGAGCGGATCGCGACGCTGCGCTCCTGGTGATGTTCGTTGTGACCGCGGTTGTCACCGGACGTAACCTGCTACTGCATTAGGCGTAACCGTATGTCCGTTCGGTTACCTCGTCGTTAGCGCATCGTGCCTACTTTACCGGTCAAGTGTGCTTCCGGTCACCGCATGTCACGGCATACGTTGTGCGCCACAACATTTACGCTCCTGCGTGAAAGGGATGGCGGATGCGCAGCAAGAGCCTCGCTCTCATCGCCCTTGGCACCGGCCTGGCCGTGGCCATGACGGCATGTGGCGCCAACACGTCCGGTGGTGGGAGCACCACCTCGGACACCAACACGAACAGCGGCTCGTCCGGCGCGAAGGTCGGCGTCATCCTCCCCGAGACCGCGAGTTCCGCGCGCTGGGAAGGCTTCGACAAGCCGCTGCTGAAGAAGGCGCTGGAGGCCGAGGGCCTCCAGGCGGACATCCAGAACGCCCAGGGCGACGTGCAGAAGTTCTCCACCCTGGCCGACGGCATGATCAACGCCGGCGTCAAGGTCCTGATCATCGCCACGCCGAACAGCGAGATCGGCGCGACGGTCGCGAAGAAGGCCGAGGCGCAGGGCATCCCGGTCATCGACTACGACCGGCTGAACCTGGGCGGCAGCTCGAAGTACTACGTCTCGTTCGACAACGTGAAGGTCGGCGAGCTGCAGGGCCAGGGCCTGGTGCAGGGCCTGGAGGCGCTGGCGCCGGGCAAGAAGCCGGCCGAGATCATCGAGATCGAGGGCGCCCCGACGGACAACAACGCCACGCTGTTCTACAACGGCCAGCAGAACGTGCTGAAGCCGAAGTACGAGTCGGGCGACCTGAAGCTCGTCCAGTCCCAGCCGATCGACAACTGGGACAACCAGAAGGGCGGCACCACCTTCGAGCAGATCCTGACCGGCAACGGCCAGAAGGTCGACGGCGTCGTCGCCGCGAACGACGGCCTCGCCGGCGCGGTCATCACCGTGCTGAAGAAGTACGGCCTCAACGGCAAGGTCCCGGTCACCGGCCAGGACGCCACCCCGGAGGGCCTGCAGGCCATCCTGCGCGGCGACCAGTTCATGACCGTGTTCAAGCCGATCAACGAGCAGGCCGACGCGACCGCCAAGCTGGCCGCGGCGCTGGCCAAGAACGACACCGCGGCCGCCGACGCGCTCGCCACCGGCGTCACCAAGGACACCACCGGCAACCGCGACGTCAAGTCGGTCCTGCTGCCCGCGCAGCTGATCACCAAGGACAAGGTCAAGACCGTCGTGGACGCGGGCTTCGTCAAGGCGACGGAGATCTGCGGCGGCGACCTGGCCACCGTCTGCGCCGAGCTCGGCATCAAGTAATCCAGGCTCGTGCCGGGGCGGGGTGTGGGAGACGCACCCCGCTCCGGCGCGCCCATCGTTGGAGAGGAAATCCAGTGAGCGAGCCGATCCTCGAGCTGCGCGGCATCAACAAGAGCTTCGGTCCGGTGCACGTCCTGCACGACATCGACTTCGCCGTGTACCCCGGCCAGGTCACCGCCCTGGTCGGCGACAACGGCGCGGGCAAGTCGACGCTGGTCAAGTGCATCGCGGGCATCCACCCGACCGACTCCGGTCAGGTCGTGTTCAACGGCGAGGAAGTGCACATCCACGGCCCCCGTGACGCCGCGCAGCTGGGCATCGAGGTCGTTTACCAGGACCTCGCGCTGTGCGACAACCTCGACATCGTGCAGAACATGTTCCTGGGCCGGGAACGCGGCAAGTTCGGCATGCTCGACGAGGCGGACATGGAGCAGGCCGCCCGCAAGACGCTGACCTCGCTGTCGGTCCGCACGGTCAAGTCGGTGCGCACGCAGGTCGCGTCGCTGTCCGGCGGCCAGCGGCAGACCGTGGCGATCGCCAAGGCCGTGCTGTGGAACAGCAAGGTCGTGCTGCTGGACGAGCCGACCGCGGCGCTCGGCGTCGCGCAGACCCGCCAGGTGCTCGACCTGGTGCGCCGGCTCGCCGAGCAGGGCCTGGGCGTCGTGCTGATCAGCCACAACATGAACGACGTGTTCGAGGTCGCGGACCGCATCGCCTGCCTGTACCTGGGCCGGATGGCGGCCGAGGTCAACACCAAGGACGTCACCCACGGCCAGGTCGTCGAGCTGATCACCGCGGGCCGCTCCGGCGACCTGGGCATCGCCCGACCCGAGAACGCGACCATCTGATGCCCGCCCGGATTGATGCCCGCGTAGAGCTCCCCACGACGAGGAACGCAGCATGACCAACACCACCAGCGAGACCGCCCCGGACACACCGCAGGGCGCGATCTCCGACTTCGGCATCGACACCACCTCCCAGTCCACCGGCGAAGCGGTGCGCGACTACGTCGCCCGCCTGCGCGGCGGCGAACTCGGCTCCCTGCCCGCGCTGCTCGGCGTCGTCGTGCTGCTGATCGTGTTCAGCTCGCTGGCCGACAGCTTCCTGACCCTGGGCAACATCGCCAACCTGCTCCAGCAGGGCGCGAGCATCGTCACCATCGCCATGGGCCTGGTGTTCGTGCTGCTCCTGGGCGAGATCGACCTGTCCGCCGGCACCGCGTCCGGCGTGTGCGCCTCGGTCATGGCGCTGCACCTGATCAAGGGCGGCAACCTGCTCGGCGGCATGGGCGACACCGTGTTTTACCTGTTCTGCGCCCTGCTGGCGCTGGCGGCCGTGCTCGCCGCGCTGATGCGGATCTGGGCGGGCGCCGCGCTGTCCGTCGTGGCGCTGGCCATCGCGCTGATCGGCGTGCCGGCCAACCCGTGGGTCGAGATGCTGCTCGCCGTGTGCGTCGGCACCGCGATCGGCTGCATCACCGGCTTCCTGGTCGCCCGCGTGGGCATCCCGTCGTTCGTCGTGACCCTCGCGCTGTTCCTGGCGTGGGGCGGCGTGATCCTCCAGCTCATCGGCCAGGGCGGCACGCTCGGCCTGCGCGACGACGTGATCTTCAGCGTGGCCAACGGCAACCTCAGCACCGCGGGCTCCTGGGCGCTGTTCGTCGTCGCCGCCGGCGGTTACGCCGCCGTCGTGCTGAGCCGCCACTTCAGCCGGCTGCGCAAGGGCCTGGTCGCGCTGCCCACCCCGATGGTGCTGGTCAAGGTCGGCGTGGTCGTGGTGCTGGCCGCCGTGGCCACCTACGCGCTGACGCTCAACCGGTCCCAGAGCAGCCTCGTGGTCATCACCGGCGTGCCGTTCGTGGTGCCGATCGTGCTCCTGCTGCTGGTCATCGGCACGTTCGTGCTCGAACGCACCAGCTACGGCCGGCACGTGTACGCGGTGGGCGGCAACAAGGAAGCGGCCCGGCGCGCCGGCATCAACGTCGCGCAGATCCGGATGAGCGTGTTCGTGATCGCCTCCTCCCTGGCGGCCGTCGGC
Organism: Actinosynnema sp. NPDC004786; assembly: GCF_053601135.1. Taxonomy (NCBI): domain Bacteria; kingdom Bacillati; phylum Actinomycetota; class Actinomycetes; order Pseudonocardiales; family Pseudonocardiaceae; genus Actinosynnema; species Actinosynnema sp. NPDC004786. The sequence goes on along the minus strand of NZ_JBSGBG010000059.1, from coordinate 20,569 downwards.
GCGATCATCTACTCGTCGAAGGTCGGCTCGGTCGACCCGAACGCCGGTGGCGGCAACACGCTGCTGATGGCGGTCGGCGCGGCGGTCATCGGCGGCACGTCGCTGTTCGGCGGCAAGGGCAAGCTGCGCGACGCGGTGATCGGCGGCGCGGTGCTCGCGATCATCCAGAACGGCATGGGCCTGCTCAACCAGCCCGCCGCCGTGGTGTTCATCGTGACGGGCCTGGTGCTGCTGCTGGCCGCGAGCGTCGACGCGCTGTCCCGCCGCCGGGCGGCAACCGCCGCCCGCTGACGTGAGCACACCCACCGCGGGAGCCCGACCCGACGAGGTACGCAGGCACAACAGGACGGCGCTGCTGCGCCGACTGCACGTCGACGGGCCCTCCACCAGGGCGTCGCTCGCGGCTGAGCTGGGCCTCAACCGCAGCACGATCAAAGCCCTGGTGGACGGCCTGGCCGAATCCGGCGTGGTGGCCGAACGGGTGCCGGCGCAGCGCTCCGGCGCCGGCCGCCCGTCGCTGCTGGTGCTGCCGCAGCCGCAGGCGGCCGTCGTCATGGCCATCGACATCCGCGTGGAGCAGGTGGCGATGGCCATGGTGGGGCTCGGCGGCGACATCCTCGGCCGGGACTCGTGGAACCTGCACCACCGCACCCGCGACCCCGGCGAGGTGATCACGCACATCGCCGACTCGGCCAAGCTCCTGGCCGACGAGCTGGACGTCAGCGCGGTCGGGGTGGGCGTCTCCGTGCCCGGCGTGGTGCGCCGCTCCGACGGGCTCGTGCACGAGGCGCCCAACCTGCACTGGACCGACGTCGCGCTGGGCGACCGGCTGTCGTCGGTGCTCAAGGTCCCCGTCCAGGTCGGCAACGACGCCGAGCTGGGCGCCCTGGCCGAACACGTGCGCGGCGCGGCCCGCGGCGCGTCCGACATGGTCTACATCTCCGCCGACGTCGGCATCGGCGGCGGCGTCATCTCCAGCGGCCGCCCGCTGCGCGGCACCGGCGGCTACGTCGGCGAGCTGGGGCACATGGTGGTCCGCCCCGGCGGCCGGCGCTGCTACTGCGGCTGCCACGGCTGCTGGGAGACCGAGGTGGGCGAGGCGGCCCTGTGCCGGGCACTGGCGCTGCCCGAGGACGCGCCGCGCGGCACCGTGGTGGCGGAGCTGCGGTCGCTGGCCGGGTCGCCGGACAGCGTCGCGCACCGGCTGGGGGAGTTCACCGAGTGGCTCGCCATGGGCCTGATCACCGTGGTGAACATGCTCGGGCCGGAGCTGGTGGTGCTGGGCGACCTGTTCACCGCCCTGCCGGAGTCGCTGGTGGACCAGCTGCGGCACAGCGTGCAGAAGCGCTCGCTGGTGTCCCGGGCGGTCGGCGGCACCCGCATCGTCTCCTCGCCGCTGGGCCGCGACGCGAAGCTCGTCGGCGCGGCCGAACTGGCCTTCGAGCCGGTGCTGGACGACATCTGACCCGACGCGGGGCGTCCCGCGCGCCCGGGTCCCTTCCCGGTGGCCGCGCGGGGCGTCCCGCATCGTCGCGCTCCGCCCGAGGTGGTTTTCCCTGCGGGAACCGCCGGCGTTCACGTCCCGTGTCGCCGGCCGCACGGTGCGTGCGCCCACCGGAAAAATGAGGGGGGCGGGGATCCTCGTCGGATCCCCGCCCCGGACGGCTAGGGTGCTACGGGTCCTTTGCCGGGACCCGTGGTGTTCAGCCCTGCTGCAACTCGGCAGCGAGCTCGCGCAGCTTGCTGCTGTGCTCCCGGGCGTGGTGCCCGCAGAACAGCAGCTCGCCCCCGGAGGGGAGCACGGCGCGAACCTGGGCAGCAGCCCCGCAGCGGTCGCAGCGGTCGGCAGCGGTCAACGCGGGGCGGGTGAGCGTGGTAGTCATGGAAATCTCCCTCCGTCCCGGCACCGGGGATCGGTGCCCTCACACCTAGCTGCGACCACTTCGCATCTGGCGGGTGCGCCGTGTTCGCTGCTTCCACTCTTGCAGACGCACGGGCGTAAGTCAGTGTTCCCTGGGTCGTGGCGACCCGCGTCACTCCCCATTTACCCGGCGCCCGGGTGGTCGGAACCTGCCTCTTGCGCCGGTTCGCCCGGCCCGCGCTCACGTTCCGCTGTCGTGTCAACGGATTTCCGACCTGCGAATACGGCGTTCGACGCACGTCCGTTGCTCCGGAAGGTGGGCGTCGCGGGGCCCGCGATGTGATCGGTAACACTTTGGTCAGCCCAGAGCGAACACGGGTCCGGGTTCCACGATCCGGACATGATCCGTCCGGTTCACGGACCGTTCTCCGGCCCGCCGGAGGTCGCCCGACCACCGGACCGCCCGCCGATCCGCCCCGCCAACGGACCGCTCCGCCGACGAGCCGCCCAACCCGTGAGGCCGCCCCGCCGACGAGCCGCCCAGGCCGCCGTAGGGCCGCCCGACCGACACGCCGCCCCGCCGAGGGCCGCCCGCTGCGGGACCCCGGCTACGAGCCTCCCGGACCGCCGTAGGGCGCGGACGCCGTAGGGCCCGTGCGGACGCCTGTCAGCGGCGCAGGGCGGTGCGGACGCCGTGAGGCGGCGCGGGGGAGGGCGGTGCGGTGCGGTGCGGGGGAGGGTGCGCACAAGCCCGGGACCCCCCGACCGCGTGGGTCGAGGGGTCCCGGGGGAAGTGCTCAGTCCAGGTAGTCGCGCAGCACCTGGGACCGCGACGGGTGCCGCAGCTTCGACATCGTCTTCGACTCGATCTGCCGGATCCGCTCCCGCGTCACGCCGTAGACCTGGCCGATCTCGTCCAGCGTGCGCGGCTGGCCGTCGGTGAGGCCGAACCGCAGCCGCACCACGCCCGCCTCGCGCTCCGACAGCGTCGCCAGCACCGACTGGAGCTGGTCCTGCAACAGCGTGAACGACACCGCGTCCACGGCCACCACGGCCTCGGAGTCCTCGATGAAGTCGCCGAGCTGGCTGTCGCCCTCGTCGCCGATCGTCTGGTCCAGCGAGATGGGCTCCCGGGCGTACTGCTGGATCTCCAGCACCTTCTCCGGGGTGATGTCCATTTCCTTGGCCAGCTCCTCCGGCGTGGGCTCGCGGCCCAGGTCCTGGAGCAGCTCGCGCTGGATGCGACCCAGCTTGTTGATGACCTCGACCATGTGCACCGGGATGCGGATGGTGCGGGCCTGGTCGGCCATCGCGCGGGTGATCGCCTGGCGGATCCACCACGTCGCGTACGTGGAGAACTTGTAGCCCTTGGTGTAGTCGAACTTCTCCACCGCGCGGATCAGGCCGAGGTTGCCCTCCTGGATCAGGTCCAGGAACGCCATGCCGCGACCCGTGTACCGCTTGGCGAGCGACACGACCAGGCGGAGGTTCGCCTCCAACAGGTGGTTCTTGGCCCGCTCGCCGTCCCGCACGATCCACCGCAGGTCGCGGCGCAGCTGCGGGGTCAGCTTCTCCTGCTCGTCCTCGGCGCGGCGCACCCGCTCGGCGGCGTAGAGGCCGGCCTCGATGCGCTTGGCGAGCTCGACCTCCTCCTCCGCGTTGAGCAGGGCGACCTTGCCGATCTGCTTGAGGTAGGCGCGGACCGAGTCGGCCGAGGCGGTCAGCTCGGCGTCCTTGCGGGCCTGCCGCAGGGCCTCCGACTCCTCCTCGTCCCAGACGAAGTCGCCCTCGCCGGGCTTGGCCTCCTCCTCGGCGGGCTCCTCCTCGACCGGCTCGTCGATCAGTTCGACGTCGTCGACCAGGTCTTCGGCGTCCGGGGCGACCTCGAGGTCGTCGGGCTCGTCGCCGTCCTTCTTCACCTTGCCGGGCGCGGCGGCCGCGGCCTTGGCGGCCGTCTTGCGCGGCGCCCGCGTTGCCGTCTTGCCCGACGCGGCGGTCTTCGCCGCCGGCTTCTTGGCCGGGGCCTTCCTCGCCGAGGTGGCCTTGGGCGTCTCCTCGGCGTCAGCCTTAGCTGCCTGAGTCGTCTTCGCGGCTGCCACGTACGCCCTTTCGCGACTGTCGATCAAGGCCGACCGAAGGGCGCGAACCTCGGTCGCCTGAGTACGGGGGATCCCCCGCCGGATCGTTCGTCAGCGGGGCACCGTTCCATTGTAACGACGAGAATCGCGTGCCGTTGCCCCCCGGCGTCATCCGAGACGTTCCGGCACGCGTTCCCGCAGGTCGGGCGAGGGTGAATTCAGTGCCGCAGGCCCTGCGCGGCGGCCACGGCGGCGCCGACGATGCCCGCGTCGTTCTTCAGCGCGGCGGCCACCACCTCGGTGCGCACCTCCAGCAGCGGGAGCCACTTCTCGGCCTTCTTGCTGACCCCGCCGCCCGCGATGACCAGGTCCGGCCAGATCAGGTTCTCCAGGACGTTGATGTAGCGCGACACGCGGGGCGTCCACTCGGCCCAGGTCAGGCCCTTGTCCTCCTTCACCGAGGCGGCCGCGCGCTTCTCCGCGTCGTGCCCGTCGACCTCCAGGTGGCCGAACTCGGTGTTGGGGACGAGCCGGCCGTCCAGGAACAGGGCGCTGCCGATGCCCGTGCCGAACGTCAGCAGCACCACCAGGCCGTCCCGGTCGACACCGGAACCGAACCGCATCTCGGCGATGCCGGCGGCGTCGGCGTCGTTGAGGACGACGACCTGGTCCTTGGGCCGGCCGAGGCGTTCGGCGAACAGCGCGGCGGCGTCCGTGCCGATCCACGCCTTGTCCACGTTGGCGGCGGAGTGCGCGACACCGTGCTTCACCACGCACGGCAGGGTGACGCCCACGGGACCGTCCCAGTTGAACTTCTCGACGATCTCGGCGACCACGTCGGCGACCGCGTCCGGCGTCGACGGCTGCGGCGTGGTGATGCGCAGGCGCTCACCGTCCAGTGCCCCCGCTTCGAGGTCCACGAGACCGCCCTTGATGCCGGAACCGCCGATGTCCACGCCGAACCCGCGGGTCATGCCCATCCCCGTGGCCCTTCCTACTCGATTCAGTAACCGTGGCCGCAGACATTAGCCTGCGGTTCTCCGATAGTCCCGTGAGAGTGACGCAGGAGGAACAGTTGCGTTTCGATCCGCGCTCATTGGTCGACGTCGCCGTGCTCGTGGCCCGGGAGGCCGGCGAGCTGGCCGTGGCCACGCGCGAAGCCGCCGTGACCGATGTCGACACCAAGAGCAGCATCACCGACGTGGTGACCGCGGCCGACCGCGCGTGCGAGCGGCTGGTCCGGCGGCGGCTGGCCGAGCTGCGGCCCGGCGAGCCGGTGATCGGGGAGGAGGAGGGCGGCAGCGCCGCCGTGGAGGGCCTGACCTGGGTCGTCGACCCGATCGACGGCACCGTGAACTACCTGTACGGCATCCCCCACTACGCCGTGTCGGTCGCCGCGCAGGTCGACGGCGAGTCGGTGGCGGGCGCGGTGGTCGAGCCGGCGAGCGGCCGCGTGTGGACGGCGGCGCGCGGCGGCGGGGCGTGGCTGGACGGGCGGCGGCTGGCGGTTTCCGACGTCACCCGGCTGGACGTGTCCCTCCTGGGTTACGGCTTCGCCTACCGGGCCGAGCGGCGGCAGCGGCAGGCGGACGCGTGGGCCGGGCTGGCGACCCGCGTGCGGGACATGCGGCGGGCCGGCGCGGCGTCGCTGGACCTGTGCGCGGTGGCGGCGGGCCGGCTGGACGCCTACGCCGAGCACGGCCTGAACCGGTGGGACTGGGCGGCGGGCGCGTTGCTGGCCGCCGAGGCGGGGGCCGTCGTCCACCTGCCGGGTGAATCTCCGGAGCTGGGCGCGGACGTCACCTTCGCCGCCGCGCCGGGCATCGCCGACGCCCTGTTCACCGCCCTGGTCGAAGCGGGCTTCGCCAAGGTCTGACCCGTGTGTCGAACCGCCGGGCCCCGTGTGTCGAACCTCCAGGACCCCCGAATTCCCCATCCGGAACGTGGAACTCACAGGTCCTGAACGTTCGACACACGGGCGCTGGAGGTTCGACACACGGGTGTGGCCGGTCAGCACTGGACGTCGCGCGCGCCCTTGACGTGCTCCGGGTTCAGCGACAGCGGCGTGCCGCCCTCGGCTGCCTGACCGCCCTGTCGCTCGGGCTGCTGCGCCGCCCACTCGGCGAGCTGGTCGAGCACCTTGCGGGCGTCGCTGTTCGGCTTCACCTCGCTGAACTTCTGCCCGATCGCCACGTCCACCGTCGCGTCCTGCCGCTCGTCGCGCACCAGCTCCAGGCACGGCTCCACCAGGCTCAACGTCCGCGCCGCGCCCGCGCCGGGCGCGCCGAAGCGGATCTGGCCGCGGCAGCTCATGTCCTGCGCCGGGTACACCGGGTCGTTGTCCGGCTCGGCCGCCTGCTTCATGCCCAGCTCGGCCAACGTCGTCGCGACGAACCGCGCCTGGTTGCGCTGGGTGCTCGCGTTGAACACCCGGAACTGCACCTCGCCGACCGGCACCGGGTCGGTGCGGTCCAGCGCGTCGTGCGCGAGCACCGTGCCCAACGCCGGGGTCGGCTCGGCCGCCGGCGCGGCGGGCGCGCCCGGGGACGGCGACGGCGCGCCGCCGGGCGGGTTGCACCGGATCGCCGCGTCCACGTCGCCCGCCTCCGACAGCACGCGGTTCCACACCACCACCGTGGTCACGGCGAGCACCAGGAAGAGGACGAGCGCCGGCCACGGCCGCCGCTTCCGGTACCGCGTCGACCCGCTGCTCCCCGTACCGGGTCCCACGTCCGTCGACCTCCCCTGGGCCAGTGTTGACAGTGATCAGGCTAGGCCGCGTCCCGCGGTCCCGCGTCTCGGGCCGGGTTGTCGCGGGGCGCGATCACCCGGTCGCGGACGGTCATCGCCCTGGTCGGGCGGTGGAGCACGGGAGCGGCGGGTGAGTGGTGCGCGTCCCAGCCTATCCGGCCAGCGTGGGAAGGGCCTGTCACCCGTCTGCTCAATTAGGGGGAACCCGCTGCGCGACCCCCGGATCAATGAGCTACCCTCTCGGCGCTCCGCGCACCGCCGGACACCGGAAGCGTCGACGAACAGGGGGTTGGCGCCCGGCCGCACGAGCGAGACCTCCGTCACTGGGGACGGGGGCACAAACAGGGGCGCTGGTGCGTTAACCAGCGACACGAACAGTCTCCGTTGACCGCAGGGGTGAAAGAAGTATGGCGACCGACTACGACGCACCGCGTCGCAGCGAGGCGGACGAACTCGCTGAGGACTCCCTCGAGGAGCTGAAGGCGCGGCGCAACGAAACGCAGTCCGGGGTCGTCGACATCGACGAGGACGCGACCGCCGAGAACTTCGAGCTGCCGGGCGCCGACCTGTCCGGTGAGGAGCTGACGTTCAAGGTCCTGCCGAAGCAGGCGGACGAGTTCACGTGCTCGAAGTGCTTCCTGGTGCACCACCGCAGCAGGCTGGCCGAGGAAGTCAACGGCCAGTACATCTGCCGCGACTGCGCCTGACGCACGGCCGCGCACGAACCCGCACGACCACCACCGATCCGAGTCCCACCGAGCAGACCGACACCTACGACCAGACCGGGGCGCTCACCCTTTCCGCCGGGGGTGGCGCCCGGTCGCCGTGGCGGCGCGGTGCCGCGCCCGCCGCCGGGAGCGGTCACCGCGCGCGCAGCACGGCCGCCAGCTCCTCCGCGGAACGCACGCTGAACAGCCAGTACGGCGTCGGGTCCGCCGGGTCGCGCAACTCGACCCGGACCATCGGCCCGACCCACCCCCGGTGCGTGACGAACGCCGCCGGGTCCAGGTTGGGCCCCATCGCCCGCCGCTTCTCCTTCGCGTCGAACACCTCGACCTCGCCGAGCAGCTCCAGCGGCACGTGCGCCGCGCCGACCCGCAGCTCGCCGCCGGACACCTCGACCTTCGCCGAACCCATCCGCACGATCAGCAGCACGGCCAGCGGCACCGTGATCAGGTACGGCAGCCACGACCGCACGCCGGGGAACCCCATGTGGATCTCCGCGGCCAGCAGCGCGGCCGCGGCCAGCGGCAGCGGCCAACCCCACCAGGGCACGTACAACCGCTCGCGGAACGCGATGGGGGCGGTCACAGCAGTCTCGCTCACGCCCCCAGGGTAGTCTCGCGCGCCGTGCCCAGCGTCGAGGTCCTGCTGTCCCGGCTCGATCCTGCCGTCCCGCCCCCGGCCTACGCCCGACCGGGTGATGCCGGCGCGGACCTGGTGACGACCACCGACGTGGTGATCGAACCGGGGGAGCGCGCGGTGGTCGGCACGGGCATCGCGATCGCCCTGCCCGAGGGGTACGCGGGGTTCGTGCACCCCCGGTCCGGCCTGGCCGCGCGCGTCGGCCTGAGCGTGGTCAACACCCCGGGCACGATCGACGCGGGCTACCGGGGCGAGATCAAGGTGTGCCTGGTGAACCACGACCTGCGGGAACCCGTCGTGTTGTCGCGCGGCGACCGGATCGCCCAGCTGGTGGTGCAGAAGGTGGAACACGCGGTGTTCCGCGAAGTCGACGAGCTGCCCGACTCCGTGCGCGGTGCGGGAGGCTACGGCTCTACTGGCGGGCACGACGTGCTCGCCCGGACGGAGGGGTGAAGGCGATGTTCGGAAAGCGCCGCAAGCGCGGTAGGCACTCCGCGAACCGGGGGACGGCGCAACCCGAGGTCGAGTTCGACGACGTCGAGGACGTCGAGGACGGGCCGTTCGACTCCTCGCGCGCGCCCGACGACGGGCTGAACCGGCTCGACCTGGGCTCGATCCGGCTGCCCGTGCCCGACGGCGCGCAGCTGCAGGTGCAGCTGGACGACAAGGGCGCGGTGCACGCGGTCAACCTGCTGACCACCGTCGGGCAGCTCACCGTCAGCGCGTTCGCCGCGCCCCGGTCCGACCGGCTGTGGCCGGAGGTCAGCGGCGAGATGATCGCCCAGTTCAAGTCCGACGGCTTCCGGATCCTCCGGGAGAACGGCGAGTGGGGCGAGGAGATCACCGCCCGCAACAACGAGGTGCACCTGCGGGTGGTCGGGGTGGACGGCCCCCGGTGGATGCTGCGCGGCATCGCGGCGGCCCCCACCGAGGAGCAGGGCCTGCGGGCGACCGAAGCCCTGTACGCGGTCATGCGCGGCACGGTCGTGGTGCGCGGCGACCAGCCGATGCCGGTGCGCACGCCGCTGCCGATCGAGCTGCCCGAGGCCATCGCCCGGCACATCCAGGCCCAGCAGCAGCAGGGCTAGCGTCCGGTCCGCCCCGCCCGCCCGGGGTCGGAGGCGGCGGCGTCGAGGTAGGCGTCGAGCGCGGCGCGGCCCAGGGACTCCCGGTCCGCGCCCAGCTCGGCCAACGTCGTCGTGCGCAGAGAGGCACGAGGCAGCGCCCCTACCCACTCCCGAGCGACCTCGACCGGGTGAACGGGGTCGTCGGTGCACGCCGCGACCCCCACCGGCACGGCGAGCCCGCGCAGCTCGGCGAGCGTCGGGGCCGCCGACCCGGCCGCCTCCAGCAGCGCCCCCTCCAGCCGCGCGCCGTACCGGGGCCAGGCCCGCCGCAGCTCCGCGCCCAGCCACCCGTCCACGCCCGCCAGCGCGGCCTCCGGGCCCGCCGTCCCCACCAGCGCGGCGCTGGCCCGCGCCGCCGCCGCGGCCGGCGCGCCACCCGCGTCCCCGTGCCACGCGGGCAGCGCCACCAGCAGCCCCGCGCACCGCTCGGGGTGGCGGACCGCCCACGCCGCCGCCACGTGCGCGCCGAGCGAGACGCCGCCCACGACCAGCGGCGTGCCGCCCCAGGCCGTGTCCAGCGCCGCCACGTGCCCCCGCACGTCCCGCGACGCGGGCGTGACCAGCGCCATCCCGGCGTCGGCCAGCGGACCGGCGAAGACGGAGGCGACGAACACCTCGTCGGACGCGGTGCCCGGCAGCAGAACGGCGCGTGACGATCGCATGGCGTCAGATCCTCCCCCAGTCGGATACCCGTTCGAGTGCACCCGGTTACGCTGGCTGTTGGACGGGCTTCGTCGTCGAGGCCCCGCGCATTCCATGGAGTCGGGGATGACTGGTACTGGGGGTGGCTACTGGCGCCGCCTCGTGCGTCGGCTGACCACCGACGTGAGCGAGTTGGACGCCGACGACCTGTCCCGAAAAGTCGAGGCCGTCGGGGCCGTCCGCGCGTGCGACTGCAAGTCCGGTCAGGAGGTGACGGTGTTGGGCAGGCTGCGCAGCGTGGAGCTGTGCCCGCGGGACGCCGCCGCCACGCTGGAGGCCGAGCTGTACGACGGCACCGAGGGCGTGACGCTGGTCTGGCTGGGCCGGCGCCGGATCGCCGGGATCGAGCCGGGCCGCACCATCAAGGCCAAGGGCAGGATCGCGGTGCGGGACGGGCGCAAGGTGCTCTACAACCCCTACTACGAGTTGCAGAACGCTTCATGACCCAAGCGAACGAGTCCGAGAAGCAGCCCACGATGCTGGAGCAGATGGGCGGCGTCAGCGGCCTGCTGTTCTCCTCGTTGCCGGTCGTGGTGTTCGTGCTGGTCAACGCGTTCGCCGGGCTGATGCCGGCGATCTGGAGCGCGCTGGCGTCGGCCGTGGTGATCGGCATCGTGCTGGCCCTGCGCAAGGGCTCGGTGCAGCCGGCGGTCTCGGCGGTGTTCGGCGTGGGCATCGCCGCGTTCATCGCCTACCGGACCGGCGACGCCAAGGGCTTCTTCCTGTTCGGCATCTGGCAGAGCCTCGTCTACGGCGGCGTGTTCCTGCTGTCGATCGCCGTCCGGTGGCCGCTGGCCGGGGTGATCTGGTCGTTCCTCAACGGCCAGGGCACGGCGTGGCGGCGGGACCGGGCGAGCGTCCGGGACTACGACATCGCCACGCTGGTCTGGGCGCTGGTGTTCTGCTCCCGGTTCGTGGTGCAGCGGTGGCTGTACGACGAGGCGTCGGTGGGCTGGCTGGCGGCCGCGCGCCTGGCCATGGGCTACCCGCTGATGGCGGTGGCGCTGGTCGTCACGGTGTGGGCCGTGCGGCGGTCGGACAAGCGCCTGAAGGCCACCCTCGCCCGCGAGGAGGAGGAGAACCGGGCGGCCGAGGAGCGGCTCCGCGCCCAGGCCGAGGCCCGGGGCGAGCGCAACATCTACGACGAGCTGCTCGACGCCTCCACCGACCAACGCCCCGAGACCGCGCGGGCCGACGACCGGTAGGCCCTGCCGCGCCGGGCGACCGACCGGCCGCCACGCCTCGGCTCGAACGCCTCACCTCGACCGCACCGCACCGAACTCACCGCGCCGAACGCGCCGCAGGGGTCCCCGCCCAGGGGACCCCTGCTTTTATTCTGCCGGCGACCACCGACGAAACCGGTCACCCGCGCACGCCGAAACCGGCCGTGACCAGCCACGACCGCACTTATCCACAACCACGCCACCCATCGGCCACCCAACCCGCCGCCCACACCGCCCGGCCTCATACCGCCCGGTCTCCACACCGCTTGGTCCCCGCACCGCCCGGCCTCGCACCGACAGCGCCAGCCCACCTCGGCCATCCCGCCCCCACCGGCGACCCCGGGCGCGAACGCTTCGGGAACCCGTCGCCGGACCACCCGCCCGAGCCCCGCCCGGACCCCACGCCCAACACCCCCACGCCCAACACCCCCGCGCCCGACCACCCCGAGCCCCCGCCCGGCCGGTGCGCGTCCGGTCAGTACCCGAGCGCCGACCGGATCTCGCGCTCCACGTCCGCCGCCGCCACGAACAGCAGCTCGTCGCCACCCTCCAGCGTGTCGTCCGGCGTCGGCACGATCACCCGACCGCCCCGCAGGATGGTCACCAGCGCGGCGTCACGCGGCAGCGCCAGGCCGTTCACCGGCGACCCCGCCAGCGGCGTGTCACCCGGAAGCGTGATTTCCACCAGGTTCGCCTGACCCTGGCGCAACGTCATCAGCCGCACCACGTCCCCGACCGTCACCGCCTCCTCCACCAGCGCGGACAGGATGCGCGGCGTCGACACGGCCACGTCCACCCCCCACGACTCGGTGAACAGCCACTCGTTGGCCGGGTCGTTCACCCGCGCCACCACGCGCCGCACCGCGAACTCCGTCTTGGCCAGCAGCGACACGACCAGGTTGACCTTGTCGTCACCGGTCGCGGCGATCACCACGTCGCACAGCTGCATGCCCGCGTCCTCCAGCGAGGACAGCTCGCACGCGTCCGCCTGCACCCATTCGGCCTGCTCCACGGTGTGCGGCTCGAAGTGCGCCCGGTCCCGCTCGATCAGCATGACCTGGTGCCCGTCGGCCACCAGCTCCGCCGCGATGGACCGGCCCACCGCACCGGCACCCGCAATCGCGATCCGCACTCAGCTCTCCTCGGGCGCGTGGGCCGCGGCCGCGGCCACATCGGTCACGGTGCCGGACAGGGCGGCCACGTACACCTGGTCGTCCGCCTGCAGCACGGTCTTCGAATCGGGCAGCACACCGGTGCCGAACCGCATCACGAACGCCACCCGGCACCCCGTGGCCTCCTGCAGGTCGCGCACGGTGCGCCCGACCCAGTCCTCGTGCAGCCCCAGCGGCAGGACGGCCACGCTGCCCGACGGGTCGCGCCACGCCGTGGCCGTGCCCTCGGGCAGCAGCATCCGCAGGAAGCGGTCGGTGGACCAGGGCACGGTCGCCACGGTCGGGATGCCCAGCCGCTCGTACACCGCGGCGCGCTTCTCGTCGTAGATGCGGGCGACCACCGCCTCCACCCCGAACGTCTCCCGGGCCACCCGCGCCGAGATGATGTTGGAGTTGTCGCCGCTGGACACGGCCGCGAACGCGCCCGCCCGCTCGATACCCGCCTCGATCAGCACCTTCTGGTCGAAACCGTTGCCGACGACCTGCTGACCGTGGAAGTCGGAGCCCAGCCGGCGGAAGGCCTGGCCGTCCTTGTCGATCACCGCGACCTGGTGGCCCAGGCGCTCCAGGGCCTTGGCCAGGGACGAGCCCACCCGGCCGCAGCCCATGATCACCACGTGCACGAAAGCCTCCTGAACGTTCTCCACGGAGAACCTACCCACGATTACTCCGACCAGGGGAGGACACCCCTTACGCTTTCGACCCGTGTCCAAGCTCGCAACCGCGGCCAAGCGCCTCCTCGTCGGCAGGCCCTTCCGCAGCGATCGCCTAGCCCACACCCTGCTGCCCAAGCGCATCGCCTTGCCGGTCTTCGCCTCGGACGCGATGTCGAGCGTGGCCTACGCACCCGAGGAGATCTTCCTCGTGCTGTCGGTGGCGGGTCTGTCGGCCTACGCGCTGGCCCCGTGGGTCGGCGTCGCGGTGGTGGTCGTGATGCTCACGGTCGTCGCGAGCTACCGGCAGAACGTGCACGCCTACCCCTCCGGCGGCGGGGACTACGAGGTCGCCACGGTCAACCTGGGCCGCCGCGCGGGCCTCACGGTGGCGAGCGCCCTGCTGGTCGACTACATCCTCACGGTCGCCGTCTCCATCTCCTCCGCCGCCGCGAACATCGGCTCGGCCATCCCGTTCGTCGCCACCCACAAGGCCGAGTTCGCGGTCGCCGCGATCGTCCTCCTCACCGCGATCAACCTGCGCGGCATCCGCGAGTCCGGCAGCGCGTTCGCCATCCCGACGTACGCGTTCATGGTCGGCGTGCTCCTGATGATCGGCTACGGCCTGTTCCGGGGCTTCGTCCTGGGCGACGAGATGCGCGCCGAGAGCGCCGGCTTCGAGCTGCGGGCCGAGGACGACCACCTGGTCGGCCTGGCGTTCGTGTTCCTCGTCCTGCGGGCCTTCTCCTCCGGCAGCGCCGCGCTGACCGGCGTCGAGGCCATCAGCAACGGCGTGCCCGCGTTCCGCAAGCCGAAGTCGCGCAACGCGGCGACCACGCTGCTCATGATGGGTCTCATCGCGGTCACCATGCTCATGGGCCTGATCGTGCTGGCCCAGCTCACGGGCGTGAAGATGGCCGAGCACCCGGACCACCAGCTCGTCAACGCGCCGCCCGGCTACGAGCAGAAGACCATGGTCGCCCAGATCGCCGGGGCGGTGTTCGACGGCTTCCCGGTCGGCTTCTTCTTCATCACCGTCGTCACCGCGCTGATCCTCGTGCTGGCCGCCAACACCGCGTTCAACGGGTTCCCGGTGCTCGGCTCGATCCTCGCCCAGGACCGCTACCTGCCCCGCCAGCTGCACACCCGCGGCGACCGGCTCGCGTTCAGCAACGGCATCCTGTTCCTCGCCGGCGCGGCGATCCTGCTGGTCATCGCCTTCGACGCCGAGGTCACCCGGCTGCTCCAGCTCTACATCGTGGGCGTGTTCGTGTCGTTCACGATGAGCCAGACCGGCATGGTCCGGCACTGGAACCGGCTGCTCGCGACCGAGGAGGACCCCACCGCGCGGCGGCGGATGCGCCGGTCCCAGGCGATCAACGCGTTCGGCCTGGCGCTCACCGCGTCGGTGCTGGTCGTGGTCCTGATCACCAAGTTCACCAAGGGCGCGTGGATCGCCATCGCCGCGATGGCCGCCCTGTACGCGCTGATGACGGCCATCCGCCGGCACTACGACCGGGTCGCCGAGGAGCTGCGCCAGCAGGAGCGGCAGAAGCTGCTGCCCGCCCGCAACCACGCCATGGTGCTCGTCTCCAAGCTCCACATGCCGACCCTGCGCGCCCTGGCGTACGCCAAGGCCACCCGGCCCGACATCCTGGAGGCCGTCACGGTGAACGTGGACGACGGCGACACCCGCCGGCTCGTGCGCGACTGGGAGAAGGAGAACTTCAAGGTGCCGCTCAAGGTGATCGAGTCGCCCTACCGCGAGATCACCAAACCGGTCCTGGACTACGTCAAGCGGGTCCGGTCGGACAACCCGCGCGACGTGGTCACGGTGTTCATCCCGGAGTACGTCGTCGGCCACTGGTGGGAGCAGTTCCTGCACAACCAGAGCGCGCTGCGGCTCAAGGGCCGGCTGCTGTTCCAGCCCGGCGTGATGGTGACGAGCGTGCCCTGGCAGCTCGCCTCGTCGTCGAAGGTGACCGACCGGGACGACGGCGTCGCGCCCGGCGCGATCCGGCGCGGCCTCGACAAGCGCGGCCGCGAGGACCGGGGGAGCGGCAGGTGACGGCGACGTGGGAGCGGCGGCTCATCGAGGTCGAGGTCGGCGCGGTCGCCCACGGCGGGCACTGCGTGGCCCGGCACGAGGGCCGCGTCGTGTTCGTCCGGCACGCGCTGCCCGGCGAACGCGTCATCGTCCGGATCACCGAGGACACCGGCGGCTCCTACTGCCGCGGTGACGCCGTCGAGGTGCTGGAGGCGTCGCCGGACCGCGTCACGCCGCCGTGCCCGTTCGCCGGGCCGGGGCTGTGCGGCGGCTGCGACTGGCAGCACGCGTCCTGGGACGCCCAGCGCGAGCTGAAGGCCGCCGTCGTGGCCGAGCAGCTCCACCGCCTGGCCGGGATCGACCGGGAGGTCGTCGTCGAGGCGCTGCCCGGCGGCCCCGAGGACTGGCGCACCCGCGTCCGCATGGCCGTCGGCCCGGACGGCCGCGCCGGGTTCCGCGCCCACCGCAGCCACCGCGTCATCCCGGTCGACCACTGCGTCATCGCCGTCCCGGGCGCGCTGGACCACGCCGTGGACCGCCGCTGGCCGCCGAAGTCCGAGCTGGTCATCACCCGCGACGCGGACGGGCGGTCGCACCTGGTCGAGATCGGCCCGCCGGTCGTGCGCCGGGGCCGCCCCGTGCCGGGACCGTCCCGGCGGCGCGAGGGCAGCGGCACCGCCACCGAACGGGCCGCCGGCCGCACCTGGAACCTCCGCGCCGACGGCTTCTGGCAGGTCCACCCGGCCGCCGCCGACACCTTCGCCGAGGTCGTGGGCGCGTGGGCCGACTGCCGACCCGGCGACCGCGCCTGGGACCTCTACGGCGGCGTCGGACTGTTCGCCTCCGTGCTCGCCGACCAGGTCGGACCGGACGGCGACGTCGCCGTGGTCGAGTCCTCGCCCGGGGCCGTCGCCGACGGCCGGCGCACCCTCGCCGACCTGCCCCAGGTCTCCTGGCACCCCGGCCGCACCGAGGACGTGCTCGCGTCACCCGGCTTCACCGACTCCCCGCCCGACGTCGTCGTCCTGGACCCGCCCCGCAAGGGCGCGGGCAAGGCCGTCGTCACCGCCATCGCCCGCACCGGCCCCCGCCGTGTGGTGTACGTCGCGTGCGACCCGGCCGCCCTCGCCCGCGACGTCGCCGAATTCGCCGCGCACGGCTACGAGTTGGCCCAGCTCAGAGCATTCGACGCGTTCCCCATGACGCACCACGTCGAATGCGTCGCGCTCCTGCGGCCCGCTCGCTGAGCGGCGTCCCAGCCAGTGGTCCGTAGACTGACCGGACGAGTCGGGGACCCGAACCACAGGGCGAGGTGGAGCGAGTGACGCTGCTGGAATCCGTGCACGGACCGGCGGATCTGAAACGTCTGGGGGCCGAGGAGCTGGTTCGGCTCGCCGAGGAGATCCGGCGCTTCCTGGTCGACAAGGTCTCCCGGACCGGCGGGCACCTCGGCCCCAACCTGGGGGTCGTCGAGCTGACCATGGCCGTGCACCGGGTCTTCGACTCGCCGCACGACTCGATCGTGTTCGACACCGGCCACCAGAGCTACGTCCACAAGATCCTCACCGGCCGCCGCGACGGCTTCGACACGCTGCGCCAGAAGGGCGGCCTCTCCGGCTACCCCTCCCGCTCCGAGAGCGAGCACGACGTCGAGGAGAACAGCCACGCCTCGACCGCCCTCTCCTACGCCGACGGCCTCGCCAAGGCCTACCAGCTCGGCGGCCAGCGCCGGCACGTCGTCGCGGTCGTCGGCGACGGCGCCCTCACCGGCGGCATGTGCTGGGAGGCGCTGAACAACATCGCCTCCGGCACGGACCGCCCCGTCGTCATCGTCGTCAACGACAACGGCCGCTCCTACTCGCCCACCATCGGCGGGCTGGCCGACCACCTGTCGTCGCTGCGCCTGCAACCCGGCTACGAGCGCGCCCTGGAACGCGGCCGCACCGCCCTGCAGGGCACCCCGTTCGTCGGCAAGCCCCTCTACGCCGCCCTGCACGCGGCCAAGCGCGGCATCAAGGACGCCCTCAGCCCGCAGGCCATGTTCGAGGACCTCGGCCTCAAGTACATCGGCCCCGTCGACGGCCACGACACCGCCGCCCTGGAATCGGCGCTGCGCCGCGCCAAGTCCTTCGGCGGACCGGTCATCGTCCACACCGTCACCCGCAAGGGCAACGGCTTCGCGCCCGCCGAGAACCACGAGGCCGACCAGATGCACGCCACCGGCGTCATCGACCCCATCACCGGGGAGAACATCGGCCCGTCCAAGCGCACCT
Organism: Actinosynnema sp. NPDC004786; assembly: GCF_053601135.1. Taxonomy (NCBI): domain Bacteria; kingdom Bacillati; phylum Actinomycetota; class Actinomycetes; order Pseudonocardiales; family Pseudonocardiaceae; genus Actinosynnema; species Actinosynnema sp. NPDC004786. Next base: position 3,317 of record NZ_JBSGBG010000059.1, on the reverse strand, counting down.
GGACCCACGTCTTCGCCGACGAACTCGCCACCCTGGGCGGCGAGCGGCCCGACCTGGTCGCCATCACCGCCGCCATGCGCGGCCCGACGGGCCTGGACAAGTTCGCGGGCCTCTACCCCGACCGCTGCTTCGACGTCGGCATCGCCGAACAACACGCCATGACCTCCGCCGCCGGCCTCGCCATGGGCGGCATGCACCCCGTCGTGGCGATCTACGCGACCTTCCTCAACCGGGCGTTCGACCAGCTCCTGATGGACGTCGCCATGCACAAGCAGGGCGTCACCGTCGTCCTCGACCGCGCCGGCATCACCGGCCCCGACGGCGCGTCCCACCACGGCATGTGGGACCTGTCCATCTGCGGCCTCATCCCCGGCATCCGCGTCGCCGCCCCCCGCGACGCCGCCTCGCTGCGCGAGGAACTCCGCGAAGCCGTCCGCGTCCCCAACGCCCCGACCGTCATCCGCTACCCGAAGGCGTCCGTGGGCCCCGACCTGCCCGCCCTCGACCGCGTCGGCACCGTCGACGTCCTGCACCGCTCCGGCACCGACGTCCTCCTCGTCACCGTCGGCGCGTTCGGCGAACTGGGCCTCGCCGCCGCCCAACGCCTCGCCGACCAGGGCATCGGCGTCACCGTCGTGGACCCCCGCTGGGTCTTCCCGGTCCCGGCCGAGCTGGTCGCCCTGGCCGCCGACCACCGCCTCGTGGTCACCGTCGAGGACGGCGGCCGCCACGGCGGCTTCGGCTGGGCCCTCGCCGCCGCCCTGCGCGACGCCGAGGTCGACACCCCGCTGCGCGACCTGGCCATCCCCCAGGCGTTCCACGAGCACGGCGAACGCGCCGAAGTCCTCGCCGACCTCGGCCTGACCGCCCAGGACGTCTCCCGCCGCATCACCGAGTGGGTCGTCGCCACCGAGAACCACACCCGGCTGAGCGCGACCGCCGAGAAGTAACCACCAGGGCACGGCCGGTGCGGCCCTCCGCACACAGGAGGGCTTCGTGTCATCCCGCCGACCTGGCCCTGCCCAACCACACGTGTCAAGGGGGCACTTCCGGCCTCACCGCACTTGAGGCCGGAACCGCCCCCTTGACGCGTGTGGTTGCCCTTGTGGAGGTCGGCGGGATGACACGAAACCCGGACCCACGACGCCACCGCACCGGCCCGCCCAACCCCGTCATCCTGCTGATCTGCCCGTCCGGCGAGGACGCTTTTCGCCCTTCCCCACCCCGACAGCCGCACGCTAAGCCGCTTCTCAGGGATGTGTGGCACCTTTGTGGTGTGCGGATCCTGGTAGTCGAGGACGAGGTGCCGCTGGCCGACGCGATCGCGCGCGGCCTGCGGCGCGAAGGTATGGCGGTCGACGTGGCCTACGACGGCGAGACCGGCCACGAGAAGTCGACCGTGACCCGGTACGACGTGGTCGTGCTCGACCGAGACCTGCCCGGCATGTCCGGCGACGAGCTGTGCAAGGAGATCCTCAGCTCCGGGGCCCTGACCAGGGTCATGATGCTGACCGCCAGCGCCGGCGTGGACGACCGCGTCGCCGGCCTGTCCCTCGGGGCCGACGACTACCTGGCCAAGCCGTTCGCGTTCCCCGAGCTGGTCGCCCGCGTCCGCGCCCTCGCCCGCCGCGCCACCCCGGCCACCCCGCCGCTGCTCACCGCCCGCGACGTCGAGCTGGACCCGGCCCGCCGCACGGTGCGCCGCGCCGGCCAGCCCGTCGAGCTGACCCGCAAGGAGTTCGGCGTCCTGGAGGTCCTGCTCGCCGCCAAGGGGTCGGTGGTCTCCAGCGAGGAACTGCTCGAACGCGTGTGGGACGAGAACGCCGACCCGTTCACCACCACCGTCCGCGTCACCGTCATGACGCTGCGCAAGAAGCTGGGTGAACCGGGCATCATCGACACGGTGGTCGGCTCCGGCTACCGCGTGCCCACCGCGGGCTCCACCGAGGAAGGCCCACGCTGAACCCAGAGCTGGCCCGCAGGCGCGGACCCGGGCTGCGCACGCGGCTCACCCTCCTCGCGACCGGCCTGGTCGCGTTCGTCAGCGGTCTGCTGCTCCTGCTCGGCTGGCTCCTCGTCGGCCGGGTCATCGCCTCGTCGCCCCGCTTCGCCGAGGGCAGCACCGTCATCGTCGACGGACGTGAGGTCGACGCCGGGGCCTTGATGGACCTGCTCGGCGAGCAGGCCCGCGACGACGTGCTGCGGTCCGGCTCCATCGCGTTCCTGTGCGTCGTCGCCGCGGCGGCCCTGCTCGCCTGGACCATCACCGGGCGCGTGCTCCAACCCGTCCACGACGTGACCGACGCGGCGCGCCGCCTCTCCGCCGAGTCGCTCGGCGAACGGCTGCGCCTGGACGGCCCCCGCGACGAGGTCGCCGAGCTGGCCGACACGTTCGACGCCATGCTCGACCGGCTGCAGGCCGCGTTCGAGTCGCAGCGGCGGTTCGTCGCCAACGCCTCCCACGAGCTGCGCACGCCCCTGGCCGTGATCCGGACCGAGCTGGACGTGACGCTCGCCGACCCGGACGCCGACGCCGAGGAGCTGCGGCGCATGGCAGGTGTGGTGCGTGGCGCGACCGAACGGGCCGAACAGCTGGTCAGCGCCCTGCTCCTGCTCGCCCGCACGGACGGGCTCGGGCTCGCCGTGCGGGAGCCGGTCGACCTGAACGCCGTGGTGGAGTCCGCGTGGCGGGCCGCCCGCCCGGAGGCGGAGGAGCGCCGGTTGCGCGTGTCGTTCCTGACCGCTCCCGCACCCGCGGTCGGCGACCCGGCGTTGCTGGAGCGGATCGCGGGGAACCTGCTGGAGAACGCCGTGCGGCACAACGTGCCCGGCGGGTGGATCGAGGTGCGCACCGAGGGCGGGCCCGAGTGGACCGTGCTGCGGGTGTCGTCGTCCGGGCAGGTCATCGCGCCCGACCGGGTGGACGAGCTGTTCGAGCCGTTCCGCCGGGGTGGCACCGACCGGACCGCGCGCACCGGCACCGGCCTCGGGCTGTCCATCGTGCGTGCCGCCGTCGCCGCCCACGAGGGCCAGGTGCACGCCTCGGCGGTGCCCGGCGGCGGCCTGTCGGTGGTCGTGCACCTGCCGTCCACGCCGCAGGGAAAACTCGTCTGAGTGGCCCCGGTCACACATGATCCGGTTTGAGGGTCCGCGCAGGGGGTACTACCTGCGGAGACGTGCCCCTGGACCCCCGATTTGTCTCCGCGTTGGACGGGGTGTAACTTTCTCTCTGCCAGCGCGGAACGGGCCGGAGAGAGACCGGAACGGAGCGCGGCGGACAACAAGCCCCGGATCGAATCACTGAAGTGATGAGTGAC
>NZ_JBSGBG010000058.1:0-47195 GCF_053601135.1 Actinosynnema sp. NPDC004786 | reverse complement strand
GATTTTACATGGGTTCGGGTGCCTTAGGCTGGACGAAGCCGGCAGGCCTGGCGGGACGCTTTTCCCCGCCGGGCCTGCCGGCTTTGGCCTGCCCCGGGTACCCGTAAGGGCCCCATGTCAAATCGAGCCGGACCGCACCCACACCCCCCAACCCCCGAACCCCACCCCCCGGAACCTCACCCCCTCACCCCCACGCCAACACCGACTCCACCTCCACATCGAGCTGCGACACCGGGATGTGCCCGAACTGCTCCACCACCACCCGCCCCTCCCTCCGCCGCCACACCCCACGCACCTGCCCGTCCACCACGACATGCGGCACCGGCGCACCACCCGCCGTCTGCACCAGGGGCGCGTGCGCCCGATCGAGCAGCAACTCGCGGTCCGCGTACCCGAGCAGGAACGTGTCGAACGGCCCGAGCAGGCGGACCGTCCCGTCCAACTCCTCGGCGTCCGACACCGCCAACTGCCACCCGTGCTTGCCCTCCACCAGCTCCTCACCGGGCCAGGCCGCCCTGACCTCGACCTCCGGCACACCGCTCCACACGACGAAGTCCTCGACCGTCGCCGGCCCGTGCGCCCTCAGGTACCGCCGCACCAACTCCGCCACCCCACGCGGCCGGCCGTCGATCCCGTCGAGCAGCCGATAGGTGTTCTCACCGGCGCACACCACGCCCTTGTTCGCGGCGTACGCCAGCAGGTAGGCGGGTGCCGCGGTGTCCGGGTCGAGCACCACCCCGACCTCACCGAGCCGCGCCACGACCTGCGGCTTCGTCAACGGCTCGGTGAGCACCTCGCGCAGCGCGTCCACCGCCCGCGCGCACACCTCGTCGGTCAACCCGAGTTCCAGCCGCCGCCGGCGGGACCGGGCGACGTTCAGCGGGCCGAGCAGGGCCAGCACCCAGCCGACGTCCTCCCGGCGCAGCAGGTGCACGGCGCCGCGCATGGCGCAGGTCCGCACCACCTCGCCCGCGTCGAGCGCGGCGGTCACGTCGGCGGGGGAGAGGCCGGTGGTGCGGGCCCGCACGGCGAGCCCGGCGGCGGCGAGGTCCTGCGCCTGGACGGCGAGCACGTCGTGCAGCAGCCCGGCCAGCGACCGCGCGGGTGTCGTCAGGCGCTGGGCCCGCATGCGCAGCGCCCGCGCCCGGTCGGCGGTCACCTCGGCCCCGCGCCCGTCGAGCCGCGCACCACCAGCTCGGGCAGGAACACGAACTCGGCGTGGGGCGCGGGCGTGCCGCCGATCTCCTCCAGCAGCGCGTGCACGGCGGCCTGGCCCATCGCCTCGACGGGCTGGCGCAGCGTGGTCAGGGGCGGGTCGGCGAACACGATCAGCGGCGAGTCGTCGAACCCGACCACGGACACGTCCTGCGGCACGACCAGCCCCCGCTGCCGGGCCGCGCGGATCGCGCCGAACGCCATCAGGTCGCTGCCGCAGATGATCGCCGTGCAGCCCTTGTCCAGCAGGGCCGCCGCCGCGGACTGCCCGCCCTCGACGGTGAACAGGGAGTGCTGGACCAGCGCCTCGGCCTGTTCGGCGGTGTAGGGCAGGGCGGTGCGCATGTGCTGCACGAAGCCCTCGATCTTGCGCAGCACCGGCACGAACCGGCGCGGTCCGACGGCTAGGCCGATGCGTTCGTGGCCCAGCTCGACCAGGTGGGACACGGCCAGTCGCATGGCCGCGCGGTCGTCGGTCGACATGAACGGCGCGGACACCTTCTCCGTGTAGCCGTTGATCATGACGAACGGGATGCCGCGCCCGGCGAGCTTGGTGTAGCGGCCCATGTCGGCGGTGGAGTCGGCGTGCAGGCCGGACACGAACACGATCCCGGCCACGCCCCGGTCGACCAGCATCTCGGTCAGCTGGTCCTCGGTCGAGCCGCCCGGTGTCTGCGTGCAGAGCAGGGGCGTGTAGCCCGCTCCGGTCAGCACCTGCTCCACCACCTGCGCCAGCGCGGGGAAGATGGGGTTGTTCAGCTCGGGCGTGATGAGCCCGATGAGCCCGGCGCTGCGTTGCCGCAGCCGGGGTGGGCGTTCGTAGCCGAGCAGGTCCATCGCGGCGACCACCGCCTGGCGGGTGGCCGTGGAGACCCCCGACTTGCCGTTGAACACCCGGCTGACCGTCGCCTCGCTGACCCCGGCCTGCGCGGCGATGTCGCTCAACCGGGCGGTCACGCCGTCCATGTCGGTCCTTTCCGTCGTGGCGACACGCGCCCCCGAAGGAAAGACCTTGCAAAGACTTTCAGCAAGTCCTTGACCGTCACAGTTCGGGCGCGAGGCCCGCTGAACCGAGGCAGAGGGCGGCCTGGCGCGCCCCGGCGGCCATCGCGGAGGGCACGTCCGCGCCGGCGAGGTGGGCGACCAGGAAGCCGGAGAAGAACGCGTCGCCCGCGCCGTTGGTGTCCACGATCTCCTCGACCGGCTCGGCGGCCACGCGGTGCACCCGCCCGTCGACCACCGCGAGCGCGCCGTCCGCGCCGAGCGTGGCCACGGCGGGCTTGCCCAGGCCGCCGAGGAACGCCACGAGCGCGTCGCGGTCGGCGAAGCCGTCGTCGTTGAGGAACACGCGGTCGGCCGCGTCCAGGAAGTCGCGGTGGAACTCGGCCACGCCGTCGTAGTCGTGCAGGTCGCACCACACGGGCACGCCGGCGGCGCGTGCGGCGGCCAGCAGGGGACGGGCGTGGTCGGCCAGGTCGACCACCGCCGCGTCGGCCGCCGCCAGCGCCGCGGCCGCGCGCCGGTCGTGCCGCGCCTCGGCGAGCCGGGGCAGTTCGAGGTAGATCGACACCCGGCCGCCGTGCGGGTCCATGAGGTTGAGGTGCTGCTCGGTGGGGGAGTCGACCACCTCGGCGATCACCTCCACGCCGGCGCGGTCGAGCACGTCCAGCACGGACCTCCCGGCCTCGTCGTCGCCGACCACGGTCCGGAGGGTGACCTCCGCGCCGAGCGACGCGAGGTTGAGCGCCTTGCCCGCCGACGTGCCGCCGACGGCCGTCCGGTGGCCGTGGGCGAACGTGGTGTGCGGTCGCGGGTGGGGGAGCCGGTCCAGCAGCACGAGCCGGTTCCACGACACCGGGCCTGCGACGAACACCTTGGGCATGGCGGCCAGTGTGAGGGGTGATCACCGGGTCGGCGAACCGCGAAGCCGGGCGACCGCAAGTCCTGTCATGCTTGCCTCTATAGTTTCAGTGCTGACCGAAAAAGACCTCACAGCTCCACGTCGAGCGAACGCAGCCGGTGGCCGAGAGGCGGGGTGGCGACGCGATCGAGCCGGTCGTAGGCCGGGCGCAGGTCCGGGAACCGGGGGAGCAGGGCGCGGAAGCACTCGTCGGCCTCGGTCCGGGCCAGGGCCGCGCCGAGGCAGTAGAACGCGCCGAGCCCGAACGCGGTGTGCCGGTTGGGCCTGCGGGCGATGTCGAACCGGTCGGGGTCGGCGAAGACCTCGGGGTCGCGGTTGCCCGCCATCATCGCCAGGTAGATCCGGGCGCCGGCGGGCAGGTCGACGCCGCCGACCCGCACCGGCTCGGTGCTCTCGCGGACGATCAGGGAGGCCGGTCCGCCGCAGCGCAGCATCTCCTCGACCGCGGCCGGGGTGAGGTCGGGGTCGGCCTGGAGGCGGGCCAGCTCGTCGGGGTGCTCGAACAGCAGGGCGAGGCCGTTGGCGATGAGCCCGGCGGTGGTCTCGTGGCCCGCGAACAGCAGCAGCACGCAGTTGGCCACGATCTCGTCCTCGGTGACCAGGCCCTCGCGCTCGGCTCCGACGAACATGCTGATCAGGTCGTCGCGCGGGTCGGTGCGGCGGTCCCGGACGAGGCCGCGGACGTAGTCCTCCATCTCCAGGACGCTGCGCTGGGACCGCAGGAGCTGCTCGAAGTCGGCGAGCTGGAAGATCGCGAGGATGTCGCGCGACCAGGCTTGGAGCTGTTCGCGGTGTTCGGTGGGCATGCCGAGCATCTCGGCGATCACGTTGGCGGGTAAGGGGTAGACGAGGTCGGCGACGACGTCCATCCGGCCGCGTTCGGCGGCGGCGTCGAGCAGTTCGGTGGTCAGCTCGCGGATGCGGGGGCGCAGGCCGTTGACGGTGGCGGGGGTGAAGTAGCGCTTGAGCAGCTGCTGGAACCGCACGTGGTCGGCTTCGACGGTGTGGCCCATCCAGAGGTGCATGGACTCGCGCAGGGGGAGCAGTTCGTCCTGTTCGGCCCGGGTGAACGTGGCCAGCCGCTGCGCCATGTTGGCGGGGGAGAGGCGGCGGTCCTTGAGCGCCGCGACGATGTCGGCGTGCCGGGTGAGCAGGTAGGCGTCGAGCTGGGGGAGGTGGCTGACGGGGCTCTCGGCGCGGATGCGGTGCAGCACCGGCATCGGGTCCGCCGCGACCTCGGGGGTGAACAGGTCGTAGGACTGGACGGCAACGGCTGTATCGGTCATGGGGGCCAGTCTGTCCGGCGTTCGCGGCGGGGCACCACGAACGCCAGCGGAATGGCGTAGTCGAGCGCGCTTCGACTCTCAACTTTCTCGATATCTTCAGTGTTGACCAAAACGAACCCAAGACCCGTGGTTGCGTGACCACCGGAGGAACAAAACCGCACGGAAGGCCCCGGGCGGCACACGCCCGGGGCCTTCGCGTACGGGTCAGGCTTGTTCGGACCACCAGCGGCGACCGGTCTCGCCGAGGGTGGAGATGGGGTCGTAGTAGGGGTAGCGGCGGTCGAGGGCTTCGGGGTCGTCCAGCTCGATGCCGGTGCGGTAGTTCTTGGTCCAGTAGGAGATGCCCAGCTCGCGGTCGTACTCGTGGAGTTGGTGGACCCAGCGCTTGCCGACGTAGGGGACGTCGCAGACGATGCGCGGTGTGGCGTAGCCGGGGAGGTAGCCCATGATGGCGTGCTGGAGTTCCTGCGCTTCCCACACGGCGACGCGCCAGTGCTCGGCGTTGGGGATCATGTCGCACATGTAGAAGTAGTAGGGCAGGATGTTCGCCTCGCCCTGGAGCGCGAAGCAGAGGTCGAGCAGGTCGTCGGGGGTGGCGTTGACGCCCTTCATGAGCACGCCCTGGTTGCGGACGTCGCGGACGCCGATCTCGAGGGCGGTGCGGGCGGCTTCGGCGACGAGCGGGGTCACGGACTGCACGTGGTTGACGTGGGTGTGGATGGCGAGGTTGACGCCGCGGCGGCCGGCGGTGCGGGCGACGCGTTCGAGTCCTTCGACGACCTTGGGTTGGAGCCAGTGCTGGGGTAGTCCGGCGAGGGCTTTGGTGGCGAGGCGGATGTCGCGGACGGTGTCGATGTCGAGGAGTCGCATGAGGAACGACTCGAGTTGGGGCCAGGGGACGTTGGCGACGTCGCCGCCGGAGACGACGACGTCGCGGACGCCGGGGGTGCGCTTGAGGTAGTCGATCATGTGGTCTTGGCGGTCGACGGGTTTGAGCGCGAGTTTGTGCTTCTGGATCTGGGGTGTGGAGTTGCCGACGAGGTCCATGCGGGTGCAGTGGCCGCAGTACTGGGGGCAGGTGGAGACGAGTTCGGCGAGGACTTTGGTGGGGTAGCGGTGGGTGAGTCCTTCGACGACCCACATCTCGGCTTCGTGGAGGGAGTCGCGGGAGGAGTGGGGGTGGTTGGGCCAGTGGGGGTCGCGGTCCGATCGGACGGGGATCATGTAGCGGCGGACGGGGTCGGCGAGGAAGGCTTCGGTGAACGCCTCGGGGTCGAGTGGGGCGTCGGGTGCCATGGTGTTGATCATCTGGGGTGGCACGAGCATGGACATGGTGGCCGAGTGCTGCTGGTCGGCGGTGAGGTCGTCGTAGAACCGGTCGGTGAGCAGGTTGCCCATGAGGGTGCGGAGCTGCTTGGGGTTCTTGATGCAGTGGGCGCGTTGCCATTGGGCGTCGCGCCATTGGGTGTCGGTGACGTCGTGCCAGCCGGGGAGTCGGCGCCAGTCGGGTTCGGCGAGTGGTCGGCGCACGTAGGTGTAGGGCTGGAGTTCGGCCCGGGGTGGGGGTGCGACCTCGTGCAGCGCGGTCATCCATGCTCCCTGTTGGTCGAGTGGCGTGAAGATATGTTGCCAGATGGCCTGTTGGGCGTAAATATTTCGGCGGGGAGCGTTTCGGGGTGGTTGTTCGTTGGGAGGGGTATGCGGGTGTTCGCGGGTGTGCTGGTCGGTCTCGCCGTGGAGGTCACGGCTCTGGTGGCGGCGTTCGGGGCGTGGGGCCTGGCGCCGACCCTGGGGTTGTTGGTGTTGGGCGGGGTGGTGGGTGCGGTGCTGATGCGTCGTGAGGGTGTGCGGGCGTTGGCGGCGTTCTCGGAGGCGGTGCGGGTGCGGCGTGCGCCGCACCAGGAGGTGGCGGACGGGGTGTTGATCGCGGCGGCGGGGTTGTTGATCCTGGTGCCGGGGTTTTTGAGCGACGTGGTGGGGTTGTTCCTGTTGTTCCCGCCGACGCGGCGGTTGGTGAGTCGGCGGATGGCGCGTCGGGCGGAGGAGCGGGAGCGGGTGTTGGCGTTGAACCTGCGGTACGGGCGGCATCCGATGGCGGGTGGTGTGGTGGTGGAGGGTGACGTGGTGGACGTGCGGTCGGAGCCGCGGGTGGAGCGGCCGGAGTTGCCGTGATCGCGGGCGGCGGCGGGTCGGCGGTGTCGTGCGGGGGTGGCTTGGGTACGTGAGACGGCATGACCGTCATCGGTGTGCACGCGTCCCATGAGCAGGTTCACCCGTCGGCGTTGTTGGCGGCGGTGCGGCGGGCGGAGGAGGTGGGTTTCGGGGCGGCGATGAGTTCGGACCACTTCTCGCCGTGGAGTGCCCGGCAGGGGCAGAGCGGGTTCGCGTGGTCGTGGTTGGGTGCGGCGTTGGAGGCGACCGGGTTGCCGTTCGGGGTGGTGAACGCGCCCGGTCAGCGGTATCACCCGGCGATCGTGGCGCAGGCGATCGGGACGTTGGGGGCGATGTACCCGGGTCGGTTCTGGGCGGCGTTGGGCAGTGGTGAGGCGAGCAACGAGCACATCACGGGCGGGGGTTGGCCGCGCAAGGAGGTGCGCAACGCGCGGTTGCGCGAGTGCGTGGACGTGATCCGGGCGTTGTTGGCGGGGGAGGAGGTCAGTCACGACGGTCTGGTGCGGGTGGACCGGGCGCGGTTGTGGACGAGGCCGGAGGAGCCGCCGTTGTTGGTGGGTGCGGCGGTGAGCGAGGCGACGGCGCGGTGGTGTGCGGGGTGGGCGGACGGGTTGGTCACGGTGAACGCGCCGCCGGAGCGGTTGGCGCGGGTGGTGGCGGCGTACCGGGAGGCGGGTGGTCGGGGGTCGTTGCGGTTGCAGGTGCACTTGAGTTGGGCGGAGTCGGAGGACGAGGCGCGGGGGGTGGCGCACGAGCAGTGGCGGAGCAACGTGTTCCCGCCGCCGGTGTGTTGGGATTTGGACACGGCGGAGCATTTCGACGTGGTGTCGGAGCACGTGTCGGTGGAGCAGGTGGAGCGGGTGGTGAACGTGTCGTCGGATCTCGGGTGGCACGCGAAGACGATCCGGGAGTATGCGGAGTTGGGGTTCGAGGAGATTTTCCTGCATCACGTGGGGCGGGAGCAGGAGCGTTTTCTGGACGTTTTCGGTGAGCGGGTGCTGCCGGAGGTGCGGTCGTGAGGTTGACGCGGACGGCGGATCTGTGGTGGAAGAACGCGGTGGTGTACTGCCTGGACGTGGAGACGTTCCATGATTCGAATGGTGACGGGTGCGGTGATTTTCGGGGGTTGATCGAGAAGATCGACCACTTGCACCGGTTGGGTGTGACGTGTTTGTGGTTGATGCCGTTCTTCCCGACGCCGGAGCGGGATGACGGTTATGACATCACGGATTTTTACGCGGTGGATCCGCGGTTGGGCACGTTGGGTGATTTCGTGGAGTTCGTGCGGACGGCGCGTGACCGGGGGATGCGGGTGATCGCGGACCTGGTGGTGAACCACACGTCGGACCGGCATCCGTGGTTCCAGGCGGCGCGTGATCCGGGGAGTCCGTTCCACGACTGGTACGTGTGGCGGGACGAGCCGCCGGCGGACGCGGCGGAGGGGGTGGTGTTCCCGGGCGAGGAGAGGTCGTTGTGGACGTACGACCGGAAGGCGAAGCGGTATTACCTGCACCGGTTCTACCGGCATCAGCCGGATTTGAACGTGGCGAATCCGGCGGTGCGGGACGAGATCGCGCGGGTGATGGGTTTCTGGATGGAGTTGGGGTTGTCGGGGTTCCGGGTGGACGCGGTGCCTTTTTTGTTGGAGGCGCCGGTGGAGGCGTTGCCGGATCCGCACGACTATTTGGCGGATCTGCGGGCGTTCCTGTCGCGTCGCAACGGTGAGGCGGTGTTGTTGGGTGAGGTGAACCTGCCGTACACGGAGGCGATGGCGTTCTTCGGGGAGTCGGACGGTGTGGGTGACGAGTTGCACATGTGTTTCGATTTCGTGGGGATGCAGCAGATGTTCCTGTCGTTGGCGCGGCGGGAGGCGAGTCCGTTGACGCACGCGTTGCGGGAGCGGCCGGTTCCGCCGCGTGATTGTCATTGGGCGACGTTCGTGCGGAATCACGACGAGTTGACGTTGGACAAGTTGACGGAGGCGGAGCGGCGGGAGGTGTTCGCGGCGTTCGGTCCGGATGAGGACATGCAGTTGTACGGGCGGGGGTTGCGTCGGCGGTTGCCGTCGATGTTGGGGGGTGATCTGGCGCGGATCAAGATGGTGTACAGCCTGTTGTTCTCGTTGCCGGGGACGCCGGTGTTGTTCTACGGGGAGGAGGTGGGGATGACGGAGGACCTGTCGTTGGAGGGCAGGTTGGCGGTGCGGACGCCGATGTGGTGGGACGCGGTGGACGGGCAGCGGCGGGATCCGGGGTCGTTGTTGGGGTGGGTGCGGTTGTTGGTGGAGCGGTATCGGGAGTGTCCGGAGTTGGCGTGGGGGGAGTTCTCGGTGGTGGACACGGCGGAGCCGGCGGTGTTCGCGCACCGGTGTGAGATCGAGGGTGGGACGGTGGTGGTGGTGCACAACCTGGGTGATCGGGAGGTGTCGGTGGAGGTGCCGGGGGTGGAGGGGGTGTTGGCGGATCTGTTGGTGGACGGGTCGGTGCGGGCGAAGGGCGGGTCGGCGAGGGTGGAGTTGGGTCCGTACGGGTGTCGGTGGTTCCGGCAGGTGACGGGGTAGTCGTCCTGGGGGTGTTCGGTCGTCTTCAGTGTGTGCCTTGCGGAATGTCGCCACTTCGCGTGAAGATATGCGCGTCCCGGCCCCTGTTGACCGAAGGATTTACATGACGTCGCCGTACGGTCTGCATCGCGTCCTCGACCCGGCCGGGGTGCTGCCGCAGCAGGCCGCGCGGCTGGACGCCACCCCGGTGTGCGGGCCGGACGAGGTCGTGGTGGACGTGGCGCGGCTCAACCTCGACGCCGCGTCCTACCGGCAGTTGCGGGAGGAGCACGGGGTCGGGGGCGTGCGGCGGGCGGTGCTGGACATCGTCGCGGCGCGGGGCAAGATGCAGAACCCGGTCACGGGGTCGGGCGGCATGCTGCTGGGCACGGTCCGGGAGGTGGGTCCGGCGTCGCCGTTGGGGCTGCGCGTCGGCGACCGGGTCGCCACGCTGGTGTCGTTGACGTTGACGCCGTTGCGGATCACCGACGGTCTGGCCCGGTGGGACGGCGCGGGCGAGCAGGTGCCGTGCGAGGGGACCGCGGTGCTGTTCGGCCGGTCGGTGGTCGCGGTGCTGCCGGACGACCTGCCCGAGGAGTTGGCGCTGTCGGTGCTGGACGTGTGCGGCGCGCCGGCGCTCACCGACCGGGTGGTGCGTCGTCGCCGCGCGCCGTCGGTGCTGGTGCTGGGCGGGGGCGGGAAGTCGGGGTCGTTGTCGTTGGCGGCGGCGCGCCGGGCGGGGGCGTCGCGGGTGGTGGCGCTCGTGCCGACCGCGGCGGAGGCCGGGGCGGTCCGGTCGGCCGGCCTGGCCGACGAGGTGGTGGTGGCCGACGCGCGCGACCCGCTGGCGGTCGCGGGCGCCGTGGGGGAGCGGGTGGACGTGACGGTGGTGTGCGTGGACGTGCCGGGGTGCGAGCACGGGGCGATCCTGGCCACCGCGGACGGCGGCACGGTGGTGTTCTTCTCGATGGCGACGTCGTTCCCGGCGGCCGCGCTGGGGGCGGAGGGGCTGGCGGCCGACGTGGAGATGCTCGTGGGCAACGGGTACGTGCCGGGTCACGCGGCGTTCGCGTTGGGGCTGCTGCGCGCGGAGCCTGCCGTGCGGGCGTTGTTCGAGCACAGGCAGACTCAGCAGGCGTGACTACTCTGCTCGTGGGGGGACGTATCCATTCCCCGACCGCTCCCGACGCCACCGCGATGGCCGTGACCGACGGCGCCGTGGTGTGGCTGGGCCAGGACGCCGTGGGCCGCGCGCTGCACCCCGACGCCGAGATCGTGGACCTGGACGGGGCGTTCGTGGCGCCCGCGTTCGTGGACGCGCACGTGCACGCGACGTCCGCGGGGTTGCTGTTGACCGGCCTGGACCTGACCGGGTGCCGGTCGTCGGCCGAGCTGTTGGACGCCGTGCGCGCGGCCGGGGGGCCGGTGGTGTGGGGGCACGGGTGGGACGAGACGCGGTGGCCGGAGCGGCGGCCGCCCACGCGCGCGGAGCTGGACGAGGCGGCGGGGGGCGCGCGGGTGTACCTGTCGCGGATCGACGTGCACTCCGCGCTGGTGTCCACCGCCCTGCTCGACCTGGCCCCGCGGGCCCGCGGCGCGGACGGGTTCAGCGCGGACGGGCCGTTGTCGCGGGCCGCGCACCACCACGTGCGGCGGGCGGCGAAGGACGCCATCCCCGCGGGGCGTCGCCGCGCCGCGCAGCACGCGTTCCTGGCCCATGCCGCGTCGCGGGGCATCGCGTCGGTGCACGAGTGCGCCGGGCCGGACATCTCCGGGCGGGACGACCTGGCCGATTTGTTGGCGACGGACACGGTGGACGTGGTGGGCTACTGGGGCGGGTTGGAGCCGGTGGACCTGCCGGTGCGGGGTCTGGCGGGGGACCTGTTCGTGGACGGCGCGCTGGGGTCGCGCACCGCCGCGTTGTGCGAGCCGTACGCCGACGCCGACACCACCGGCGCGTTGTACCTGGACGCGGCCGCGATCGCCGGGCACCTGGTGGCGTGCACGCGGGCGGGGTTGCAGGCGGGGTTCCACGTCATCGGGGACGCGGCGGTCGCCGAGGTGGTCGACGGGTTCCGCCGGGCCGCCGAGGTGGTGGGCGTGCCCGCGCTGGCGGCGCGGCGGCACCGGCTGGAGCACCTGGAGATGGTCACGGGCGGGCAGGCGGAGGTGTTGGCGTCGTTCGGCGCGGTGGCGTCGGTGCAGCCGTTGTTCGACCGGGCGTGGGGCGGGCCGGAGGGCATGTACGCGCAGCGGTTGGGGGTCGGGCGGGGCACGGCGCTCAACCCGTTCTCGCGGCTGGCCGCGGCGGGGATGGTGTTGGCGCTGGGGTCGGACGCGCCGGTGACGCCGGTGGACCCGTGGGCCGCGGTGAAGGCCGCGGTGCGGCACCGCACGGAGGGGCACGGGATCTCGCCGCGGGCGGCGTTCACCGCCCACACCCGCGGCGGCTGGCGCGCGGCCGGGGTGGACGACGGGTTGACCGGCACGCTGCAGCCGGGCGCGCCCGCCACCTACGCGGTGTGGGACGCGGCCGGGTTGGAGGTCTCCGCCCCGGACACGCGGGTGCAGCGGTGGTCGACCGACCCCCGTTCCCGGGTGCCGGCGCTGCCGGCGTTGGACGGTCCCGCGCCGGTGTGCCTGCGGACCGTGTTGCGCGGCCGCACGATCTTCGACCGGGGCGACCTCGGATGAGGCGCGCCCCGCGGTCGCCGTGTCGCGTGCCGGGCACCGGCGCGTTCCGCCCGTCGTCAGAACAGGAGTGAGCCCGATGGCGTTGCTCGACCTCGACCCCGCCGTGGTCGCCGCGGCCCGCGATCTCGCGGCGAAGGCCGCCGCGCCCGTGGTGGCGATGGCCAGGGCCCACACCACCGTCGCGGTCGAGCGCGCCACCCTGCGTTTGGCGGGCATCACGGGCGCGGACACGACGCACCGGGCGGGTGACGTGCCGTGGGTGAACCGGGTGGTGGACACGGTGCGGGAGCACTGCGGTCTGGAGCGGGGCGTGGTGCTGCCGGTGTTCCACGCGTTGCGCGAGCACGGCCTGGCCACGCTCACCGAGCTGGCCGAGGCCACGGCGGCGGGGCAGGTCCGCTACACGGTGCCGACCGGCCGGGACCGGGAGCGGGCCCGCAAGGCCGCCACCGCGGCGGTCACGCGGGGTCTGCGGACGGTCGACCGCAACCGTGCCCGCCGGGACGCGCTCGTCGCGCGGCTGGGGGATCCGCCCCGCCGGCCGTGGATCTACCTGATCGTGGCGACCGGTGACATCGACGAGGACGTGGTGCAGGCCGCGAACGCGGCCCGCGCGGGCGCGGACGTCATCGCGGTCATCCGCTCCACCGGCCAGTCGCTGCTGGACTACGTGCCGGAGGGGGCGACCCACCACGGGTTCGCCGGCACCTACGCCACGCAGGAGAACTTCCGGATCATGCGGGCCGCGCTGGACCGGGTGTCGCGGGAGGTCGGGCGGTACGTGCGGCTGACGAACTACGCCTCCGGGCTGTGCATGCCGGAGATCGCCGTGCTGGCCGGCCTGGAGCGGCTGGACATGATGCTCAACGACTCCATGTACGGCATCCTGTTCCGCGACATCAACCCGGTGCGGACGTTCGTGGACCAGCGGTTCTCCCGGCAGGTCCACGCCCGCGCCGGCATCGTGATCAACACCGGCGAGGACAACTACCTCACCACCGCCGACGCGGTCGACGCCGCCCACACCGTCACCGTGTCGCAGCTGCTCAACGAGCACTTCGCGCACGAGGCGGGGCTGCCCGACCACCTGCTGGGCCTGGGGCACGCCTTCGAGATCGACCCCGACCTGCCGGAGTCGTTCCGGTTGGAACTGGCGCACGCGCTGCTGGCGCGGGAGCTGTTCCCCGACGCGCCGCTGAAGTGGATGCCGCCCACCCGGCACATGACCGGCGACGTGTTCCGCGGTCACCTGCTCGACGGGTTCTTCAACCTCGCCGGCGTGCTCACCGGCCAGTCGATCCTGCTGGTCGGCATGATGACCGAGGCGGTGGCCACCCCGTTCCTGTCCGACCGCGACCTGGCGCTGCGCAACGTCCGCTACGTCCTGGGCGCGGCCGGGAACCTCGCCGAGGACTTCCGGCCCGCGCCCGACGGGTTCATCGTCAAGCGCGCCCACCAGGTCCTGGGCGAGGCCGTGGACCTGCTGGGCCGCATCGTGGACGACGGGCTGCTCAACGCCATCGCCGACGGCACCTTCGGCCTGATGCGGCGCCCCGCCGACGGCGGCAAAGGAGCCGACGGCGTGGTCGCCAAGGCCGACGACTACGTCAACCCCGCCGCCGACCTGCTGGAGGCACAGCCGTGAAGCGCCACGTCCGCCCCTACGGCGACACCACCGGCGACGGCATGGTGCAGACCTCGTTCACCCTGCCCGTGCCCGCCGGGCCCCGCGCCGACGGGGCCGCCCGCCAGCTGGCCACCCGGATGGGCATCGACCCGGCGCTGGTCGTGCACTCCCACCCCATCGGCGACGACTTCACCTTCTTCGTCGTCTACGGCCCCGTCCGCCACATCGTGGACCTCGACGAGGTGCAGGTCGTGGAACGGGAGTACCCGCTCCTGCCGCCCACCGAGGTCAACGGCGCGGTCAGGAGGCTGCTGCGGCGCAAACTCGTGGTCGTCGGCGCGTGCATCGGCACCGACGCCCACACCGTGGGCATCGACGCGATCCTCAACGTCAAGGGCTTCGCCGGCGAGAAGGGCCTCGAGTACTACCGCGAGCTGAAGGTCGTCAACCTCGGCGCGCAGGTGTCGGTGCCCGAACTCGTGCGCCGCGCCCGCGCCGAGAAGGCCGACGCCGTCCTGGTCTCCCAGGTCGTCACCCAACGCGACGCGCACCTGCACAACACCCGGGAGATGTCCGCGGCGTTCCGCGAGGCCATGGGGCGGCGGCGGCCGCTGCTCGTGGCCGGCGGGCCCCGCTTCGACCCGCTCATGGCCGACGAGCTGGGCGTGGACCGCGTGTTCGGCCGCGGCACCACCCCCGGCGAGGTCGCCAGCTACCTGGTCCACGCCGTCCGGACGAAGAAGGAGAACGCGTGAGCCTCACCGAGGGATTCACCGTCACCCACCGCCGCTACGTGCCCCACTCCCACGCCCACTACGGCGGGGCCCTGGTCGACGGCGCCTACGGCCTGGGCCTGTTCGGCGACGTCGCCACCGAACTGCTCATCCGCACCGACGGCGACGAGGGCCTGTTCGCCGGCTACCGCGACGTCGCGTTCCTCGCCCCGGTCCGGGCCGGCGACGTCGTCGAGGCCACCGCCACCCTCGTCCGCGTCGGCACCCGCTCCCGCGACCTGGAGTTCGAGGCGCGCGTCGTGTGCCGCAGCGCCCCCGACCGCGGCCCCACCGCCGCCGACGTGCTCGACCCGCCCCTCGTCGTCACCCGCGCCCGCGGCACCGTCGTCGTCCCCCACCCCACCACCGCCGCCGGGTAGGGAGTCGGGGTCGGCGCACACGTCCACCACGTTCACCCGGTGCCGCTGCCGCAGCTCCCCGGCCAACTCCCGCGGGTCCACCCCGAACGCCTCCACCACCCGCAACGACGCCGGCGTCCGCTCCACCCGCGCCGCGTCCGCCAGGTCGTCGTGCCCCGCCGCGCGCAGCGCCGCGGTCAACCGCGCGTAGTTCTCCGCCCGGGTCCGCTCGTCCCGCACCTCCCGCACCCGCGGGTCGCGGCGCAGCCCCTCGGCGGCGCCCCGCATCGCCTCGTCCGTGCCGAACAGCAGCTCGACCGCCGAGCAGTGCGGCACCGGCGTGCCCTCCACCCGGCGACCCGGCCACGACACCAGCACCAGCAGGGCCACCCCGGTGACCAACGCCAGCAGCACGGTCGGCAGCAGCGGTCGGCGGAACACGCGCACCACCCTGCCACGCCCCGTGCCCGACCGGCGACCCGACGTCACCCCCGCCGGTCACCCCGCCCGCCGCGCCCCTCTGCCACCATCGACACGTGATCAGCATCGACCCGGCCTCACCCGTGCCGCCCTACGAACAGGTGCGCACCCAACTCGCCCGCGCGATCACCGACCGCGACCTCGCCGTGGGCGCCCGACTGCCCACCGTGCGCGCCCTGGCCGCCGAACTCGGCCTGGCCGTCAACACCGTCGCCCGCGCCTACCGCGAACTGGAGGAAACCGGCCTCGTCGAAACCCGCGGCCGCGCCGGCACCGTCGTCAGCGCCGCCGGCCAACGCGGCCGCGAACACGTCCTGCGCGCCGCCCACACCTACGCCGCCACCGCCCGCGAACACGGCCTCACCGCCGACGAGGCCCTCGACATCGTCCGCGCCGCCCTCGCCGACCGACCCCGACCCGGTCAGTAGGGACGCTTGGGCATCATCACCCACAACACCAGGTAGACCAGGAACTGCGGCCCCGGCAACAGGCACGACAGCAGGAACACCAGCCGCACCGTGTTCGGCCTCCACCCGTACCGGGCCGCCAGCCCCGCGCACACACCCGCGATCACTTTCCGGTCCTGCGGCCTGCTCAACGTCGTCATGCCTCCACCATCCCCGCGCCCGAACCAGCCGACATCGGTAACAACCCTGATTTCCTACCCCCACCCGACCACCCCCAACCCCGGGGACAACCCCGGCCCGCCCCACACGTCCACCCCACCCGCCCGTGTGATCCTTCGGTGGTGCGAGAGGTCTTACAGGGCGTGCTCGACGCCCAACCCCACTTCACCGCCCACTACACCGACGAGATGCGACGCCGCGGCGAACTGGTCCGCCACCACATGACGGCGTGGCTGCGCGCCCGGCTGCCCGACCTGCGGGCCGTGTCGGTCGACGACCTCGACATCGACGCGAGCGACGGCATCGGCCGCCGCGCCGAGATCCCCTGGGCGCGCGTGCACTCCACGAGCCGCTCACCCCGACCCCGTGACGGCTGGTACGTCGTGTACCTCTTCGACGCCCGCGGCGACAGCGTCTACCTCGCCCTCATGCAGGGCACCACCACCTGGAACGGCAACACCCCCGTCGACCGGCCCTTCCCGGAACTGCGCGCCCGCTCCCACCGGGCGCGCACCGCCCTGGCCGACCACCTGGCGGCCCGCCCCGACCTGCGGCACGCGATCACCCTGAAAGGGACGCAGGGCAAACGCGCCCGCGGCTACGAGCACGGCACCGTCGCCGCCGTCGAATACCACAGCCACGCGATCCCCGCCGAAGACGTCCTGGACGCCGACCTGAGGTTCCTCGTCTCCGTGCTCGGCAGGCTCCATGCGATCGACGACGACGCCGACCCCGCGCCCGAGGTCGTCGAGGCCGTCACCGCGGCCGCACACGCCGCCGGACGCCGCAACGCCGGCCAAGGCTTCCGACCCGACCACGCCGAACGCGTCGCCATCGAGCGCCACGCCGTCGCCCGCGCCACGCGCCACCTGGAGGACCAGGGGTACACCGTGCGCGACGTCGGCGCGTTCCAGTCCTACGACCTGCACGCCACACGCCCGGGGGAGCAGTTGTACGTCGAGGTCAAAGGCACGACCTCCGCCGGTGTGGAGGTCGTGCTCACCCCCAACGAGGTCCGGCTCAACGCCGAGCACCACCCGCACACCATGCTGATCGTCGTCAGCGACATCGCCCTGGACAGGAACACCGCACCACCCCAGGCGTCCGGCGGGCGGATGCGGGTCGTGCACCCGTGGGCCGTCGCCGACGCCGACCTGACACCGCTGTCCTACCGGTACCGGATCGGCACGGGCTGACTGCGGGGGAGCGGGCGGGTGCTCGTAGGCTGAACCGGTGGTCGCAGCCCCCGTGACGCCGCAACCCCCCGGCGCCGACACGCCCCCCGCCCGCCGACGCCGGGACGTGCGCGGCACGCTCCTGCGGGTGCTGCTCGCCGCCGCCGGCGGCGCCGCCGTCTACCTGAGCTTCCCGCCGCGCACCCTGTGGTGGCTCGCGCCCGTCGGGTTCGCCGTCCTCGGCGTCCTGCTGCACGGCCGCCGCGCCCGCGCCGGGTTCGGCCTCGGCCTGGTGTGGGGCCTGGCGTTCATGGCCCCGCTGCTGCGCTGGACCGGCGAGTTCGTCGGCCTGGTCGCCTGGCTGCCCCTGGCCCTGCTGTGCGCGGCGCTGATCGCGGTCGGCACAGCCGCCATGGCCGTGGTGTCCCGGCTGCCCGGCGCGCCGCTGTGGATGGCGCTGGTGTGGGTCGCCGACGAGGCGCTGCGCGCCGCCGTCCCCTTCGGCGGGTTCCCCTGGGGCAAGATCGCGTTCGGCCAGCCCGAGGGCTGGTACCTGCCGCTGGCCGCGGTCGGCGGCGCGCCCCTGGTCGGGTTCGCCGTCGCGCTCACCGGCCTCGGCGCCGCCCACCTGCTGCGCCGCCCGGCCGTCGGCGCGGCCGCCGTCGTGCTGCCGCTCGCCGCCGGGCTCGCCGCCACCGCCCTCGTGCACACCGACCCCGACCGGGGCACGGTCACCGTCGCCGCGATCCAGGGCAACGTGCCCCGCGCCGGCCTGGACTTCAACGCCCAGCGCCGCGCCGTGCTCGACAACCACGTCGCCCGCACCCTCCAGCTCGCCGACGACGTCGCGGCCGGCCGCGCCCCACGACCCGACCTGGTCATCTGGCCGGAGAACTCCTCCGACATCGACCCCTTCCGCAACGTCGACGCCGCCACCCGCATCCAACGCGCCACCGACGCGATCGGCGTGCCCGTCGCCGTCGGCGCGGTCGTCGTCGACCCCGACGACAAGCTGCCCCGCAACACCGTCGTGCTCTACGAACCCGGCGTCGGCCCCACCGACACCTACACCAAGCGGCAGCTGCAGCCCTTCGGCGAGACCATGCCCTACCGCGACTTCTTCCGGATCTTCAGCCCCGCCGTGGACCGCGCCGGGAACTTCCAGCCCGGCACCGACCCCGAGGGCTTCGCCATGGGCCGCGCCAAGGTCGCGATCGACACCTGCTACGAGGTCGCGTTCGACGGCGTGGTCCGCGACTCGATCACCGAGGGCGCGAACCTCATCGCCATCCCCACCAACAACGCCACCTTCGGCTACACCGAGATGACCTACCAGCAGCTGGCCATGTCCCGCGTCCGCGCCGTCGAGCACGGCAAGTCCGTGGTGGTCGCGGCCACCAGCGGGGTCAGCGCCATCGTGCTGCCCGACGGGTCGGTCACGCGGCGGACCGGCATGTTCACCCCCGACGCGCTGGTGGCGACGGTGCCGCTGCGCGGGGAGGCTACGCTGGCCACCCGGCTCGGCGCATGGCCCGAGTGGGTGATGACCGCTCTGGGCCTGATGGCCGTGGCGTTCAGCGTGACGACGAAACGACGATCGCGTCCGACCCCTGGTGCGGGTGTCGGCGAGGAGGACACGGATGGCGGACCAGCAGGCGCAGCCTGACCGCGAGCTCGGGCCGGTGCTGGTGGTGATCCCGACCTACAACGAGCGGGACAACATCGGGAAGATCGTGCGGCGGCTGCACACCGCGCTGCCGGCGACGCAGGTGCTCGTGGTCGACGACGGCAGCCCCGACGGCACCGGGCAGCTCGCCGACGAGATGGCCGCCGCGGACGACCGGATCCACGTGCTGCACCGCACCGAGAAGGCCGGCCTCGGCGCCGCCTACGTCGCGGGCTTCCGGTGGGCGCTGGAACGCGGCTACGGCGTGGTCGTGGAGATGGACGCGGACGGCTCCCACGCCCCCGAGGACCTCCCGCGGCTGCTCGACGCCCTGCACGACGCCGACCTCGTCCTCGGCTCCCGCTACGTGCCCGGCGGCAGCACGGTCAACTGGCCCAAGTACCGCGAACTGATCTCCCGCGGCGGCAACGTCTACTCCCAGATCGCGCTCGGCGCGAAGGTCAAGGACATCACCGGCGGGTTCCGCGCGTTCCGCGCCGAGGTCCTCGACCGGCTCAAGCTCGGCACGGTCGCCTCCCAGGGCTACTGCTTCCAGATCGACCTCGCCTGGCGCGCCATCGAACTCGGCTACCGCGTCGTCGAGGTCCCCATCACCTTCACCGAGCGTGAGGTCGGCGAGTCCAAGATGAGCGGCAGCATCGTCCGCGAAGCCCTGTGGCGCGTCACCAAGTGGGGCGTGCGACGCCGCGCGACCCAGCTGCGGGAACTGTTCGCCCCCAAACCCAAGACCCCCACCGCCCGCTGACCCCCGCGGGGGATCGTGGGCGGAACGTCGTGAGGCCCGCCGGACGGTGGTCCGACGGGCCTCACGACGTGGCACGGGTCAGGCGGTGCGGGTGCGCCGCCCCCTCAGCTCCTCCAGCCGCTCGTCCAGCAGCTCCTCCAGCTCCGGGATCGTGCGCCGCTCCAGGAGCATGTCCCAGTGCGTGCGCGGCGGCTTGACCTTCTTCTGCTCCGGCTCGGCACCGTCGATGATCTTGGACTCCTGGCCGTGCAGGCGACACTCCCAGGTGTGGGGGATCTCGGCGTCGTCGGAGAAGGGGACCTCGAAGTCGTGGCCCTTGGGGCAGGCGTACCGCACCGACCGGCGCGGGGCGAGGTCGTGATTGCGGTCGGTCTCGTAGCTGACTGCTCCGAGCCGGCTACCCCGTAGAACGCGGTCGGCCATGGCGGTGTCCTTTCGCTCGGCTCAGGGCCGGGGCCCAGGCTTGTTGCTCACCGAGTGCAACGACCGGACTGCTCCGTTCGTTCCCGGCTTCACGGTCATCGTCGCCCACAGTGACGTCTTTCACCCGTCAACGAAGGCTTCCCTCTGAGGGATGCCATCGCGGGCGGATCGTGACGCGTTATCAAGCTACCGGGTCAACCCATCACACGGATGGAGCATTCCTGGCAGTCGTCGTGCGGCTGCGACAGCTTAGACCGACCACGCAGGGCGACGTTAAGGCGGGTTTAACTCGACAGTAGTGACGCCTGTCATGGTTACGGTTACGCAAAGTCATTTCGTAAGTTTTCGCGGACCTCACCACGCAGGGTGGCGGACCGGGTGTGCTCGGTGGCGAACATGAGGATGAATCACCCGACCGGACCGCACCCAAACGTCCAATCGGACGCCTTATCCGTTCGATACCCTCAGTGTCACCCGAAAGTGAGCTTCTCGGACAGGCGGTCCAGCAGCGGGCGCTGCCCCGCCACGATCCGCACGCGGGCCTCGGCCAACGGGAACCACGCCACCCGGTCCACCTCCGGGAACTCCCGCAGCCGACCCGACCCGCGCGGCCACTCCAGGGTGAACATCCCCGGAACCACCCGATCGGGGTCCAGGTCCGCGGCCAGCGCCCACGCCGCCACCACCTTCCCGCCCGACTGCCGCACCTCGCCCAACGGCACCAGCACCCCCTCCGGCACCGGCACCCCCAACTCCTCGGCGAACTCCCGCCGCGCCGTCGCCTCCGGCTCCTCCCCGTCGACCGGCTCGCCCTTCGGGATCGACCACGCGCCCTCGTCCCGCCGCGCCCAGAACGGGCCGCCCATGTGCCCCAGCAACACCTGCGGCTCCCCGTCCACCACCCGGTGCAGCACGATCCCCGCGCTGCGCCGCCCCGTCACCCGCGCCGTCCCGTCATGCCCCCAGTGTCACCCGCCACGCCCGCACCCGCGGCCGGAGCCCTCAACGCCGGCGGCGGGTGCGCATGTGGATCTGCTCGCCCTGCTTGCCGAACAGGCTCAGGATCTCCACCGGCTCCGGCCCCGCCGGCCCGAACCAGTGCGGCAACCGCGTGTCGAACTCCGCCGCCTCGCCCGGCGCCAGCACCACGTCGTGATCCGCCAGCACCAGCCGCAACCGCCCCGACAGCACGTAGAGCCACTCGTAGCCGGTGTGCGTGCGCGGATCCGGCTCGCCCCGGTCCGGGATGATCATCTTGTACGCCTGCAGACCGCCCGGCTGCTGCGTCAACGGCAGCACCGTCATGCCGTTGCGGCGCACCGGCACCGGCCGGATCCGCGGATCGCCCACCGGCGGCGCGCCCACCAGCTCGTCCAACGGAACCCGGTGCGCCCGCGCGATCGGCAACAGCAGCTCCAGGCTCGGCCGCCGCAACCCCGACTCCAGCCGCGACAACGTGCTCTTCGAGATCCCCGTCGCCGCCGCCAGGTCCGCCAACGTCGCACCCCGGCTCGTGCGGATGTGCCGCAACCGCTCGCCCACCCGGTCCAGCACCCCGGCGGTCGGATCCGCGGCAGCGCCGCCTGCAGCGTCGTCTGCGTCGTCCATGTCGTGTCCCGGTATCGGCAACAGGAGGTTGCCATTGTGGCCGGCCGCGCCGCCCGCCGTCCACACCGGCCCGTCAGGCCAGGCTCAGCTGGTGGCCGTCCACCGCGTGCGGACCCAGATCCCCCGTGCGGTAGTGGGTGCGGC
Organism: Actinosynnema sp. NPDC004786; assembly: GCF_053601135.1. Lineage (NCBI taxonomy): Bacteria > Bacillati > Actinomycetota > Actinomycetes > Pseudonocardiales > Pseudonocardiaceae > Actinosynnema > Actinosynnema sp. NPDC004786. The sequence goes on along the minus strand of NZ_JBSGBG010000058.1, from coordinate 25,721 downwards.
ACAGCACCTGGTAGCGGACCTCCGCGGCGTCCGCGGCCGACGTGTCCGCCACCAGCACCGTGTCACCCGCCCGCACCACGTCCCCGTCGTGCACCCGGGCGTTGAACCGGCCCGGCCGGCCGCACCAGCACAACACCTCCACCTGGATCGCGTTCAACTCGTCGGCCAGCTCGAACAACCGCCGCGACCCCGGGAACAGCCGGCTGCGGAAATCCGTCGCCAGCCCGAAGCAGTACACCTCCAGGTGCGCGTCGTCGGCCAACTCCGCCAGGTCGTCGACCTGCCCCGTGGACAGGAACTGCGCCTCGTCCACGATCAGGTAGTCCACCCGGTGCCCGGCCGCCCACCGCTCCCGCACCAACGCGCACAGGTCCATGCCCTCGTGCACCTCCAGCGCGTTGCGGGCCAGACCCATCCGGCTCGAGATCGTCGGCGTCCCCGAACGGTCGTGACGCACCAGCAACAACCCGCGCCGCCCCTGCCGCGCCTGGTTGTGGTCGATCTGCAACGCCAACGTCGACTTGCCGCAGTCCATCGGCCCGAAGAAGAACCGCAACCGCCCGGTCGGCGCGATCCCGCGCCCGGCCCCGGCGGCGGGCACGGAGGACAACGCGTCGGTCGGGTCCGGGGCGGGGATGATCGGTTCCACGGGCGGCCACCCTAACGGGCCGCCACCGCCCCGCCCGCCGCGACCTCCACCGCGCCCACCCGGCCGCCCCACCACCTGCCCGGCCACCACCCCGCACCACCCGACCCACAGCACCCGTCGCGCCGCCATCCGACCCGCCTGCGCCATCCGACCCGCCTGCGCCGCCTACGGCCGGCCGACCCCCTCTGTTGCGACCCGCCGCCGGAGACCGGACGTCCCCGACCGACGTTCCGCATTGCCGAGATATACCGCTTCGCGATATAACCTGCGGTGTGAGGGGTATGTCGGAGCAGGTGTTCCTGGTGCTCACCGCGTTGGCGGAGGAGCCGTTGCACGGGTACGCGATCGTGCGCGCGGTCGAGGTGCTGTCGGAGGGCCGCATGCGGCTGCGGGTGGGCACGCTCTACGGGGTGCTCGACCGGCTGGTCGCCGAGGGCCTGGCCGAGCGCGACCGCGAGGAGGTCCACCAGGGCCGGCTGCGCCGCTACTACCGGCTGACCGACGCCGGGGTGCGGGCGCTGTCGGCCGAGGTGGCGAGGTTGTCGGCCAACGTGCGCGCCGCGTCGTCGGTGCTGCGGGCGAGGGGAGCGCTGTGAGGTCGAACAGGTCGAACCTGGAACGCCGCTACCGGGCGCTGCTGCGGCTGCTGCCCGCCTGGTACCGGGCGGAGCGCGAGGAGGAGATGGTCGGGATCCTGCTGGCCGACCGCACCGACGACCTGGACCTGGAGCACGGCTGGCCGGGGTGGGGCGAGGCGGGCGCGACGGCGGCGCTGGCCGTGCGGGTGCGGCTGGGCGCGCGACGCGCGGCCGGCACGGCGTGGCGGCTGGTGGCGTTGACCGGCCTGCTGGGGCAGCTGGTCGCGGCGGCCCAGTCGTGGACGGTGACCGCCCGGTGGGGCGGCGAGGTGCCGGAGGGCTGGTGGTACGACGCCCTGGCCGCGGTGGCGTTCGCGGCGCTGGTGGCGGGGCGGCGCGCGGTCGGCCGGGTCGCGGGCGGGCTGCTGGGCGCGGCGTCGCTCGCGGCCCTGGCCTGGTCGGCGGCGGGGGTGTCGCCGTGGTGGACGCTGCTGTGGCACGTCCCGGCGGCGGCGACCGCGGCGGCGGTGGTGGCGGGGTTCCACCGGGAGGCCCCGCCGGTGTCGCGGCGCTGGTGGCCGGCCGCGGCCCTCGCCGTGCCGGCGGGCGTGGCGACCGTGGCGTTCACGCCCGCGCTGTCCACGCCGACGATGCTGGCCGCGTGGCTGGTCGCCGCCGTCGCGGTGGTGCTGGTGCGGCCCTGGACGGCGCGCCGGCCCGCGGCCCCGGCCTGACCGGCGCGGCGGGCGGTCAGACCTTCGCGGGCACCGGGTTGCCCGACGCCACGATCGCCCGCCGCACCGGCACGAAGACCATCAGCACGAAGCCGACCACGAAGAACACCACCAGCGAGATGATCGCCAGCCGGAACGACCCGGTGGCCTGGCCGACCCCGGCGAACACCAGCGGCCCCAGCCACGACGTGGACCGCTCGCCCACCTCGTAGAGGGAGAAGTACTGCGCCTCCCGGCCCGGCGGGATCATCTGCGAGAACAACGACCGCGACAACGCGTTCGTGCCGCCCAGCACCAGCCCGATCCCGGCCGCCAGGGCGTAGAACTGGGTCTGCTGCCCGGCCTGCACGAAGAACGCCGCGCCGATCACCACGATCCACACGCACAGGCTGGCCATGATGGTGCGCTTCGCGCCCCACGAGCGCGCGACCCGGCCGTGCAGCACACCGCCGAGGAACGCGACGAACTGCACGATCAGGATCGTCGTGATCAGCACCGTCTCGTCCAGCCGCAGCTCGTCGCGGCCGTACTGGGCCGAGACGTTCGCGACGGTGGCGATGCCGTCGGTGTAGATCAGGTAGGTGCCCAGGAACGCCAGCGTCAGCGGGAACATCCGCGCCTGCCTGACCGTCTGGCGCAGCTCGGCGAACCCGGCGGTGATCACCGACGCGCCGGACTCGGTGCCGTGCGGGGCCTGGTGCCGCTTGAGCCGCGCCAGCGGGATCAGGGTGAACCCGGCCCACCACAGACCCGACAGCACGAACCCCACCCGCACCGCCACGCCCTCGGTCAACCCGATCGCGTCGTGGCCGACGAACAACGCCAGCTGCACCGCCAGCGCCAGACCGCCGCCCAGGTAGCCGAACGCCCACCCGCGCGAGGACACCGCGTCCCGCTCGTCGGGCGCGGCGATCTCCGGCAGGAACGCGTAGTACACGACGACCGACGCGCCGTAGCAGATGTTGCCGACGATGAACAGCGCCACGCCCAGGTGCCAGTCGTCGCCGCCGACGGTCGCCAGGGCCGCGGTGGCGGCCGACCCGGTGAACGCCAGCCCCGCCAGCATGCGGCGCTTGTTCTGCGTCCGGTCGGCGATCGCGCCCATGACCGGCAGCACCACCACCTGCACCACGGTCGCGATCGACAGCAGGTAGCCCCACAGCGACCCGGCCGGGAAGTACGCGCCGAACAGCGAGATGTCGCACTGCCGCAACGAGCCGTCCACGCACGCGTCCGGCCCGTTGTGGGCGACGTCCGCGACCGCCGCCTCCTTGGCCACCGCGGTGAGGTAGCCGGAGAGGAACACGGTGACCACGGAGGTGGGGAACACCGAGTTCGCCCAGTCGTACCAGGTCCACCCGCGTTGCTCCCGCTTGCGGTCCTGGGCGGTTGCGGTGCTGTCGGCCACGCTCATGGGGGCGGACTGTATATCGCGCCCCGCCCGCCGGTGGCGATCACCACCAACCTGTTGCCAACCGGTCTCCCGCACGCCACCCACGCGGCCACACCGCCCCGGCCGCCGCACCACCCGCACCGCCGCCCGGCCCCCGCCCGGAACGCCGGCCCACCCCACCCGACGACACGCACCACGTCCCCGGCGTCGGCGCTCGGCGTCTCAGCCGCCCGCCCACACCTCCCGCTCGACCAGCACGTCACGCAGCCGGTCGGGCCGGTCCGTGACCAACCCGTCCACCCCGAGGTCCAACAGCCGCCGCATCTCGGCCTCCTCGTCCACCGTCCACACGTGCACCTCCAGACCCCGCCGGTGCGCGGCCCGCACGAACCGGCCGTCCACCACCAGCAACCGGCCCTGCCGCACCGGCACCTGCGCCACCGCGCCCCGCACCGGCAACCCCACCAGCGGCACCCGGCCCGCCGCCCACAACGCCCCCGCCGAACGCGGCCCCATCGACGTCAGCAGCCCCGGACCGCCCCGCCGCCGCAGCTCCGCCAGCCGCCGCTCCGAGAACGACGCCAGGCACACCCGGCCCAGCGCGTCCGCCCGGCGCAGCACCTCCAGCACCGGCTCCACCGCCGAGTCCGCCTTGACGTCGATGTTCACCATCGCGTCGGGCAGCTCCTCCAGCAGGTCCGCCAACCGGCACACCGCCTCCCGGCCGCCCACCTTCGCCCGCCGCACCGCCGACCACGGCTGCCCGGCCAGCGGACCGGTCGCGTCCGTCGTGCGGTCCAGCAGCGCGTCGTGGTGCACCACCACCACACCGTCGGAGGTGGCGTGCACGTCCGTCTCCAGGTACCGGTAGCCCTCCCGCGCCGCCCGGCGGAACGCCGACAGCGAGTTCTCCATCCCCGACAGGTCGTCGAGGTGCCAGCCCCGGTGCGCGAACGCCCTCGGGTGCGGTCCGGACAGGTACGGGTGGGTCGCGGTCACACACCGGAGTGTGCCCTGGCGGCGTGGCGTTGCGGTGACCGGTGGGTAGCCGGATACCGTCGCCGGCCATGGAGCTGGTGAGCGAGGCCGTCGCGGCGCGCCGTGAGGAGGCCAGGCACTGCGCCTGGTGCGGGCGCCGCCTGCCCGACAGCGGCCGGATCGGCCGGCCGCGCCGGTACTGCGCGCAACCGTGCCGGCAACGCGCCTACGAACGCCGTGCCGCGGTGCAGCGCGGCGGGCTGCCCGAGGACGCCGTGGTGCTGTCCGCGGGGGAGCTGGCCGACCTGCAGGACCGGCTGTTCCAGCTGCGCTGCGCCGCGGAGGACGTCGCCACCGCCGCCGAGGACGGCGCGGACGGCGCGGAGCTGCGCCGGCTGGCGGGGGAGCTGGTCGACACCGCCCGCGGTCTGGAGCGGTTGCGCTGAACGAGGCCGGCTTGCCCGCACAGCGTGGTCTCGACCATCATGACGCGCGGGTGGGCGAGGAGGGGCGCGTGAACGGCAACGGCGCGTTGCACCGCGAGGTGCTCGACCGGGCCGACGTCGGTTTCGGTGTCACGGACGTGCACGGCACACTGGCCTGGGTCAACCCGGCCCTCGCGGAGATCCTGGGCGTCCCGGTCGAGCACGTGGTCGGCCGGTCGCTGCCCGCGCTGCTGCCCGGCGCGCCCGAACGCCCCCGCTCCGGCCTCGCGCTGCTCACCCCCAGCGCCTACCGCAAGGGCCACCGCTGGCTCGAGGTCACCTGCCAACCCCTCGACCCCGACGGCCCGGACGACGACGCGCACCTGCTCTACCGGGTCGTGGACGTCACCGCGTGGCGCGACCGCGAGCTGGAGGCCACCCACGAGGCCGACGCGCTGCGCCGCGCCCAGGTCCTCGGCCGCATGGGCACCTGGGAGTGGCACATCGCCGAGGACCGCGTCGTCTGGTCGGACACCCTGCTGGAGATGTTCGGGTTCGCCGCCGACACCGAACTGGACTTCGACGGCTACGCCGCCCACGTCCACCCCGACGACCTGCCGATGATCCAGGCCACCCTCGAGGAGGCCATGCGCTCCGGGGCCGGGTTCTCCTACACCCACCGCATGATCATCGGCGACGACCGCGTCGAACGCTGGTTCGAGTGCTTCGGGGAAGTCGTCGCCGACGAGGACGGCGTCCCCCTGCGCGTGCTGGGCACCGCCCACGACATCACCCGCGCCCGCCGCGTCCACGACGAACTGCTCGCCCTGGCCGAACAGGACCCGCTCACCGGCCTGGCCAACCGGCGCGCCGTCACCCGCGAACTCGAACGGCAGCTCGCCGGCGGCGGCCCCGGCGCGATGCTGCTGCTCGACCTGGACAACTTCAAGGACGTCAACGACCTGCGCGGCCACGCCGTCGGCGACCGGCTGATGAAGGCCCTGGCCTCCGCCCTGCGGTCCCGGCTCGCCCCGGGCCAGCTCATCGGCAGGCTCGGCGGCGACGAGTTCGCCGTCGTCCTGCCCGGCGCCGGCACCGCCGACGCCGCCCGCGTCGCCGAAGGACTGCGCGACGCCGTCGCCGCCCTCCCGCTGGTCGGCGCCGCCCGCAGCATCACCGTGTCCACCGGCGTCGCCGAGTACGGGCCCGGCGACACCTGGGAACTCGTCCTCGCCAACGCCGACCTCGCCCTCTACGCCTCCAAGGCCGCCGGCCGCAACCGCGTCACCGTCTACGAACCCGGCCACTACGCCGACACCGCCAAACGCGTCTCCGTGCTCGACCGGCTGCGCGCCGCCCTCGACCACGGCGGCCTCGTCCTGCACGCCATGCCCATGGTGCAACTGGCCACCGGCCGCACCCTCGGCCACGAACTGCTGCTGCGCCTGGAGGACGGCCGCACCCCCTACCTCGGGCCCGCCGAGTTCCTGCCCGAGGCCGAACGCTCCGACCTCGTCCTGGACATCGACCGGTGGGTGCTGTCCACCGCCATCGACGCCCTCGTCCGCCACCCCGACCCCGACCTGCGGTTCAACGTCAACGTCTCCGGCCGCACCCTCGAGGACGAGGACTTCGGCGGGTTCGTCCTGGACCGCCTCGCCACCGCCGGCGTCGCACCCGGCCGCCTCGGCCTGGAGATCACCGAGACCGCCGCCGTCACCAACCTCGACGCCGCCCGCGCCCTGGCCCTGCAACTGCGCGGCTTCGGCTGCCGCATCATCCTCGACGACTTCGGCTCCGGGTTCGGGTCCTTCGTCCACCTCAAGCACCTGCCCATCACCGGCATCAAGATCGACGGCGAGTTCGTGCGCGGCATCGACGAACGCTCCACCGACGCCGTCCTCGTCGCCGGCATCGTCCAGATCGCCCAGGGCCTCGGCCTGTCCGCCGTCGCCGAATGGGTCGAACGCCCCGCCCAGGTCGACGCCCTCGTCCGCCTCGGCGTGCGCATCGGCCAGGGCTTCCACCTCGGCCGCCCCATCCCGCTCGCCCAGGTCCTCCCGGACCACCCGCAGCGGCCGAACGGAGCATTGTCGCCACGCCTGGCCGGTGCGGAGGATGGGGCGCGTTCCTGACCCCCGCCCCCGATGGGAAACCACCGCCGTGCCCGGTACCCCCGACAGCCCCGCACGCGGTGTCCGCCGCGTCGAACTGACCACCCCCACCCCCGAACCCGTCGCCGAGTTCTACGCCCGGCTCCTCGGCTGGGTGATCATCGCCGAACCCGACGGCTCGTTCACCGGCTGGGTCGGCGACCGCCTCGCCACCCACGTCCGCCCCGGCGACCCCGGCCGCCGGCTCGTCTTCGCCGCCACCGACACCCGCGACCTCCCCGACGGCGCCGCCACCGACACCGGACGCGTCCTGCACGGCCCCTGGGCACCCGCGCCCCGCCCCGGCGAACCCTGCTGGGTCGAACTCATGGGCGGCCCCGCGGACGACGACTACTGGGCCACCGCACTGGGCTGGCAGGTCCGCGACCCCGACGCCGACTTCACCCTCTACGACGCCACCACCGCCGACGACCGCCGCCCCGTCGCCGGCCGCCTCACCGCCCCCGGCGGCTGGACCTGCTACTACGCCGTCCCCGACACCACCCGCGCCGCCGCCGACGCCACCGCCCTGGGCGGCACCGTCCTCATCCCCCCACGCGAGGTCCCGACCGGCCACGTCGCCGCCATCGCCGACCCCACCGGCACCGCCTTCGCCATCCTGGAGAACCCGCCCGGCTGGGGCGGCACCTGGTCCACCACCGAACAAGCCCACGCCTGACACAAGCCCACGCCCGACCCGGGCGACCCCCGCCACCCCCGCCCCCGACCCGCCCACCCCGAAGCCCTGGTCCGTTCGCCACGAACAGACCAGGGCTTCGTGTCATCCCGCCGACCTGGCGCAGCCCTACCGCGCGTGTCAAGGGGGCACTTCCAGCCCTACCGCACCTTGCGCCGGAACCGCCCCCTTGACGCGTGCGGTAGCCCTTGTGGAGGTCGGCGGGATGACACGAAACCCGACCCACGCCGGTACAAGGGCTTGACCACCGAACCCCGTCATCCTGCTGATCTGCCCGTCCGGCGAGGACGCTTGTGCTCTCTCAAACCACAACCCCCCGGCACACCGACCCAGGGGGAGGGGAGCAGCCCCCGAATCACCCCACCACCCCGGGCGGGAACCCACCCGTCGCCACCGGCCCCCACCGCTCGATCGTCACCCGGATCAACGACTTCCCCTGCCGCCGCATCGCCTCCCGGTACTCGTCCCAATCCGGGTGCTCCCCGGCGATGCACCGGTAGTACTCCACCAACGGCTCCAACGCCTCCGGCAGGTCCACCACCTCCGCCCGCCCGTCCACCTGCACCCACGGCCCGTCCCACTCGTCGGACAACACGCACACCGTCACCCGGTCGTCCCGCCGCGCGTTGCGCGTCTTCGCCCGCTGCGGATACGTCGACACCACCAACCGGCCCTCACCGTCCACCCCGCACGTCACCGGCGACACCTGCGGCCGCCCGTCCCCGCGCACCGTGACCAACAGGGCCCGGTGCCGCGGCCGCAGGAACTCCACCAACCCGTCACGGGACACCGCCTCCGCGGTCGCGATCCTCGGCATACCCCTCACCCTACGATCACCCCCCACCACCCACCTCCCCACCGAACAACCACCTACAACCCCACCAACCCCCACACCCCGTCCACCCCCACCGCCGCACCCCGCCCCACCACCACGTCGAACCCCACCCCACCCACCAACTCCCGCACCGCCCCCTCCACCGCCACCACCTCCGGATCCACCGCCACCCCACCCCGCAACCCCCGCGCCGCCCCCACCAACAACCCCGCCCGCTCCCCGTCACCCTCCACCACCGCCAACGCCGCACACGCCTCCGCCACCCGCGCCAACACCACCCGGTTGTCCCACTCCCGCGCCCCCGCCAACGCCTCACCCCACGCCCGCCGCGCCGCCGCCCGATCCCCGGCCGCCAACTCCACCAGACCCGCCGCCACGTGCGCCGACGCCCGCACCTCCTCCGGCCCGAACCACCCCCGCGGACACACCCGCAACGCCTCCGCGCACCACCGCCGCGCCCCCTCCAGGTCACCCCGCCGCCGCGCCACCTCCGCCCGCCCCACCCACGCCTGCGCCAACGCCTCCTCCGCACCCTGCGACCGCGCCAACGCCGCCGCCTCCTCCAGGTCCGCCTCCGCACCGTCCAGGTCACCCGCGTGGCACGACCACTCCGCCCGACCGCACAACAGACCCGCCGTGTGCTCGGTCGCCCCGAACAACCGCGACAACGCCAACGCCTCGTCCACGAACCCCATCGCCCCCGCCACGTCACCACCCGCCCACGCCAACCCCGCCAACTGCGACAACGCCAACGCCGCACCCCACCGCTCACCCACCGCCCGGAACCCCGCCAACGCCGCCTCCTGCTCCTCCCGCGCCTCCCGCAACCGACCCCGGTACCGCCACTGCATCCCCGCGCCCAACCGACCCAACGCCCGGCTCCACGCGTCACGCCCCAACAACACCTCCCGCACCGCCTCCACCCCCGCCGCGCCCTCCCGCGGCGCACCGTGCGCCATACCCCACAACACCGTCAGAAAAGGCCGCGACGGCGGACCGCCCAACCCCTCCGGCGACGGCCGGTGCGGCGACGGCGCACCCGGCAACCCCGCACCCGTCGACGACGCGTTCACCACGCACAACAAGTGCTCCTCCGCCAACCCCTCCGGCGCCACCGGACCCACCGCCCGCACCACCTCCGCCGCCAACGCCGCACCCTCCGAACGCCGCCCCCGCAACCACCACGGCCACCCCAGGTCCGCCGCCAACCGCAACGCCACCCCGTGGTCGTGCGCCACCGCCCACCGCAACGCCGCCACCAGGTTCCCGTGCTCCGCCGCCAACCGCCCCAACCACTCCAACTGCTCCGACCGGAACAGGTGCGGCGCCGCCCGCGCCGCCAACCCCGCGAAGCGCACCGCGTGCGCCCGCCCCACCCACTCCCGCTCACCGGCCTCCGCCAACCGCGCCGCGCAGAACTCCCGGATCGTCTCCGACATCCGGTACCGGTCCCCGGACACCTCCACCAACGACTTGTCCGCCAACGACGGCAACACCTCGTCCGCCCCCGCCACCCCGCACACCGCCGCCACGTCCGCCAACCCCGCCCCGCCCCGGAACACCGTGAACCGGCGCGCCAACACCCGCTCCTCCTCGTCCAACAACCCCCAACTCCACTCCACCACCGCGTGCAAAGTCCGATGCCGCGCCACCACCGCCCGACTGCCCCGCGACAACAACCGGAACCGGTCACCCAACCGCGCCGCCACCTCCGCCACCGGCAACGACCGCACCCGCGCCGCCGCCAGCTCCACCGCCAACGGCAACCCGTCCAACGCCCGGCAGATCCCCACCACCACCTCCGCCGTCGCCGGGTCCAACCGGAACGACGGGTTCACCGCCACCGCCCGCTCCGCGAACAACCGCACCGCCTCCGACCCCACCCCGTCGCAACCCAACGGCGGCACCGGTCGCACCACCTCACCCGTCACCCCCAACGCCTCCCGCGACGTCGCCAACACCCGCAACCCCGCACACGCCACCAACAACCCGCCCGCCACCGCCGCCGCGTCCTCCACCACGTGCTCGCAGTTGTCCAACACCACCAACACCGACCGGTCCCGCACCGCCGCCGCCACCCGCGCCACCGGCTCCACCACCGGCCCCACCCCGCCCTCCCGCAACCCCAACGCCGACACCACCGCCCGCGCCACATCACCACCCACCGCCACCGACGCCAGATCCACGAAGAACACCTCACCCGGCCACACCGACGCCGCCTCCACCGCCAACCGGGTCTTGCCCGACCCGCCCGGACCCGTCAACGTCACCAGCCGCGACCCCGCCAACGCCCCACCCACCAGCCGCAACTCCTCCTCACGACCCACGAACCCCGTCAACTGCGCCGGCAACACCCGCCGCACCGCCGGCGCCTCACCCCGCACCACCTCACCGTGCGCCGCCACCAAACCGGGGGAGGGGTCCGCCCCCAACTCCTCCGCCAACACCCGCCGCGTCCGCTCGAACACCCCCAACGCCTCCGCCTGACGACCCTCCCGGTGCAGCGCCCGCACCAACCGCGCCACCAGCCGCTCCCGCGTCGGATGCGCCGCCACCAACTCCCGCAACAACCCCACCGACGCCCCGTCGTGCTCCTCCACCGCCCGCAGCCGCAACTCCTCCCACCGCGCCACCCACACCGCCGCGAACGGCGCGTCACCCACGTCCCGCAACGCCGGACCACGCCACAACGCCAACGCCTCACCCACCGACCCCCGCGCCACCAGCTCCTCGAACCGCAGCGCGTCCACCTCACCCGGATCCACCACCAGCCGGTACCCGGCCGCCGACCGCTCCACCTCCACGTCCACCAACGCCCGCAACCGCGACACCTGCGACTGCACCGCGTTCACCACCCCCGCCGGCGGGCACTGCCCGTACAGCGCCTCCACCAGCCGGTCGACCCCCACCACCCGACCCGCCTCGACCGCCAGCACCGCCGCCAACGCCCGCAACCGCGGCCCGCCGACCCGGACCTCCGACCCGTCCGCACGCCGCACCACCATCGGACCCAACACCCCGAACCGCACCCGCGCATCCTCCCGCACCCGCCGGCCACCCCACCGGAAAACCGGGAACCGGGGGAGGAGCGTCACGCCCGACCCAAAATCTCCGCCACCACCCCCGCCTTCGCGTCCGCGTACTGCTGCAGGTACTCCCACTCCCGCGCCGCCAACGCCCGCTTCGTCCGCTCGTACAACCCCCGGTCCGCCGCCGACACCCGCAACCGGTCCCGGAACGCCACCATCCGCGCCACCTCCGGCTCACCCACCGTGAACACGTGCAGGTTCACGTCCGTGTCCGGCCCCTTGAACATCCGATGCCCGAACCACTCCGGCTCCCGGATCCGCAACACGTACCCCGCCGCCTCCAACGCCGGCACGTACGACGCCTCGTCACCCGAATCCGCCACCGTCAACACCACGTCCACGACCGGCTTCGCCGCCAACCCCGGCACCGACGTCGACCCCACGTGCTCCAACCCCACCACCACCGACCCCAACACCGCCCGGATCCGCGCCGCCTCCCGCTCGTACAACCCCGGCCACGCCGGGTCGTACTCCACCAACACCACCCGCCGCCCCGGCAACCGCGGCACCGGCCCCACGTGCGCCGCCCGGATCCCCTCCTCCGACAACCCCACGACACCCTCCCTCCCGGCCCACCGGCCACGACCCGACCCTCACCCCGGCAACGACGACGGCCTCCCCGGCACGAACAGGTCACCCACCTCCGCCACCCGCTCCCGCACCTCGTCCGCCAAGAACACCAGATCCTCCACCACCCGACACGACTCCACCTCCTCCCACGTCACCGGCGCCGACACCGACGGCCGCGACCGCGCCCGCAACGAATACGGCGCCACCGTCGTCTTCGCCGGGTTGTTCTGCGACCAGTCGATCAACACCTTCCCCGTCCGCTGCGCCTTCGCCATCCGCCACACCACCTCCTCCGGCGACTCCGCCGCCAACCGCCGCGCCACCCCCTTCGCATACTCCGACGTCCGCTCCGGCGACGACACCGACACCGCCGCGTACACCTGCAACCCCTTCGACCCCGACGTCTTCACCACCGGCGACAACCCGTCCGACACCAACACCTCCCGCACCCGACACGCCACCCGACAACACTCCACCACCGACGCCGGCGGACCCGGATCCAGGTCGAACACCACCAGATCCGGCACCCCACGCCCACCCCGCGCACCCACCCTCCACTGCGGCACGTGCAACTCCAACGCCGCCAGGTTCGCCAACCACACCACCGTCGCCAGGTCCTCCACCACCACGAAGTCCGCGTACTCCGCACCCCGCGACGACCCCGGCGTCCCCACCCGCACCGTCCGCACCCACTCCGGCGCGTGCGACGGCGCGTTCTTCTCGAAGAACGACTTCCCCTCCACCCCGTTCGGATACCGCCGCAACGTCATCGGCCGACCCGCCAGGTGCGGCAACAACACCGGCGCGATCCGCGTGTAGTAATCGATCACCTCCGCCTTCGTGAACCCCACCTCCGGGTACAGCACCTTGTCCAGGTTCGTCAGCTTCAACCGACGCCCCTCCACCGACACCACCGCGTCAGCCACCACGCCGCACCTCCCCGGGCGCCCGATCCGGCCGCAACCCCCGCCACGTCGCGAACCGCAACCGCCCGTCCGCCGTCCACTGCCGGAACGCCACCTCGCCCACCAACTCCGGCCGCACCCACCGCGCACCCCGCGCCCGCTCCCGCGGCACCCCCGACACGAACGGCGACCGCCCCACCTCCAACGCCGACAACCGCGCCGTCAACCGCTCCAACTCCGCCCCGTCGAACCCCGTCCCCACCGACCCCGCGAACACCAACCCACCACCCGGCCCCGGGATCCCCAACAACAACGACCCCACCACCCCCTCACGCCTGCCCACACCCGGCCGCCACCCCCCGACCACCACCTCCTGCGTCGCCACCCACGTCACCTTCACCCACTGCGGCGACCGCCGACCCGCCACATACGGCGAATCCAGCCGCTTCGCCACCACCCCCTCCAACCCCTGCTCCCGACTCGCCGCCAACACCTCCGCCCCCGCACCCGGGAACGCCTTCGGCGTCGCCCAATGCGCACCCCGCAACCCCAACCCCTCCAACAACGCCCGACGCCGCTCGTACGGCAACCCCACCGTCGGCGACCCGTCCAGGTGCAACACGTCGAACACCAGGAACGTCACCGGCACCCGACCCGCCAACCGCCGCGCCTGCGCCGCCGACGCGTGCATCCGCTGCTGCAACGCCCCGAAACTCGGCCGACCACCCTCCAACGCCACGATCTCCCCGTCCAACAACACCTGCGTCGCCCCCAACTGCGCCCCCAACCCCTGCAACTCCGGATACGTCTCCGTCACGTCGTTGCCCGACCGGCTCGTCAACCGCACCCGACCGCCCTCCACCCGCGCGATCGCCCGCACCCCGTCCCACTTGAACTCGAACGCCCACCTCGACGCCGGACCCGGCAACCCCACCCCCGGCGTCGCCAACATGGGGGAGAGGAACTCCGGCAACGGCACCCACCCCGGACGCGCCGCCTCGTGCCGCCGCCGCACCATCCACTCCCGACCCCCACCCGCCGACCCCCGGCGGAAGAACACGAACTCGCCCTCCACCCGCGACCCGTGCAACACCACGTCCACCTCGCGGTCCGACCACTTCACCGTCTCGTACCGACCGCGATCCCAGATCGTCATCTCACCCGCGCCGTACTCACCCTTCGGAATCACCCCCGAAAACGACGCGTACTCCAACGGGTGATCCTCCGTGCGCACCGCCAACCGGATCGTCCCCGGCTCCGGCGGCAACCCCTTCGGCACCGCCCACGACACCAACACCCCACCCCGCTCCAACCGCACATCCCAGTGCAACCGCGACGCGTGGTGCTCCTGGATCACGAACGTGTCGTCCCCACCCCGCGGCACCACCTCACCCTCACCCGGCACCGGCTCCGGCGTCCGCCCCGCATCCCGCTTCCGCCGGTACTCCGACAGATCCCCACCCATCCCGACCGCCACGCCCTCAGGCGGGCTTCGCCTTCTTCTTCGCCGGCGCCTTCCGCGACGACCCCGACCCCGACGACGACCCCGACGCCTTCTTCGCCGCAGGCTTCCGCCCCGCCGACTTCCCACCCCGAGCCGACTTCGCCTGCTCCACGCTCCGCTCCAACGCCGTCATCAGGTCGATCACCTCACCGGCCTCCTCCACCTCCGGCCGCTCCGGCAGCTCCGCACCCTCCGCCTTCGCCTCGATCACCTTCTGCATCGCCTCGGTGTAATCGTCCGTGAAATCACCCGGATCGAACGACCCCGCCATGCTCTCCACCAACGACGACGCCATCTTCAACTCCTGCGGCCGAACCTCCACATCCGTCCCCAGGAACTCGAAATCCGGCTTCCGCACCTCGTCCGGCCACAACATCGTGTGCATGACCAACAAATCCTCACGCGCCCGCAACATCGCCAACGTCTCCCGCTGACGAATGGTGATCTTCACCACCGCGAGCTGACCGCTCCGCTCCAACGCCGTCCGCAACAACACATAAGGACGCGTCGCCGCCTTGTCCGGCTCCAGGTAGTACGACTTCTGGAAATAAATCGGATCGACGTCCTCCACCGGCACGAACTCCACCACGTCGATCGCGTGATCGGTGTTGATCGGCAACTTGTCGAAATCCTCCGCGTCCAACACCACGACCCGGCCGTCGTCCAACTCGTAGCCCTTCGCGATGTCGGCGTAGGCGACCTCCTCGCCACACACCTGGCACACCCGCTTGTAGCGGATCCGCCCACCGTCCTCCCGGTGCACCTGGTGGAACCGGAAGTCGTGCTCCTCCGTGGCCGTGTACAACCGGACACCGATCGTCACCAACCCGAAGGAAATCGCCCCACGCCACACGGACCTCATGCCACGTGACTACCCGCCACCAGCGCAATCCGCACCAGGACGTCACCCGAACGGGCTAACAACCGCCACGGGCCGCCACCACCGAACCCACCCCGCTACTCCCGATGCGGCAACCGCGCCAACGACACGTACGTCCGATTGCCCGCCACCGCCGCACGCCGCTCCCGCGCCGTCGCCTCGATGTAGTTCTGCGACGTCGCCAACGACGCGTGCCCCAACAACGCCATGATCTCCGACGCCGACGCGCCGTCCTCCGCCAACCGCGTCGCGAACGTGTGCCGCAACGCGTGCAGGTTCGCCCCCGACGGCACCCGGTCGTGCAACCCCGCCCACCGGAAGCACGACCGCACCAGGTACTCCAACCCGCCCCGCCCGATCGGCTCACCGTGCCGGTCCCGCAACAACGCCGAACCCCGGTCGAACCGCCCCTGCGGGAACCGCCGCCGACACGACTGCAGGTACTGCTCGATGATCCGGTCCATCGCCGGCTCGATCGGCACCGACCGATCCCGGTTCCCCTTGCCCGCCACGTGCAACCGCCGCTCACCCGGCCGACCCACCACCGACGCCAACGTCAACGTCCGCATCTCCGCCGACCGCAACCCCGCCACCAACCCCAACGCCAACACCAGCACGTCCCGCTCCGGCCACGGATCGCGCCCCCGCCGCACGCCCTCCGCCGCGGCCGCCAACAACCGCTCCGGCGTGTCCTCGCCCCGCAACGGCTTCGGCACCAGGGGAGGGGTCTTCGGCCGCGCCACCGCACCCATCGGGTTGCCCGCCACCAGCTCCTCCGCCACGCAGAACGTCAGGAACTGGTTCCACGTCGACCACGCCCGCAACACCGACGACTTCGCGTGCGTGTCCGCGAACACCCCGAACGCCTCCCGCAGGTTGCGCGCCGTCAGGTCCGCCATCACCAGCGACTCCGCCGGCCGGCCCGTGACCTGCGCCAACAACGCCGTCACCCCCGCCAGGTCACGCCGGTACGCCGCGGTGGTGTGCGGCGAATCCTTCCGCGGCCGACGAGCGAGGAAGAACGACTCCTGAGCGGCAAGCACCTGCATGTCGATCTTCATACCCGATACCACCGACAATCCGACCGCACCGCCGCCCGGCGGGGGAGGGGAGCCACCCCGGGAACCCCCGTCACCGCAGGTCAAACGCGTGCAACCGTCAATCCGCGCACCGCGGGACCACCCGAGCGGCGCAACCCGACCACCCACGAACCGGCACCCGCACCACCCGTGCCGACCGCCGCCGACCCACACCCGACACCCGGGCCGACCATGATCAACTCATGGATAATGGCGATTATCCATCAAAAGCGGATCCGGAAGGGGGTGGACCTCCGACCGGGGGATGCCCCTCCCGCACGGCCCGCCACCGGACCTCTCCGCGCCCCGGAACGCCCGTTCGCGCACAACCCCCGCGCACCGCGTGCGCCCGCCCCTGGGACCGGCCGCACGTCACCGTCCACCAAGGCCGAGGCCCGGGGGCCACCCGGAGAGATCAACTTTCCGTCGAGCGCCGACCCGCGCGCCGCGTCGCCTTCCTCCCACACCACCCATGATCCGTCACTGTGACGTTTCTCGGGCGGTGTGCCGGGCACGGCACCGCCACCACCGACCCCGCCCACCCGCGAGGCCGTGGGCACCGGTCGACGGGCCGCACACCGTGGGCCCGTCGCCAGTCCGTCCGCTCCGCGGCCGCCGCCCGGTGCACGCGCCGCGCACAGCGCGTCGTACACGCGTACGTCCGGTGTGGACCGACCACCGGCCGGCCCGTGCTCGGACGGCCTCCGACCAGCCTGTCCGGAACGCCGATAATCTACATTATGTTAAGTAAGAGGATCGAAGGCCGTCCGGGGCGCTTCCCTGCCCACCCGCCGGGCCTCCGCCGCGACCGTGTCGCCCCACGCGGGCCACAGCCCCGCGAGCCGTGACGTGACGACGACGCGCTCCACCGCCCCGTCCGGCAGCGGGAGCCGCAGGCCGATGGCGTGGTGCCGCGCGTGCCCGCCGCCGGCCTTGGCCAGGACGTCGGCGTCGAAGTCGACCAGGGCGCTGCCTTCGGGCAGCGTGTCCGGGATGTCGTCGCCGCAGCCGACGACGCACACCGGTCCCCCGGCGTCCGCGGTGTGCCGTTCGATCTCGGCGCGCACGTCCAGGGCGCGGGCCTGCTCGGTCCAGGCGGTGAGGGTGCGGTGTTCGGTTTCGGCGATGAGGGGGTTGTCGCGTTCGAGGGCGGCCCAGACGAGTTCGACGTCGGGATCGCGGGTCTTGTCGAGGAACTGGCGCATGGTGCGCTTGGCGGCGGCGAGCATCTCCCCCGGGTCGCGGTCGTGGGGTGTTTCGACGGCCCAGGCGGTGCGGTCGAAGTGGGTGGCGAGGCCGTGTCGGCGCAGGCGGTAGCCGAGTTCGATGTCCTCGGTGCCCCAGTCGGTGAAGCGTTCGTCGAAGCCGCCGACGGCGTCGAAGTGGGTTCGGCGGACGGAGAAGTTGGCGCTCCAGGCGTACAGCCAGGGAAAGGGCAGCCGGTCGGGGCGGAAGTCGACGGCGGCGAGGTGGTCGTGGCGGACGTCGCGGAAGCCGGGGTGGTCGTGGAAGTCGTGGTGGAGTCGCTTCGGGGTGCGGGTGGCGATGGCGTCGGCGAGGTCGGGTGCGGGGTCGAAGGGGCGGTAGCCGTGGATGTAGCCGAGGTTGAGCAGGGGTGGGCCGGTGTGGGCGTCGGCGTGGGCGCGGGTGAAGTCGGGTCCGGCGAGGGTGCCGGTGTCGAGGAAGGCGACGACGGGTGCGGTGGTGAGGCGGGTGCCGGCGTTGCGGGCGTGGGCGACGCGGCGGCCGAGGTGGGGTTGGTGGTGGTAGCGGAGGTGGAGTCGGTGGTCGAAGGCGTCGACGACGTCGGTGGTGTGGTCGGTGGAGCCGTCGTCGGCGATGACGACTTCGATGTCGTCGGGTGGGAGGGTTTGGTCGGTGAGGCTGTCGAGGGTGCGGCGGAGGAGTTCGGCGCGGTTGTAGGTGGGGATCACGACGGAGATGCGCGGCGGCATGGGTGCTCCTCGTGGCGCGGGGTGGTGGGCGCTGGGAAGGAGCGGACTGTAGCCGGGGTTTCCGAGCCCGGTGCGGAGTTGTGGGTCAGGGGCTTCGGGTGGGGTCGGTGGTGTTCGCCGGTGGGGTGAGGTGTTCGTGGATGCGGTCGCGGAGGGGTTTGTCGCGCAGGGCGCGCAGGGCGTGGTCGACCAGGGTGCTGAGGGGGTGGGGCAGCTCGGTGTCGAGGTGGTGGGTGGCGGTGGTGGTGGCGTGCCATTCGGCGTCGAGGACGGGCAGGATGGCGCGGGCGTGGTCGGTGAGGTGGACGATGCGTTGGCGGGCGTCGTCGCCGGGGTGGAGGTCCACGAGGCCGTCGCGGCGCATCTGGTTGACGGTTTGGCTGATGGCGGAGTGGGTGACGCCGATGGTGTCGGCGAGGTCGCGGATGGAGTGGGGTCCGCGGGTGTGGACGAGTCGGATGACCGGGGTGTAGCGGGGGCGGAAGCCGGGGAGTCCGAGGTCGGTGTAGACGCGGGTGACGTCGCCTTCGAGGAGGTCGAGGAGGTGGCGGAGGCGGGTGCCGAGGTATTGGCCGGCGGGTGCGTGGTCCACTCCCCTAATGTAACAGCACTGTTGTTTCTGGGAGGAGTGGTCGTGTACCCGGAGATCGAGCCGTTCGCGCAGGGGATGTTGGACGTCGGTGACGGCAACCTCGTGTACTGGGAGGAGTGCGGCAACCCCGAGGGGAAGCCGGTGGTGTACCTGCACGGCGGGCCGGGCACGGGCTGCTCCCCCGGCGCGGCGCGGCAGTTCGACCCGGAGGCGTACCGGGTGGTGTTGTTCGACCAGCGCGGGAGCGGGCGCAGCGTGCCGCACGCGGGCGAGTTCTCGACGGACCTGTCGGTGAACACGACGGCGCACCTGGTGGCGGACGTCGAGCGGTTGCGGGAGCACCTGGGGATCGGGCGGTGGATGGTGTTCGGCGGGTCGTGGGGTTCGACGTTGGGGCTGCGGTACGCGCAGTCGTTCCCGGAGCGGGTGACGGAGATCGTGCTGGTGGCGGTGACGACGGGCCGGTACGCGGAGCTGGACTGGCTGTACCACGGGTTGGGGATGTTGTTCCCGCAGGAGTGGTCGCGGTTCCGGGAGGGCGCGGGCGAGGGGGCGACGGACCTGGTGGCCGCGTACGACCGGTTGCTCAACGACCCGGATCCGGCGGTGCGGGAGAAGGCGGCGACGGACTGGACGGACTGGGAGTTCTCGATCGTGTCGTTGGACCCGGACTACCGGCCGGGGCCGCGGGCGGCGGATCCGGCGTGGCGGATGGCGTTCGCGCGGCTGTGCGCGCACTACTTCCGGCACCGGGCGTGGTTGCGCGACGGTGAGGTGATGGGGGACGTGGAGCGGTTGCGCGGCATCCCGGCGATCCTGGTGCACGGTCGGCTGGACCTGCAGGGCCCGTTGTGGACGGCGTGGGAGTTGGCCCGGAAGTGGCCGGACGCGGAGCTGGTGGTGGTGCCGGGCGCGTCGCACGCGGTGTCGGACCCGGGCATGGCGGAGGCGGTGCTGGCGGCGACGGACCGGTTCGCGCGCCGTCGGTAGTCGCCGGTGGGCGGGTCGGGGCGGGTCCGCTCCCCCGGCCCGCCGTCGGGTGTCAGGCGGTGGGGGTGGCGCGGGCGTAGCGGGTGGCGAGGGTGCGCAGGTGGGCGACGAGTTCGGCGGGTGAGGTGACCTCGAAGTCGGTGTCGAGCAGGCCGAGGTGGACGGCGAGGGCGGCGACGGTGTCGGCGCCGGTGCGCAGCAGGCAGGTGGTGTCGGTGAGGGGTTCGACGGTGCCGACGGCGGGGTTGACGCGGGCGGCGACGGTGTCGGCGGGTGCGTGGACGACGACTTCGGCGTGGTGTCGCCAGGCGGCGCTGGAGGCGCTGCGGGCGACGTAGGCGGCGGCGTCGCCGTCGGGGAGGTCGCGGGGGGTGAAGCGGGGGCCGGTGGGGGTCTTGGGGGTGATGCGGTCGACGCGGTAGGTGCGCCAGTCCTGGCGGTCGACGTCGTAGGCGACGAGGTACCAGCGGCGGCCCCAGGTGACGACGCGGTGGGGTTCGGCGGCGCGGGTGGTGGTGTGGCCGTGGTGGTCGAGGTAGTCGAAGCGGAGTCGTTCGCGGTCGCGGCAGGCGGCGGCGAGGGTGGTGAGGACGTCGGGGTCGACGGTGGCGGCGGGGGTGTCGTGGGGCACGGGGACGGTGAAGGTCTGCAGGGCGTTGACGCGGTGGCGGAGGCGGGAGGGCAGGACCTGTTCGAGTTTGGCCAGGGCGCGCAGGGAGGTTTCCTCGATGCCGGTGACGGTGCCGGTGGCGGCGGTGCGCAGGCCGACGGCGACGGCGACGGCTTCCTCGTCGTCGAGGAGCAGGGGTGGCAGGGCGGCGCCGGCGCCGAGGCGGTAGCCGCCGAGGGTGCCGGTGGTGGCGTGGACGGGGTAGCCGAGTTCGCGGAGGCGGTCGACGTCGCGGCGGACGGTGCGGGGGCTGACGTCGAGGCGTTCGGCGAGTTCGGGGCCGGGCCAGTCGCGGCGGGTCTGCAACAGCGACAGCAGGCGCAGCAGTCTCGCGGAGGTTTCCAGCATGGCGTGCAGTCTGCCGGGTGTCGAGGACGGGAACCGGCCGCAAGGGGCGGGTGCGTCGGGCGTGGTGCGTCAGGGCGGGGGTCGCCACACGGTGGTGGTGCGGGTGTCGACGCCTTCGAGGTCGTGGGGCACGGGGACGTCGAAGGCGTCGACGCGGGTCCAGCCGCGGGGCATGAAGGAGCGCTGGGGGTCGCCGACGAGGACGAGCGCGCCGCGGCGGTGGGCGGCGAGCAGGAACGGGGCGACGCGGGCGGCCATGTCGCGGTCGTAGAAGACGTCGCCGGCGAGCAGGACGTCGGTGTCGGGCGTGGTGTCGAGCAGGTCGCCTTCGGTGACGGTGAGGGTGACGTCGTTGGCGCGGGCGTTGAGGGTGATCGCGGCGGTGGCGACGGGGTCGATGTCGTTGGCGGTGACGTGGCCGCCGGCGCGGGCGGCGGCCACGGCGACGAGGCCGGAGCCGGAGGCGAGGTCGAGGACGCGGCGGCCGGCGACGAGGTCGGGGTGGTCGAGGACGTGTCGGGCGAGGGCCTGTCCGCCGGCCCACGGGAACGCCCAGAACGGGGGTTCGGGGGATCCGGTGCGTTCCCACAGGGCGATGATGTCGTCGGCGGTGCGCAGCACGATGTCCGGTGTGAGGGGCACCGGTCGCGGGGTGGTGGCCGCGCGGACGAAGTCCTCCACTAGGCGTCCGGTCGCGGCGTCCGGGTGGGGTCGTGGTCGGCCGGGGCGGGCTGTCGCACCATGCCGTGATGCTAGTGCCGGGGTGGGTCAGAGCCCTCCGGCGACCCGCAGGACCGCGCCCGTGGTGAACGACGCGGCGTCGCTGAGCAGCCACGCCACGGCCTCCGCGATCTCCTCCGGTTCGCCGGGTCGGCCGAGCGGGATGCGGGAGGCGACCCGGTCGGGTCGGTCGGGCACGCCGGACAGCTCGTGGATCGCGGTGCGCACGGTGCCGGCGGCGACGGCGTTGACGCGGATGCCGCGCGGCCCGAGTTCCTTGGCCAGGCCGACGGTCATCGCGTCCACCGCCGCCTTGCTGGCCGCGTAGTGCACGTACTCCCCCGGTGCGCCGAGCGTCGCGGCGACGGACGAGAGGGACACGATCGATCCGCCGGAGACCAGGTCGCGTGCCGCGCGCCGCGCGCACAGCAGCGCGCCCACCACGTTGACGTCCACCACGCGGCGCAGGTCCTGCACCCGCAGCTGCGCCAGCGTGCCGACGGGGCTGGTGATGCCGGCGTTGATCACCACCCCGGTCACCCGGCCGAGGCCGGCGGCGGTGTCGAACAGGGTGTCGACGTCGGCCTCGTCGGAGACCTCGGCCCGCACCGCGACCCCGCCGACCTCGCGTGCCAGCGCCTCGGCCTCCTCGGTCGCGGCGCGGTAGCCGATCACCACCCGGTGCCCGTCCGCGGCCACCCGCCGCACCACCGCCGCGCCGATGCCCCGGCTGCCGCCGGTCACCACGATCAGGCCAGCCACGCCGACACCTCCGCGTCCACCACGTCCTGCCGCGTCACGAGCATGTGCGCCAGCCCGGGCACGCGCGCCAGCCGCGCGCCCGGCACCGCGTCGACCAGGGCCCGCTGCACCGGTCGGAACGCCTCGTACTCCTGCTCGCCCTGCACGACCAGCAGCGGCACGTCGAGCCGGTCGGCCCGCGCCGCCACGTCCAGCGGCTCGGCCGCGGCGAGCGAGGCGTCGGTCCAGTGGTGGGATTCCAGCGCGCCGACGTCGAGGGACGCCTCGACCACCGCGCGGGCGGTCACCGCGGGGTTGACCACGGCCACCCGCCGCACCGGCACGACCCGCCGCACGGCCGTCAGCAACGCCACGTGACCGCCGGCCGAGCCGCCCACGACGTCCACCGGTCCGTCGTCGCAGCCCAGCCGCTCCCGCGCGGCCCCGACCAGCTCCGGTGTCGCGGCCAGCGCCGCCTCGACCAGGGGCGCGTACCCGTCGGCGACCGGGTCGTCGCCCTGGCCCCACGCGGGCAGCGCCGGGTACAGCCGCCACGCGTCCACACCGGCCAGCGGCAGCGCCCGTGCCATGGCCTCCGGTGTGTCGGGCTCGCCCAGCAGGTGCCACACCAGCACCAGGCGTCGTCCGTCGCCCGCGGGCGGCGTCGCCACGTAGCGGATCCCCGCCGCTTCCCCCGTGATCACCATGGTCCGAACCTAATGCCCCGCGGCCCCGGACGGCGTCCACCCGTCGCGAACACCGGCCACGGACGGCCACCGGTTGCCGCCCGAACGCGTGAACCCGTACCCCGGTGTCACTCGAACGGTCGTTCCAGGGCACCCTGGGGGCGTGACCGAGCCGCGTTGCGCCGCGATCTCCGCGGACCTCGAGGAACCCCAGGCGGGCACCGCCGCCACCGCCGCCGCCTGGATCTGCCTGGAACAACCCGGCCCGTGGGGCCGCGACGCGCTCACCCAGAGCCGCCTGGACCCCGCGCTCGGCGCCGAACTCGCCCGCCGCGCCGCCGACACCGGCGTCCGCGTCCTGCTCATCCGCCGCCCGGGCCGTCACGCCGACACCCACCACGACGCTCCGCGCCGCGCCTACCTCGCCGCCACCACCCCCGGCCGGCCGTGGCTGGCGCGGGCCGACCTCGCCGACCCGGGCGACCTGCTCGACCTCGACTTCGCCGACCTCGCCGCCGGACAGCGGCCCGCCGGTTTCGGCACGCCCGTCACCGACCCCCTGCTGCTGGTGTGCACCAACAGCCGCCGCGACGTCTGCTGCGCGCTGCGCGGCCGGCCCCTCGCCGAGGACCTCGCCGCCACCCGTCCCGACGCCGTCTGGGAGTGCACCCACACCGGCGGGCACCGCTTCGCCCCCACCGGCGTGCTGCTGCCCACCGGCTACACCTACGGCCGCCTCGACCGCGACTTCGCCGACCGCCTGCTCGACCGGGCCGCCGCCGGCCACGTCGTCACCGACCGCTGCCGCGGCCGCTCCACCCACACCCCGCACGGCCAGGTCGCCGAACTCGCCGTCCGCCGCCACACCGGCGAGCACCGCGACGTGCTCACCGTCCGCGGCGACACCGTCCACCACACCGACGGCCGCGCCTGGCACGTCACCGTCGAGGGCCGCGAACTACCGGCCGCCCGGCCCGCCAGCTGCGGCGCGCCCTTCACCCCGGCCACCGAGCTCGTCGCCACCGCCGTCCACCGGCTCGTCCCCGTCGGCTGACCCCGGCACCGCCGCCCGGAACAACCCCGAGCCGACCGCCTCCGGGTCGTCCAACCCCACCGCCCGCAACGCCTGCTCGGGCAACGCCACCAGCGACAACGCCACCCCCAGGAAGTAGGCGTCCAGCAACCCGGCGTCCCGCACCGTGCTCGCCAGCCCCGCCGTCGCGTGCAACCCCGCGCCGGCCCGCGCGTTGGACACCGCCATCCGCCCCAACGCCTCCCGCACCCCCGGCCGCCGCACCGCCTCCAGGTACAGCTCCACCATCGCCAGCAACTGCGTCGGGTCCTCCACCACGGCCCGTCGCAGCAACGCCGGGTACAACCGCGCCACCTCCGCCGGCGTGACACCCTCCGGCGTCGTCTCCCGCAACCGCCGCACCGCCGCCGCGTGCGACGCCGTCATCCGCGCCGCCGCCGCGCCCAACAGCGCGTCCCGGGTCGGGAAGTAGTTCTTCGTCGTCCCCTCGGGCACCCCGGCCGCCCGGTCCACGGCCCGGTGCGTCAACCCCCGGCCGCCCTCCGCCGCCAGCACGGCGATCGCAGAGTCGCACAACAGGTCCCGACGGCTCGTCACGGGCACGGGACACTAGCCGATCACCGCCGGCCCGCCGTCGCCACCACCCGCCCCGACTCCACCACCAACCACACCCCGCACACGCAGCGCACGTACTCCACCGCGCCGTGCGACGACACCGGGTACACAGGCTCGGCCACGGGCCACCCACAGCAAGGACAGGAACCGGAACTGGTGCTCACCCCACCAGCGTGCTGTCATGGTTCAGTGCATTTCAACCCTTACGGCGGGGCCGCCGCCGAACTCGCCGCCGCCCTGGTCAACGCCGACCCCGACAGCACCGCCGACCAACTGCTCGACCTGCTGCGCGACCACGGCTACAAACCCCTGGGCACCCTCGACCACCACCAGGCCCGCACCCTGACCACCTGGGCCGCCCGCCTCTCCCCGGTCTTCGACCGCACCCCCGACCAGGTCTCCCTCGTCAACGACCTGCTCACCGAAGCCGCCGCCAAGCCCTACATCTCCACCCACGACAACCGCCCACCCCACCTGCACTTCGCCCCCGAAACCGCCCCGACCGCCGACCGCGTCCGCGCCTTCACCGCCGCCGGCCTGGCCCACCTGGTCTGCGAAGACCCGAACCGCCTGGGCCGCTGCGCCAGACCGGGCTGCCACACCGTCTACATCGACACCTCCCGCAACGCCCGCCGCCGCTTCTGCACCACCCGCTGCGCCAACCGCGTCCACGTCGCCGACCACCGCACCCGCACCGCCTAACCCCAACCCCGCCCCGCTTCAACCCTCCCTCCCTCCCTCCCCTCACCGCACCCTCACCACACCACACCCACCCCACCCACAACGGCCCCGCCACCATCCCCACCGAGGCCCGATTTGACACGGGTTCGAGTGTCCTAGGCTGGACGAAGCCGGCAGGCCTGGCGGGACGCTTTTCCCCGCCGGGCCTGCCGGCTTTGGCC
>NZ_JBSGBG010000057.1:0-48028 GCF_053601135.1 Actinosynnema sp. NPDC004786 | reverse complement strand
GCGACGGTGTCGACGACGGCGGCGCAGGTGGGGTTGTCGGGCGGGTCGTTCACCCTGACCGACCTGTGGACCGGCGCGACCGCCACGTCGGGCGGGACGATCTCGGCCACGGTGCCGGCGCACGGCGTGGCGGTGTTCCGGGTGTCGGGCGGCAGCCCGATCGCCGCCACCACCTCACGCCTGCGCGGCACCGGCTCGAACCGGTGCGTCGACGTCCAGAACTCCTCCACCGCGGCCGGCGCGGCGACCGTGCTGTGGGACTGCCACACGGCCGCGAGCCAGGCGTGGACCAGCTGGGCGGGCGGTGAGATCCGGGTCTTCGGCGACAAGTGCCTGGACGCCGAGAACCAGGGGGCCGCCAACGGCACCCGCGTCATCACGTGGAGCTGCAACGGGCAGAACAACCAGAAGTGGACGTTCGGCTCCGACGGCACCATCCGCAACGTCCACGCGGGCCTGTGCCTGGACGCCAACCAGGCGGGCACCGCCAACGGCACCACGTTGATCCTGTGGACCTGCAACGGCCAGAACAACCAGAAGTGGAGCCGGGTCTGAGCGCCACCCGCGCGTCCACCCGGCCCGTGCACCCGCACTTCGACGCGGCGAGGAGCACCGTGCCCGCCTGGCGCACCCCCGTGATCGGCGGATCGCACCCGGACCCGAGCGTGTGCCGGGTCGGGGAGGACTACTACCTGGTCTGCTCCAGCTTCGAGTACTTCCCCGGCGTGCCGGTCCTCCACAGCCGCGACCTCGTGCGCTGGCGGCAGATCGGCAACGTGCTCGACCGGCCGGGCCAGGTGCGGCTGCCCCCGGACGCGCCGGCGTCCCGGGGGGTGCACGGGCCCACCCTCCGCCACGACGGCGCGCGGTTCCGGCTGATCGCGACCAACCCGTCCGCGGGCGGCAACTTCCTCGTCACCGCCGACCGGGTCGACGGGCGCTGGTCTGACCCGGTGCCGGTGGACCTGCCCGGCGTCGCGCCCGACCTGGCGTGGGACGAGCGCGGCGACTGCTGGTGCACCACGTCGGAGGGCCACGTCGCGCGCATCGACCCGGACACCGGCGCCGTGCTGGAAGGGCCGTGGCGGTTGTGGGACGCCCGGTACCCCCGCGCGCCGCGCCTGCACCGCATGGGCGAGTGGTGGTACCTGTTCGAGCACGGCACCGCGCGCGTCCTGGCCCGGTCGCGGACGCCCCGCGGCCCGTTCGAACCCGCGCCGGACGACCTCGGCCCCGCGTGCGGTGTCGGGGGAGCGGGCCGCGCCGACGTCGTGGCGACGCCGGACGGCGCCTGGTGGCTGGTGCTGCCGGGCACGCGCGCCCACCCGTCGGGGTTCCACGCGTTCGGCCAGGAGGTCTTCCTGGCCCCCGTGCGCCTGGAGGACGGGTGGCCCGTCGTGGGCGAGGCGCCCGCGCCGGTGGAGGACCAGCCGTGGCAGGTGCGGGACGACTTCGACGAGTTCGTGCTCGCCCCGTGGTGGATCTCGCCGCGCGAACGCCGAACCGGGTCGTGGTCGTTGACCGAACGCCCCGGCTGGCTGACCCTGCGCGCCACCGGCGACACCCTCGACCGGCCCGGCGGCACGTTCGTCGGCCGCCGGCTGCGACACCCCGACTCCCGCGTCTCGGTCCGGGTGGACGCCGGCGCGCCGGTCCGGGCGGGCCTGAGCATCCGGCGCGACGAGGCGCACCACTACGACTTCGAGGTCGTGCCCGGCCGGGTGGACGTGGTCGCCCGGATCGGCCCGGTGCGCCAGGTCGTGGCGAGCCGGACCACCCGGCCCGGACCGCTCACGCTCACCGTGGTCACCCGCACCACCGACCTGGTGCCGCCCTCGTTCGTGCGGCCGACCGACGGGCCGGCCGGTGTCGAGCCGGCCGGCCCGGACACCCTCGCGTTCTACGTGGACGACGATCCCGGCCCGCTCGCGGAGCTGGACGGCCGGTACCTGTCCGACGAGGTGGCCACCGGACCCTCCGGGCGGGTGGCCGGCATGTACGTCACGCGCGGAGTGGCGGCCTTCGACTGGTTCGACTACCGGGGCTCGGGCTGACGCACCGCCGTTGTGAGCGCACACAACCGGACACAAAGTTTGGCCACTGCATGAAGTTCCGAGTGGGTCGAGTGAAGCGCTTCGCGTGATTGTTCCGCTGCTAGAGCCTCCTGCCGGAGTCGGCGCACCGGGGTACGCGCTATTCGTTGATGGCTAACGTTAGCGCTCACAATTTTAGCATTCCGGTAATTGACGACATTGCGGCGCGCGACTAGATTGACTCGACGACCGAATCCGTCGCCACGCGAACCGCGTTCCGCCACGCGGCTCCGCCGCGACCGCCCGTCGACGACACCGCGCCCTCCGTCGAGGAGGAGTGTGGCGGCGGGAGGTCCGCGGCCTGATCAGGCACTCCACCGAAAGGCGAGACCACCGGCGTGAGCCGGCGCGTCGAGCAACCGCAAGTCTGGGAGCGCTCCCACAGCTAGACCCCCCCGAATCCGCACAGCACCGACGCTGCGAGGACCTGAATGAGTACAACGAAACTGGCACGCGGCGGCGCCGCTGCCGCCGCCCTGGCCCTGTGTTCGGGGCTGCTGGTGCTGGCGACCACGTCAGCCAGCGCCGCCCCCGGCTGCTCGGTCGACTACCGGGTCAACCAGTGGGACACCGGCTTCACGGCGAACGTCACGGTCAAGAACCTCGGCGACGCGATCTCCGGTGGTTGGACCCTGGAGTGGGACTTCCCCAACAACCAGCGGATCACCAACGGCTGGAGCGCCACCTACGCCCAGTCCGGCCAGCACGTGAGCGCGAGGAACCCGGAGTGGGCGGCGTCGCTGCCCACCGGCGGCAGCGCGAGCTTCGGCTTCAACGCCTCGTACTCCGGCACGAACGCGATCCCCGCGTCGTTCAAGCTCAACGGCACCACGTGCGGCGGCACCGGCCCCACCACGACGACGTCGACGTCCACCTCGACGTCCACGTCGACGACGACCACCACGACCACGACCACCACCACGACGACCACGACCACCACCACGCCCCGGCCCGGTGAGCACGTGGCCAACCCGTACGTGGGCGCCAAGGGCTACCTGAACCCGGACTACGTCGCGAACGTCACCAGCCTGGCCGACGCCACCGGCGGGGCGCTGGGCACCGCCATGCGCAAGGTCGCCCAGAACTCCACCGCCGTGTGGATGGACCGCATCGGGGCCATCACCGCCGGGCGGGGCCTGCGGGGCCACCTGGACGAGGCGTTGCGGCAGGCGGCCGGCGGCAGCACGCCGGTGGTGATCCAGGTCGTGGTCTACGACCTGCCCAACCGCGACTGCGCCGCGCTGGCGTCCAACGGCGAGCTGAAGGTCAGCGAGAACGGCCTGGCCCGGTACAAGGCCGAGTACATCGACCCCATCGCGGCGATCCTGGCCGACCCGAAGTACAGCAGCCTGCGGATCGTCGGCATCATCGAGCCCGACTCGCTGCCCAACCTCGTGACGAACCTGAGCAAGCCCAAGTGCGCCGAGGCCAACTCGAGCGGCGCCTACGTGCAGGGCATCCAGTACGCCCTGAACAAGCTCAGCGCGATCCCGAACGTCTACAACTACGTGGACATCGCGCACTCGGGCTGGCTGGGCTGGGACTCGAACATGGGCCCGGCGGTGCAGCTGATCGCCAACACCATCAAGGGCACCACGAAGGGCGTCAACAGCGTTGACGGGTTCGTGTCCAACATGGCCAACACCTCGCCGACCGACGAGCCCAACCTGCCGGACCCGAACCTCACCGTCGGCAGCCAGCAGCTGCGGTCCGCGACGTTCTACCAGTGGAACCCGTACTTCGACGAGGCCGACTTCGGCACCGAGATGCGCAACCGGTTCATCGCGGCCGGCTTCCCGAGCGGCATCGGCATGCTGATCGACACCTCCCGCAACGGCTGGGGCGGACCGAACCGGCCCAGCGGCGCGAGCGGCTCCACCGTGGACGCCTACGTCAACTCCGGCCGCATCGACCGCAAGCTCCACCGGGGCAACTGGTGCAACCAGGCCGGTGCCGGCATCGGCGAGCGGCCGACCGCCGCGCCGCGGGCGGGCTTCGACGCCTACGTGTGGATCAAGCCGCCGGGCGAGTCGGACGGCATCGCCACCAAGACCGACGGCCCGAACGAGGAGGGCAAGCAGCACGACCCGATGTGCGACCCGAACTACCGGGGCGACGACCAGGCCAACGGCGGCAACCTGACCGGCGCCATGGCCGGGGCCCCGCACGCGGGCGCGTGGTTCCCCGCCGGGTTCACCTCCCTCGTCCAGAACGCCTACCCGGCCCTCTGAGGGGAGGCGCGATGACGCGGAGGAAGCAGGCCACGGCCGGGGCGCTGCTGTCGGGCGCGCTCGTGGCCGCGGCCACGGCCCTGGCGGTGAGCGGCGGCGTGCCGGCGCAGGCGGCCGAGTCGGCGTTCTACGTCGACCCGTCGAGTTCCAGCGCGAAGTGGGTGGCGGCCAACCCCGGCGACTGGCGGGCCCCGGTGATCCGGGACCGGATCGCGTCGGTGCCGCAGGCCCGGTGGTACACCACCACCAACACCTCGACGGTGCGCTCGGAGGTCAGCTCGTTCGTCGGCGCGGCGGCGTCGGCGGGCAAGATCCCGATCCTGGTGGTCTACAACATCCCCAACCGCGACTGCGGTGGCGCGAGCGGTGGCGGCGCGCCGTCGCACTCGGCCTACCGGGCGTGGGTGGACGAGGTGGCGGCGGGCCTGGCCGGTCGCCCGGCGTCGATCATCCTGGAACCGGACGTGCTGCCGATCATGAGCAACTGCCAGAGCGCGAGCCAGCAGGCCGAGACCAGGGCGTCGATGGCCTACGCGGGCAAGCGGCTCAAGGCGGGCTCGGGGCAGGCGAAGGTGTACTTCGACATCGGCAACTCGGCCTGGCTGAGCCCGTCGGAGGCGGCCAACCGGCTGCGTGCCGCCGACGTCTCGAACAGCGCCGACGGCATCGCGTCGAACGTGTCGAACTACCGCAGCACGCCCGACGAGGTGGCCTACACGAAGAACATCCTCAACGCCCTGGGTGACAGCAGGCTGAAGGCCGTGATCGACACCAGTCGCAACGGCAACGGCCCGCTGGGCACCGAGTGGTGCGACCCGGCGGGGCGGGCGATAGGCACGCCCAGCACGACGAACACGGGCGACTCCAGGATCGACGCGTTCCTGTGGGTCAAGCTGCCGGGCGAGGCGGACGGCTGCATCGCGCCCGCGGGTCAGTTCGTGCCCCAGCGCGCGTACGACCTGGCGATCGCGGCCGGCCCGACGTCGACCACGACCAGCACCACCACCAGGACCACCACCAGGACCACCACGACCGGCAACAACCCGGGCGGCGGCTGCACGGTGACCCACCGCGTGGTCAGCCAGTGGTCGGGCGGCTACACCGGCGAGATCGTCATCGGGAACCGGGGCGCGGCCATCAACGGCTGGACCCTCTCCTTCTCCGCGCCGGGTGTGACCGTCCAGCAGGGCTGGAACGGGACGTGGACCGACACGGGAGACGCGGTCCGTGTCGTCAACGCGTCCTGGAACGGCAGCCTCGCGACCGGCGGTCAGACGACCGTCGGGTACAACGCGAGTTACAACGGCGCCACACCGCCGTTCTCGTCACCGACGCTGAACGGCACGCCGTGCTCTTGATGCCGTAGGCCCTGAAGCGGTTCCCCGCCCGGTCGTTCGCCTCCTCCGGGCGGGGAACCGTCGCTACGGACGCCACCGGCGTCCGCGGTCGCCAACCGCCGGGTTCGTGTCTCCGCCACCGGCGTCCGCACTCGCCGAGGCCCGTGTCATCGGCTTCCGCGCTCGCCGAGCGGCCCGTGTCGCCGATGTGGGCATCCGCTGCCGCACCTCCGCGGCGTCCGGCAGTGCGGTCACAATCCGCGAACGCGTGTGGTGGGCAGCCCGGTACCCGCACGCGCGGAATCGAGCAGCGATCCGTGCCGCGAATCCGAGTTCCTGGGCGAACGCGCGTCTGCGGGGATAAGCTGCCCTTCGTGCCGAATCTGCGGATCAGCGAAGCCGCCGCGCTGCTGGGGGTCAGCGACGACACCGTGCGCCGGTGGATCGATCAAGGACGCCTGGCCGCGGTCCAGTTGGACAACGGGCGCAAGGGTGTCGAGGGCGCGGAGCTGGCGGCGTTCGCCCAGCGCGCCGCCGAGGCCGCCGAGCCGGGCGTCACGGTGGCCGCGTCGGCGCGCAACCGGATGCGCGGCATCGTCACCCGGGTGCTCAAGGACGGCGTGATGGCGCAGGTCGAGATGCAGGCCGGGCCGTTCCGGGTCGTGTCGCTGATGAGCCGCGAGTCGGCCGAGGAGCTGGGCCTGGAGGTCGGCAGCGTCGCGGTCGCCTCCATCAAGTCGACCCACGTCGTCGTCGAGATCCCGGAGGCGTGAGCATGCCCCGCACGGCACGCGTGGTCGCGGTGGCCGTGGCCGCCGCCCTGTCCCTGGCCGGCTGCGGCGCGAGCGGGAGCGGGTCGCCCGCCACCGGGTCGTCCGGCGTGACGGGCGCGATCACCGTGTTCGCCGCCGCGTCGCTGACGGAGACCTTCACCGAGCTGGGCAGGGACTTCGAGGCCGCCCACCCCGGCACGGCGGTGAAGTTCAACTTCGCGGGCAGTTCCGCGCTCGCCCGGCAGATCAACCAGGGCGCGCCGGCCGACGTGTTCGCCTCCGCGTCCCCGGCGAACATGCGGCAGGTGACCGACACCGGCGCGGTCACCGCCACCCCCACCACTTTCGTGCGCAACGAGCTCCGGATCGTCGTGCCCCGGGGCAACCCCGCCGGGATCACCGGGCTGGCCGACTTCGGCGAGGCCGAGACGAAGATCGCGCTGTGCGCCGAGCAGGTGCCCTGCGGGGCGGCGGCGAAGAAGGCGTTCGAGGCCGCCGGCGTGACCCCGCGGCCGGACACGCTGGAGCAGGACGTGAAGGCGGTGCTGACCAAGGTCCGGCTCGGCGAGGTCGACGCCGCCCTGGTCTACGCGACCGACGTCGAGGCCGCGGGTGACGAGGTCGAGGGGATCGGGTTCCCGGAGGCCGATAAGGCGGTCAACGACTACCCGATCGCGCCGCTGGCCAAGGCCCCGAACGCGGCCGGGGCCCGGGCGTTCGTCGACCACGTGCTGTCCGACCGGGGCCGGGCGGTGCTCACCGAAGCCGGGTTCCTCGCACCGTGACCCGCGTCCGCAGGCGGGCGGTGCGCGGCCGGACGCCGCTGGTCCTCGTGCTGCCCGCGCTGGTGGGCCTGGCGTTCCTGCTGGTCCCGTTCGTGGGGTTGCTGCTGCGCGCCCCGTGGGGGACGCTGCCCGCCCAGCTGTTCAGCCCCGCGGTCGGCCAGGCGCTGCGGCTGTCGCTGGTGTGCGCGACGCTGGCCACGGTGGTGTGCGTGGTGCTGGGCGTGCCGCTGGCCTGGGTGCTGGCCCGCGCCGACGTGCCCGGTCGCGGTGTCCTGCGCGCCCTGGTGACCGTGCCGCTGGTGCTGCCGCCGGTGGTGGGCGGGGTGGCGCTGCTGTTCGTGCTCGGCCGGCGCGGCGTGGTCGGGCAGCACCTCGACGCCTGGTTCGGGGTCTCGCTGCCCTTCACCACGGCCGGCGTGGTCGTGGCCGAGGCGTTCGTCGCCATGCCGTTCCTGGTCATCTCCGTCGAGGGCGCGCTGCGCGCCGCCGACCCCCGCTACGAGGAAGCCGCCGCCACCCTCGGCGCGTCGCGCTGGCACGCCTTCCGCCGCGTCACCCTGCCCTCGATCCTGCCCGGGCTGGTCGCCGGCACCGTCCTGTGCTGGGCCCGGGCGCTGGGCGAGTTCGGGGCCACCATCACGTTCGCCGGCAACTTCCCCGGCGAGACCACCACCATGCCGCTGGCCGTGTACCTCGCCCTGGAAACGGACCCCGACGCCGCGATCGTGCTCAGCGTCGTGCTCCTGCTGGTCTCCGTCGCGGTGCTCGCCGGTCTGCGCGACCGCTGGATCAGGACGGCCACGTGACCCTCGACGCCCACCTGTGCGCCACCCGCGGCGGCTTCACCCTCGACCTGGCCCTGACCGTCGCACCGGGCGAGGTCGTCGCCCTGCTCGGCCCGAACGGGGCCGGCAAGACCACCGCCCTGCGCGCCCTGGCCGGCCTGCTCCCGCTGACCGACGGCCACCTGCGCCTGGACGGCCGCGCGTGGGACGAGCCGCCGCGCGCGTTCGTGCCGCCCGAGCACCGCCCGACCGGCGTCGTGTTCCAGGACTACCTGCTGTTCCACCACCTCACCGCCCTGGACAACGTCGCGTTCGGCCCCCGCGCCCGCGGCGCCCGCAAGGCCGACGCCCGTGCCACCGCCCGCACCTGGCTCGACCGCGTCGGCCTCGCCGGGCACGCGGGCCGCAAACCCCGTGCCCTGTCCGGCGGCCAGGCCCAACGCGTCGCCCTCGCCCGCGCCCTGGCCACCGACCCGCGGCTGCTCCTGCTGGACGAACCCCTGGCCGCCCTGGACGCCGCCACCCGCCTCCAGGTCCGCGCCGACCTGGGCAGCCACCTCGACGCGTTCGCCGGCCACACGGTCCTGGTCACCCACGACCCGGTCGACGCCATGGTGCTGGCCGACCGCCTGGTCGTGCTGGAAGGGGGGCGCGTCGTGCAGGAGGGCCCGCCCGTCGAGGTGGCCCGCCACCCCCGCACGCCGTACGTTGCCGACCTGGTGGGCCTCAACCTCTACTGCGGCACCGCCGCCGGCACCACCGTCGACCTGGCCGAAGGTGGTCGCCTCACCCTGGCCCGCCCCGCCCGCGGCCCGGTGCTGGTCACCTTCGCCCCGAACGCGGTCACCCTGCACGCCACCCGCCCCGGTGCCGCTGCCAACACCTGGCCGGTCACCGCCGCCGGCATGGAGCAGCACGCCCACACCACGAGGGTCCGGCTGGCCGGCGCGCCGCCCGCGCTGGCCGACATCACCACCGCGACCCTCGCCGAACTCCGCCCGCGCCCCGGTGACCGGCTGTGGGCCGCCGTGGAACCGGCCGAGATCCGCGCCTATCCCGCCTGACCGGCTCGTGGGCGTGGCGGGGGCGGCGGGTACCGGCGACCGACCCCGGACGGGCCGGGGAGCCCGCGCCTGTTCCGGCTGACCGGCGCGACGCCCCACGTCGGGGTGTCGCGCCGGGTCGGCTGTCGCGTCGGCACGGGGTTGCCCTGCGTCCTGCGGGTCGCGTCGGCACGGGGTTGCCCTGCGTCCTGCGCGTCGCGTCGGGTGGGAGGTTGCTGCGCGTCGGGGTGGCGGTCGCCCGGTCGGGGCGGGCTCAGCCCGGCGAGACGGTGAACAGGCGGCCGTAGGCGGTGATCTCCGACGCCAGGTGCCCCGCCCCCGCGAGGTGCAGCGCGTGCCACAGCAGGACTTGGTTGGCGGTCAGCACCGCGAAGCCGCAGTCCCGCTCCAGCGCGTCCACCACGCCGACCGCCCGGATGCCGTTGCCCGCGACCAGCACCGCGTCCGGCTCGGCCCGCGCCACCGCGGTCCGGATCCAGTCCGAGAGCGCTCCCGGCGTGATCAGCTTCTGGTCGCTGGGCAACCCGCACGGCCCGTGCTGGACGACCTCCAGCCCGTGCTCCGCGAAGTACTGCGCGCCCAGGCCGGACAGCTCGTCGTCGAACCACGGCGGGTTGACGACGGCCACCCGGCGTGCGCCGAGCGCGGCGAAACCCGCCACCGCGGCCCTGGTGGTGCCGGTGATCGGCAAACCGCGGGTGTGGCCGGCGAGCCGGTCGAACAGGTCCTTCTCCCCGGCCGCGCCGAGGACGTACGCGGAGCTGGTGAAGCCGAGCGCGATCACGTCGAGCGGCGCGGCGGCGAGCAGTTCGACCGCGGTGTCGACGTGCGGCGGCTCGACGAACGCCCGGACCGGCGCGTGCGGGATCTTCGGGTCCATCTCGCCGCCGGCGCGCATCGCGCCGAAGTGCACGCGCGAGCCGTGGACGACGACGTCGCGCGGGGCGAGGGCCTGCAGCTCGGACTCCGGCCCGACGTCGGCGTGGGGCACGACCACGCCGATCCGGGCGCGCGCACCCCAGCCGTCCGGGACGGTGGCGGGTTCGGTCATCGTGCGGTCCTCCTTCCGAACGGGGGCGGTCACCCGGCCGCCTCGGCGACCAGGGAGCCGCCGCGAACGGTCCCCGTGCCCTCCGCGTCGAGGAAGGCCGGGTGGTTCGTCCTCATCTGCTCCATCACGAACTCGTACGGCAGGTCGTCGAACCCGCCGTGGTCGACCAGGAACTCCATGCTCCGGCGGCCGTCCTCGTCGAACGGGTGGTACAGGCTGTCGGCGGTGCCGTCGAACTCCAGCGGCTTGAGCCCGTACAGCCGGCACAGCAGCCGGTTGAAGACGGGCGTCGCCTTGACCCACTTCCCGTCCAGGTGGACGGAGGTCAGGCCGTGGAAGAACACGTCGCCGCCGATGTGCGCGCGCAACCGGTCGGACGCGAGGTGGTTGCGGACCTTCCCGTAGTGCAGCCGCGCCGGGATGCCCACCGCGCGGCAGCACGCCGCGTAGAGCACCGACTTGTGCAGGCAGAAGCCCTGCTTGCGGCGCGCGACGTGACTGGCCTTGAGCCCGTCGCGGGACAGGTCCGCGCCGTAGACCTCGTAGAACACGTCGTCGCGGACCGCGTAGTACAGCGCGGTCGCCAGTTCCCCCTTGCCGATGCCGCGGTCGGGCACCGCGGCGTCGATGAACTCCTGGACGGGTTCGGACTCGAAGTCGAGGAACTCCGTCGGCGCGGTCAGCCGCGCGAGGTCGTCAGTCACGGGGCGCTCCCTGGGCAGCCGTGGCACGCAGGCCCAGCAGCGACGCGATCCGGTTGCGCTGCACCTCGTTCGTGCCGGAGTAGATGGTCCCGCCGACCGCGTTGCGCACGTCGGCTTCGACACCGGTGCCGGTGAGGTACCCGGCCCCGCCGAAGATCTGCACGGCGTCCAGCGCGGTGCGCAGGTTCGCCTCGCTCACCACCGTCTTGGTGGCGGCGACGTCGATCGCGGCGTCCTCGCCCGCCTCGACCTTGGCCCCGGTGTCGTACAGCCACTTGCGGGCCGTCTCCACCGCGATCTTCATGTCGGCGACCTTGTGGCCGACGGCCTGGAACCCGCCGATCGGTTGGCCGAACTGCGTGCGCTCCCGGGCCCGCCGGACGCACCGCTCCAGCCGGTGCTCCATCTCGCCGAGCGTGATCGAGAACGAGAGCAGGACCTCCCGCTTCATGATGTGGTCGAGGATCAGGAAGCCCGCGCCTTCCCGGCCGACCCGCCGCGACGCCGGCACGCGCACGCCGTCGAGGGTCACCGCGCCGAGCGGCGAGGTCCGCAGGCCCATCTTGTCGAGCGGTTCGCCGATGCGCAGGCCGGGCGTGTCGCGCTCCACCAGGAAGCAGCTCAACCCGAACGGACCGGGCGCGCCGGTGCGGACGTAGAGCAGCAGCAGGTCCGCGATCGGCGCGTTGGTGATGAACATCTTCTCGCCGTCGAGGACGTAGTCGTCGCCGTCCCGGCGGGCGGTCGTGGTGATGCCGGTGGCGTCC
The DNA here is from genome assembly GCF_053601135.1 of Actinosynnema sp. NPDC004786. Taxonomy (NCBI): domain Bacteria; kingdom Bacillati; phylum Actinomycetota; class Actinomycetes; order Pseudonocardiales; family Pseudonocardiaceae; genus Actinosynnema; species Actinosynnema sp. NPDC004786. The sequence goes on along the minus strand of NZ_JBSGBG010000057.1, from coordinate 36,438 downwards.
GAGCCGTTCGTCGGCTCGGTGATCGCGTGCGCGGTGACCAGCTCGCCGGAGACGATCCCCGGCAGGTAGGTCTCCCGCAGCTCCTCGCTCCCGAACGCCTGCAGGACCAGCCCCACGCTGACGATCTGCGTCGACGTGGAGAAGTTCAGGCCCGCGTCCCGGGACGTGTGGCCGAGCCCTTCCAGCGCCCGCATGGTCTCGGTGAGGGAGTGGCCCCGGCCGCCGTACCGCGGGTCGAACGGGACGGCGAGGATGCCGCTGCGCCGGATCGCCTTCCACTTCTCCCACGGGAACTCGCCGCGGGCGTCCCACGCCGCGGTGTCGAGGTTCAGCTCCTCGGCCCAGGGGGCGGCGGTGGCGAAGGTGTCGGAGGTTGCGGTCATGGTGATTCAGCCCCTCGCTGGTGCCGTGGGCGGGGCCACCCGACCGGCGGGCGGCCCCACCGGGAACGGATCAGTACTGGGAGAACCCGTCGTCGGATAAGGCGTGCTTCTCGTCGCCGCGCAGCGGCGGGTTGAACACCGAGATGAGCCGCAGGTCCTCGTCGTCGGAGGCGACGAGGTAGTGCGCGTCGTGCTTGTCCAGCGCGTACAAGGTGCCCTCGACGATCTTGTGACGCTCCCCGTCGGCGGTGACGACCTCGCCGGAGCCACCGATGCAGTAGCACGCCTCCAGGTGGCGGCGGTACTGCAGCGCGCTGGTCGTGCCCTGCCGCACCAAGGTTTCGCAGACGGTGAAGCCCATGCCGTCGGACTCGGTGAGCAGGCGGTGGCTCGTGCCGTTGCCCCACTCGACCGGGGCGATCTCGTCGTAGCTGCGGACGATCACGTGGTCTCTCCTAGTTGAATGGGATTCGGGGAATCACGCGTGCTGTTCCGGTCAGGCCGACACCGCGGTGGCCGTGCGCCGGATGAAGGAGCAGATGTGCCCGATGTCGCGGAAGTTCGACGGCTCCAGCGGGATGTCGTCCACCGGGATGCCGTAGGTCTTGCTGATGTGCGAGATCAACCGCACGAGGCCCAGGCTGTCGACCACGCCGTTCCCGATGAGGTCGAAGTCGTCGGTCAGGTCGGGAACGTCCTCGCCGGACAGGAACTCGGTGACGACGTAGTCGCGGACCTGCGTTGCCAAATCCATCAGTCAGCGCCCTCCATGACGGTGTGCTTGATCAGCTTCCGATCCGGCTTGCCGGTGGGCGTGCGCGGCAGCGGCACGTCGCCGACCCGGATCGTGGACGGGATGGCGTGGCGCGGGAGCGTTCTCGCGCCGTGGCTGCGGAGCGTGAGGGAGGTCAGCCCCGATCCCGGCTTCCGCTCGACCTCGGCGTGCAGGCGGTGCCCCGCCGCGACGTCCGGCACGGCGACGACCGCGACCGCCCCCACGTCCGGGTGGGCGGCCAGCACGGCCTCCACCTCCAGCACGTTCGTGCGGATGCCGCGCACCTTGACCTGGAAGTCGCGGCGTCCCTCCAGGACGAACGAGCCGTCGGCGTCCCGGGTGGCCACGTCGCCGGTCCGGTAGAACGGGCCGCCCCCGTCGGGAGCCGGGACGAACGCCTTGTCGTTGAGCGAGGTCTGGAGGTAGCCGGTGGTCTGGAACGGGGTCCGGACGAGCAGTTCGCCGGTGCCCGGACCCTCCACGGTCGTGCCGTCGTCGTGGACGAGCACCGCGTCCACGCCGTCGATCGGCCTGCCGATGGGGATGCGCGGACCGGCGGTCGCGGGGTCGACCTCGTGGATGAAGCTGTCGTTGGTCTCCGTGCAGCCGAAGACGTTGTAGAACCGGGCGCGCGGGAACGCGCGGGCGATCCGCGGCAGGAGCCGGTGGGGGAGCGCCTCGCCGGTGAACACGACCGCCCTGGCCGGGAAGGTCGCGTCCGCGTCCTCGGTGAGCAGTTGGTAGAGCAGCGGCACACCCTGGACGAACGTGACGCCGTGGTCGTGCGCCAGGCGGCGCAGCCGGTTGCCGTCCGCGCCCGCGGCCGGGTCGACCAGCACGACGCGGGCGCCCGCGCGCAGGAAGACCCACACGTCCAACAGGGACAGGTCGAAGTTGAACGGCGCGTAGGCGAGCGACACGTCGTCGGCCGTCAGCCCGAACCGCTTCGTCGCCCACTCCGCGAAACGGTCGAAAGCGGACTCGGGCACGGGGACGATCTTCGGCGTCCCGGTGGAACCGGACGTGGTGAACAGGATCCTGGTCCGGCTCGGGTCGACGGGCTCGAAGCCCGCCGGCTCGGCGGCCGCCACCGGGGTCGCCGCGGGTGGCCCGTCGGGACCCGCGGTGAGCACGTGCGAGCACCGGGCCTGCTCGCAGGCGGTCCGGAGGGCGTCCGGGCCGAGTTCGGCCGACGGCACGAGGACGCCGGCGCCCACCGTGAAGCAGGCGATCAGCAACGCGACGGTCTCGACCGACTTGTGCGCCGGGACGCACACCGGCCGGTCGGGGGTCACGCCGAGCGCGACCAGGTCGGCCGCGTACCGCTCGACGAGCCCGGACAACTCGCCGTAGGTCACTTCCCGGTCCGCGTGGACCAGCGCGACCGACCCGGAACGGCGCACCGCGTGTTCGGCGAGGTGACCGAGCAAACGCGACGAAGGCACGATTCCTCCTCGGGAGCAAGCTGTGCCGTGGGAAGCAGGACTGCCTGAGCGACGGACCGGCGCGTGGCGCCCAAGGTCGACGTGCCCGCTGAAGCGGCAAGGGTTCGCCCCGGCTGATCTCTCAGCGGTTTCGACCGTCCTGTCGCTGTGACGTGTAAATTAACCGCGAACAGATGCACGGTCAAGCAACTAACTTCGGTCCCGATGCGGATCACACATCACGACCGCCCGTTGCGTCGAACGGTGGAATGGATTCCTGCTCCGGTTTTTCGACGGCACTGCTGCGGGAGGCGGAATTCCGATCAGCCGGCGCTGCGGATCGCCTGCACGAGGCGGGCCAGCTCCTGGTCGGCGCCGGCGGTGTTCAACGCGGAGCTGAGCACCTCGGCGTAGGTGGCCCGGGCCGCGACGTGCAGCTGCCTGCCCTCGTCGGTGATCACGGCGTAGACGCCGCGCTTGTCGTCGGGGCAGAGATCCCGCCGGGCGAAACCGAGCGCGTCCAGGCGCGCGACCAGCCGCGTCACCGAGCTCTGACCGAGGCCGATCCGGTCGGCCAGCTCCTGCATCCGCCACTCGCCGGCGGGCGAGTTCGACAGCTCGGCCAGGGCCCGGTACTCCGACAGCCCGACGCCGTGGCGTCGCTGCATGGCCTGGGCGAGCTGGCGTTCGACGTGCACGTGCAGGGTCAGCACCCGGCCCCAGGCGGCCTGGTCGGAGGCGGCTTCGGTGGTCTGGCGGTGGGTTGCGCTCATCTCGTCACCTGCGCTTCCGATCGGCAGCCAAGTCCATGAGTGAGCAACATTCTAGAACGTGGCCGGCTTGTCCGGGCTTGACTGTGCTGGTACATACAACGGGCGTGAGGCCGACTCTACCGGTTGCCGGCGGGGTTCCGGGGGCCTCGCCTCCCTCGCGGAACGCCGGCCCACCCGTCTGATCGCCCGCGGGCATGCCGCGATTCGCCCGTTCGGCCTGCCGGCGGCCTCCGCCCCTTCCGCCCGTGCCTGCTCTCCGACGTGAGCCTTGGTGCGAAGATCCATGCACGTGCAAGTTTCCGGATCGGGTCGACACGCGTGTCAGGTTGCCTCAGCAGACGCGGTGACGTGGTAATCGTCGCAGGTCAGGGCCGGTGTTGTACGACGGCACGGTGACGGTGCCCGCGAAGGACTTGACGAGAGCATGCACATGCATGCAAATATTGAGCCGGTATCCCTCGTGTGGATGTGGAGAGGAGTCATGAACCCACCCGAGGTCGTCGTCTACTTCGACTACGTGTGCCCGTACTGCCTGCTCGCCGAGGACGTCATCGAGACGGTCGCCGCCGAGGCGGGCGCCGCGGTCACGTGGCGGCCGCACGAGCTGCGGCCCTACCCGAACCCCACCCTGCGCCCGGAGGACGACTACCTGCCGCGGGTCTGGCGGAGTTCGGTCTACCCGATGGCGGAGCGGCTCGGGGTGCCGATCAAGCTGCCGACCGTGTCGCCCCAGCCCTACACGCACCTGCCGTTCGAGGGCTCGCTGTTCGCCGAGGAGCACGGCCGGGCCAAGGAGTACCACCTGGCCGTGCTGAAGGCGTTCTTCCAGCACGACCTCGACATCGGCCGGCCGGACGTGCTGGCGGAGATCGCCGCCGAGGTCGGGCTGGACGCCGGGGAGTTCGCCGCCGCGCTCGCCGAGCGCCGGTACGCCGACCGGCACCGCGACCGGCTCGCCGAGGCCAGGGCGGCGGGCGTGCGGGCCGTCCCGACCATCGACATCGGCTCGCACCGCATCGAGGGCGTGCCGAGCCCCGATGAACTGCGCAAAGCGCTGAGCTAGCAAGGAAAGGAAAGCGACATGCACTGGGTCTACCTGGCGATCGCCACCGTCTTCGAGATCGCCTTCGCGCTGTGCGCCAACGCCGCCAAGGGTTTCACCCGGCTGTGGCCGTCCATCCTCACGCTCGTCATCGGCGCGCTCGGCACGTTCTTCCTGAGCCTGGCGCTCATCACCCTGGACGTCGGCGTGGGTTACGCGATCTGGACCGGCCTCGGCTCCGTCGGCATCGTGCTGCTCGGCGCGTTGCTGTTCAAGGAGCGCCTCGACTGGCGCAAGGTCCTCGGCATCGCCGTCGTCATCGTCGGCGTGGTGGGCCTGGAACTGTCCGGTGCGGCCGTCTGACCCGACGCGCCCGTCCGGACCCGGCACGCAGACCATCGCAAAGGGAGCACACGAGATGACCACCACCTCGACCCGACCCGGCACGACCCGGCACGACGACACCGCCACCGCGAGCCGCCGCGCCTGGATCATCCTGCTGATCGCGGGCCTCGTGGAGATCGGCTACGCGGTCAGCGTCGGCGGCAGCAAGGGGTTCAGCGACCTCGGCTGGTCGATCGCCGCGGGCGTGTTCTTCTTCCTCACCGTCTTCACGCTCAGCCTGGCGCTGAAGAACATCGACGTCGGCATCGGCTACGCGGTCTGGACCGGCATCGGCTCGTCCGGCGCGGCCGTCGTGAGCGCGTTCCTGCTGGACCAGGCCCTCACCCCGGTGCGGGTGTTCTGGCTGGCGGTGATCATCGGCGGGGTCGTGTGGCTGAAGCTCGCCTCCAGCCCGAAGCACGCCTCGGGCCGGTCGTGATGACGGCGCTCGACGTCGACCGGATCGCCGGCCACATGCGGGAGGCGGTGGACCTCGCGCTGGCCGAGGTGGAGCGCGGCGGCATCCCGTTCGCGGGGGTCGTGCTCCACCCCACCGCCGGCGTCCTCGGCACCGGGGTGAACCGCGTCCTGGTCGAGCGCGACCCCACCGCGCACGCCGAGGTCGTGGCGTTGCGCGCCGCGGCGAAGACCGACCCGGCGCTGGTCGCCGAGTCCGTGCTGCTGGCCTCGGGCGAGCCGTGCGGCATGTGCTACCGCGCCGCGTTCGACCACGGCGTCACCACCGTCTACTACGCGGTGAGCGCCGACGAGGCCGCCCGGTACGGCTTCGACTACCGCGCCTCCTACCGGGACCTCGACCGCCGCGGCCGGACCGTCGAGCCGTGCCCCGTCGACGGATCGCTCGACCCGTTCACGGCCTGGGCGCGCCGCGCCGGCTGACCACCACCGCGAGGGGCACGGCCACCCGGCCGTGCCCCGTCGTCGTCCGGGAGCCCGCTCGGTGCCGCCGAACGCCGCCGACGGAGCCCCGCCGTGCGTGCCTCACGAGAAGATCAGGGCGAGCCCGACGAACAGCTCGCGGACCTGCCACAGCCCTGGTGAGCGCGTCCACACCTGCGCCGACGCACGGTCCCACAGCGGTGCGAGCCCCGCCGGGGCGACCGTGTCGATGCCGAGACGGCCCGCGGTCACGTCGACCCGCGGCAGGTGGTAGGGGTGCGCCACGATCGCCGCGGTGGACCACCCGCGCTCCGCCATGATCCCCCGACACTGACGGAGCACCCGGGACGTCGAGACGTACCTGTCCGCGTCGTCCGGGACCTGACCCACCGGGATGCACCGCTCGGGACCCCCGGGCAGCCGGTTGATGCACTCCGCCACCTCGACTTGCGCGAGCACCGGCTTGCCGGGGAACAAGCCGATCGCGGAGCGGGCGAGGTAGTCGTTGACGACACCGGGTTCGGTCCCGACCGGCGATCTGCGGTAGCCGAAGCTGCACGCGATCACGCACGAGACCTCCCGAGGGTCGCCGTGTGCCCGGTAGCGACCGGTGAGCCCGGCGACCAGCTCACCCGGCACCCTCTTCCTGGGAAGGCCCACGACCCGCTCTCCTCACCGGTCCTCGCGCACGACCTCAGCCCGGAAGCCGTTCCGGTGCTGCCCGTCGTGCGCCCGGGACGACCGCCGACAGGTCGGCCGCCTGCCGCCCCGCGCGTTGCAGGGCCGCGGTGATGATCACGAGCGTCACTGTGAACCCGCTGAGGACGAGCGTTGCGTACGCTGTGAACGCCGTTCGGATCCCCGTGCCCATCCACGGCAGCGGGTCACGCCAGACGCGGATCAACGCGACGGTCAGCGGCACGGCCACGACACCCGCGTAGAGCCCGAGGCACCCCAGGTAGCCGACGCGTTGTTTGGACACGGCCACCCCTCTCCGCTCGCCGGAGATGTGGTTCTCCCACCGGAGGGGCGAGGTGGGGAAGGCCGGGTCGCCCGAGGGCCGGTGGCGGGACATGATCTCGCCCAGGGCCACCTCGAAGCCCCGCAGGTACCGGCCGACCCGTTCCATGCGTATCAGCTCGCCGAACCAGGCGAGCGTGGCGCACCACGAGGACAGGGGCAGCACCACCCCGAACACGAGCAGGAACACCAGGTGGAGGAAGCCCTGGGCGGAAGGACTGGTGTTCGCGTTCATGGACTGGTTCGCCACGAGGATGCCGGCGCTGAAGACGACGCCCAGGATCGCCATGCTCCACTGCAGTATCGACTGCTGGGCTTGTCGCGCCTGCGCACCCTCGCCGCGTAACGAGTCGTATTCGGCTTTCATGAAGTCCAAGGCGATCTGGTCGGCCTGGCTGAACGTCGTGCCGACGTTCCGGTTCGCCGCGAGCGCCGAAACCCCGGTCGGGCATTTGCACGAACAACGCGAAATCCACATGGGGCCGATGGTAAGACCGTTTTCCCTGCTCAGCCTGGCCTCGGGACCGGCTCGACGCGCGCCCGGCCGCCACCCGGCGCACCTCGGACCAGGGCGCGTGCCGTCGGGTCAGGCGCGCCACACCGTGCCGCGGCGCTCGTACTCCAGGATGGTCTCCACCTGCTGGGCCGACCGCGCGCCCAGGAAGCGCTCGACCAGCCACAGGGCCACGTCCAGCCCGGACGTGACGCCGCCGCCCGTGACCAGGTCGCCGTCGTCGACCACGCGGGCGTCCACGACGGTCGCGCCGGCCGCGGCCAGGTCGGCCTTCGCGCGGTGGTGGGTGGTGGCGTTGCGGCCCCTGGTGAGGCCGGCGGCCGACAGCGCCATGACACCGGTGCAGATGCCGACGTGCAGCACGTCGGCGTCGGCCAGTCGGCGCAGGAAACCGCGATCGGCCATCAGCCGCCGCACACCGACGCTGCCCGGGTCGCTGTAGCGGCCCCCGCCCGGCACCACCAGCACGTCGGCCGCGTGCGGCGACCAGCCCTGGCCCACCTCGACCCGGGCGCCGAAGTTGCAGGTCACGGTGCCGGGGCGGCCGGTGGTGACGAGCGTGGCGGTGAGCGCGCCACCGCTCAACCCGGCGGCCATGCCGAACACCTCCGCGGGCGCGGCCCAGTCCTGCTCCTCCACCCCGTCGAACATCAGCACCTGCACCCGCACCGGGTTCGCGGCCGACGCCACCGGCGCCGCCGCGGCGAGCGCGCCCAGACCGCCGGCCATGCCGGCCGACAGCGCCGACGCGCGCAGGAAACCACGACGCTCCACCACGAACCTCCCGACTCCCGGATCCCTTGCCCCAGGAGTCGGACCCGCCCCGTCCCCGGTTCCCGGCGTCAGTCCTTCAGCGGGTCGTGGCCCCAGTTCATGAGGGAGTAGCGCCACCTCGTGTGCTCCACGTCCCCGCCCGGCCGCTGGGCGAGGTGCCGGTGGACGTACCCGACCACCTTGCGCATGTGCGCCCGGTCGTCGTCGGTCAGGTCCGCCTCCTTCGTGCGCAGCAGCTCGACTATCCGCCGGCCGGACTCGTGCCCGACCGACTCCCCGCCGTCGGACTGCCCGACGGACCGGGACTCGTCGGTCTCCAGCCACCGCGCCAGTTCCGCGGCCGTCATGTTCACGGCCTCGTCGAACCCGCCGCTCACGAGTCGTCGCCCAGGGCGCTCGGCTTGTGCACCGCGTCCTTGCCGCTCTTGTCGCTGCGCACGCGGTACTGCGGGTCCTCTTCGGACGCGCGCACCGTCCTGCCCGCCGCCTCGGTGTCCTCGGTGATCTCCTCGACCACCTCCCCGTGCACGGTCCGGCCGTGACTGGACCAGGTGACCTCGTCGCCTTCGTGGAACTTCTCCTCACCCATGGGCGAAGTCTGTGGCGTCCCGCCCGACCGCGCACGACGATCACCGCCCGACCGGGCGTGCGGCGCGGTCCGGGCAGCCCGGTTGCCGCCCCGTGCCGCGCCGCCGATAGTGGGCGTCGTGGACCTCGCCGACCTGTACCGCGACCTGCACCGGCACCCGGAGTTGGCGTTCGGGGAGACCCGCACGGCGTCGGTCGCCGCCCGCGAGCTGCGTGCCGCGGGTTTCGAGACGACCGAGGGCGTGGGCGGGACGGGCGTGGTCGGCGTGCTGCGCAACGGCGACGGCCCCACCGCGCTGCTGCGCGCGGACATGGACGCGCTGCCGGTCCGGGAGGAGACCGGCCTGCCCTACGCCGCCACCGCCGTGGTCGACCGGGACGGCGACCGGGTGCCGGTGGCGCACGCGTGCGGGCACGACGTGCACGTCACGTGCCTGGTCGGGGCCGCCCTGCAGCTCGCCGCCCGGCGCGACGGGTGGCGCGGCACGCTGCTCGCGGTGTGCCAGCCGGCGGAGGAGGTCGGCGGGGGAGCGGAGGCGATGGTCGCCGACGGCCTGTTCGACCGGTTCGGCAGGCCGGACGTCGTGCTCGGGCAGCACGTCGCGCCGATCCCGGCGGGGTTCCTCGGCCTGCGGCCGGGGCCGGCCTTCGCCGCGTCGGACACCGTGCGCGTCGTCCTGCACGGCCGCGGGGGGCACGGGTCCCGCCCCGAGGCGGCGGTGGACCCGGTGGTCATGGCGGCGGCGACCGTGCTGCGGTTGCAGGCGGTGGTGTCGCGCGAGATCGCGGCCGGTGACACGTGCGTGGTGACCGTGGGCGCGGTGCGGGCGGGCACGGTCGCGAACATCATCCCCGACCACGCCGAGCTGCTGCTGAGCGTCCGGAGCTACGACCCGGTGGTGCGCGACCGGGCGTTGCGCGCGATCGAGCGGGTCGTGCGGGCGGAGGCGGCGGCGTCCGGCGCGCCACGCGACCCGGAGGTAGGCGTGCTGGGCAGCTACCCGGCCGCGGTGAACGACCCGGACGCGGCGGCCCGGACCCGCGCGGCGCTGTCGGCGGTGGTCGGCGCGGACCGCGTGGTGGACCCCGGGCCGGTGACCGGGAGCGAGGACGTGGGCGTGTTCGCGACGGCGGCCGGCGTGCCGCTGGTGTACTGGCTGCTGGGCGGGGCGGACCCGGCGGCGTTCGCGGGCGCGACGACGTTCGACGAGCTGCGGCACGTGGTCGCGGACCTGCCCGCCAACCACTCGCCGCACTACGCGCCGGTGATCAGCCCGACGCTGGAGGTGGGCGTGGCGGCCCTGGCAGCCGCGGCCCGCGCCTGGCTCCCCGCCTGACCCCTGGCCCGACCGCCCGGAGCCGACCGCCCGGAGCCGACTGCCGGGACTGACCGCCCGGGGCCGACTGCCAGGGCCGGCCGGAGCCGTCCGTCGGAGCCGACCGCCGGAGCCGACCGCCGGACCCGGCCGCCCGGAGCCGACTGCCGGAGCCGGCCGCCCGGAGCCGACTGCCGGAGCCGGCCGCCCCGAGCTGACCGGATGGAGCCGTCCGCCGTAGCCGATCGGACGGGCCGCGGCACGAAGCGACGTTGGGCATAATCTTGACGACCGACACCAACGAGCCTAACTTCGGGGAGCGTCGGCGGAGCGCGGAAGCTCGCACAGCGAAGGGGTCGCCATGCGCAACCAGGGCATCGGCTCGTGGACCGCGCGGCGCGTCCGCAAGACGCCGGACAAGGTGGCGGTGATCCACGAGGGCCGGGGGACGACCTACCGCCAACTGCACGAGCGGGTGCTCCGGCTCGCGCACGGCCTGCGGCGGGTCGGCGTGGGCCGGGGCGACCGGGTCGCCTACCTGGGGCCGAACCACCCCGCGTTCCTGGAGGTGCTGTTCGCCGCCGGCGTGCTCGGCGCGGTGTTCGTGCCGCTGAACATGCGGTGGGCGCCGGCGGAGGTGGCGCACGCGCTGGCCGACTCCGGCAGCGCGGTGCTGGTGTACGCCCCGGAGCAGGCGGCCGTCGTCCAGGCGGTCCGCGAGAACGGCGCGGGCCCGCTGCGGGCCGTCGCGCTCGACCGGCCCGCCGCGGGCGAGGACTCCTACGAGGAGCTGATCGCGTCGGCCGCGGCCGACCCGATCGACGAACCGGTCACGCTCGACGACCTCTGCCTGATCATGTACACCTCGGGCACGACCGGGCGGCCCAAGGGCGCGATGCTGACGCACGGCAACCTCACCTGGAACACCGTCAACGTGCTGGTCGACGTCGACCTGGCCAGTGACGAGGTGACCCTGGTCGTCGCGCCCCTGTTCCACACCGCCGGGCTGAACATGACCTGCCTGCCCACCCTCGTCAAGGGCGGCACGGTCGTGCTCCTGCCCGCGTTCGACGCCGCCGACGTGCTGCGCCAGATCGAGGCGCACCGCGTCACGTACATGTTCGGCGTGCCCACCATGTACAACGCGATCGCCGCCTGCCCGCGCTGGGCGGACGCGGACCTCTCCAGCCTGCGCCAGGTCAACTGCGGCGGTGCGCCCGTGCCGGAGGCGACCATCCGCACCTACCAGCGCCGCGGCCTGGCGTTCAGCCAGGGCTACGGCATGACCGAGACCTCCCCGGGAGCGCTGTACCTGACCAGGGAGATGAGCGAGGCCAAGGCGGGCACCGCCGGCGTGCCGCACTTCTTCACCGACGTGCGCGTGGTCGGGCCCGACCTGACCGACGTCGCCCCCGGAGAGAAGGGCGAGATCGTGGTCAGCGGGCCCAACGTCATGCGCGGCTACTGGCGACGCCCGGCGGACACGGCGCGGGCCATCGACCGCGACGGGTGGTTCCACTCCGGCGACGTCGCCACGGCCGACGAGGACGGCTACGTCGCCGTGGTCGACCGGCTCAAGGACGTGATCATCTCGGGCGGGGAGAACGTCTACCCCGCGGAGGTCGAGAGCGTCCTGCACGAGCACCCCGCGATCGCCGAGTGCACCGTGATCGGCGTGCCCGACGACCGGTGGGGCGAGGTGGGCCGGGCGGTCGTCACCGTCAAGCCCGCCGCCGGGACGACCAGCGAGCAGGACGTCCTGGCGTTCCTGCGCGGCCGGCTGGCCGGCTACAAGATCCCGAAATCCGTGGTGTTCGTGGACGAGCTGCCGCAGAGCGCCACCGGAAAGCTGCTGAAGGAACTCGTGCGCGCCCGTTACGGCGCGAGCTGACCGGTCACCCGGTCGGCGAACCACGTCACCGCAGGAGGCTGTCCCATCATGACGTTCGCGCGCAACCAGTGGTACGTGGCCGCCTACGGCCGCGAGATCGGGCGTGAGCTGTTCGCCAGGACGATCCTCGGCGAGCCGCTGGTGTTCTACCGCAGCGAGGCGGGCGAGGTGGTCGCGCTCGCCGACCGGTGCGTGCACCGGCGCTACCCGCTCTCGGAGAGCCGGCTGGAGGGCGACACGATCGTCTGCGGCTACCACGGCTTCACCTACGACAAGACGGGCAGCTGCGTGTTCGTGCCGGGGCAGGCGCGCGTCCCGCGCACCGCCCGCGTGCCGTCCTACCCGGTGGTGGAGCAGGACTCGTTCGTCTGGGTGTGGATCGGCGAGCACGACCGGGCCGACCGGGCGCTGATCCCCCGCGCGCCGTGGCTCGCCGACCCCGGCTACACCACGGTCAGCGGGATGGAGCCCCTGGCGGCGCGGTACGAGCTGCTGGTGGACAACCTGATGGACCTCTCGCACGAGACCTACCTGCACGGCGGGTACATCGGCACGCCCGAGGTCGCGAACACGCCCATCACCACCGAGGTGGACGAGGACAACGGGATCATCTACGTCAGCCGGCACATGGCCGACGCCGCGTGCCCGCCGTTCTACGCCAAGTCGACCGGGATCGACGGCCGGATCACGCGCTGGCAGGACATCGAGTACCACCCGCCGTGCCTGTACCTGCTGCACAGCCGCGTGGCGCCGGTCGGCGTGCTGCCCGAGGCCGACGGCTCGGACCCGCACGGCTTCCACGTCGAGGTCGTCTACGCGATCACCCCGGAGACCGAGCACAGCACGCACGACTTCTGGGCCGTGGCGCGGGACTTCGCGCTGGACGACCAGGAGGTGTCGGACTTCCTGCGGGACAGCAACCGCACGGTGGTGCTCCAGGACGTCACCGCGCTCGACCTCCTGGAGCGGGTGATCCAGGCGGAGCCGGAGGGCTACCAGGAGCTGTCGATCAACATCGACACCGGCGGCCTGGCGGCCCGGCGCATCCTCAGGCGCATGGCGGCCGGCGCCACCGCACCCGCGAGTGCCGGCCCCGCGAACGGCGCTGTGCCGCCGAACGCCGCCGCGCCCGCGAGTGCCGCCGCGCCTCCGAGCGCCGCCGCGCCCGCGAACACCGCCGCGCCCGCGAACGCGTCCACGCGATGAGCGACCGGGTGGCGGTGCTGCGCGGCGACGCGGTCTACCGCGTCCACTGGGAGTTGGGCACCGACGTGCTGGTCGGCGTGTGCCACTGCGGGGCCGAGCACGACTCGGAGGACCCGGTGGAGCTGTGGGACTGGCTGCTCGCCCACCCGCGGGGCCACGAGCCGCGGGCCGCCGCGCCGCCGGCCGACCCGCGGCCGGTCCACGCCCACCTCTGAACAGGAGCCCCGATGACCGTGCCCACCGAGCCGCGCGCCCTGGTGGAGTTCGACGTCCTGGTACACCGCAGGGAGGTCGTCGCCGACGACGTCGTGCGCCTGACCCTGCGCCGCCCGCACGGCGAACCCGTGCCGGCCTGGGAACCGGGGGCCCACGTGGACCTGGTGCTCGGGCCGGACCTCGTGCGCCAGTACTCGCTGTGCGGCGACCCGGCGGACCGCTCGGTCCTCCAGGTCGCGGTCCAGCGCGAGCCGTCCGGTCGCGGCGGCTCCCGGCACGTGCACTCGACGCTCGCCGAGGGCGCCGCGGTGCGGGTTCGCGGACCGCGCAACAGGTTCCCGCTGGTGGCGGCGGACCGCTACCTGTTCGTCGCGGGCGGCATCGGCATCACGCCCCTCGTGCCCATGATCGCGGCCGTCGCGGCGCGCGGCGCGTCGTGGCGGCTGCTCTACGGAGGGCGGACGCGCTCGTCCATGGCCTTCGCCGGGGAGCTGCGCGACCGGTACGGCGACCGGGTGCTGCTGCGGCCGCAGGACGAGACCGGCCCGCTGGACCTGGACGCGTTCCTCCCGGCGGACGCCGAAACCTACTGCTGCGGACCGGAATCGCTGCTCGCGGCCGTCGAGCGACGCGTGCCCGCCCGCCTGCACGTCGAGCGCTTCACGTCCCGGGCGGACGCCGGCGGGGGAGCGTCGTTCGAGGTCGGGCTGGCGCGGTCGGGCCGGACGCTGCTCGTGCCGGAGGGCGCGTCGATCCTGGACGCGGTGGAGGCGGCCGGGGTCGCGGTGCTGTCCTCGTGCCGCGAGGGCACCTGCGGCACGTGCGAGACCGTTGTGCTGGAAGGGTTCCCGGACCACCGGGACTCCGTGCTGAACGACGACGAGCGGGCGGCCGGCGACGTGATGATGATCTGCGTGTCGCGGTCGCGCGGCCCCCGTCTCGTCCTCGACCTCTGACCTGTCGACCCGCCGGGCGTTGCTAAAATGAGCACGCTCATCCTTGACGCCGGGTGACCTTGCTGCTCTCATAGAGCCCGGAGTCGGTCGCCCACGCCTCCGCCCCTACCAGGGCAAACGTCATGCCCGCCGGTCAGTCGTCCGACCCGCGCACGGGTCGGTCCGGGACCGGATGAGTAGCACACATCGTGTGCTGCGGCGGGTATGCCCTCCCCGATCCGGAGCGAGAGGACGAGACGGTGACTTCAGCCCTCACCGCCACGAGGTTGTTGGCGGTCCTAGCGGTGTTTGTGTCCGCCGCGCTGCTGCCGGCCGTCGCCGACCCCGGCCGGGCCGCGGCCGCCACCCAGGCGACGTACTACGTGGCGCCCGACGGCAACGACGCCAACCCCGGCACGATCACCGCGCCGTTCCGGACGGTGCAGCGCGCGCGGGACGTGGTCCGCACGATCAACGCCAACATGACCGGCGACATCCTCGTGTACCTCCGGGGCGGGAACTACCCCGTCACGAGCACCATCGCGTTCACGTCCAGCGATTCGGGCACGAACGGCCACCGGGTCGTGTACGCCGCGTACCAGGGCGAGACGCCGGTCCTGAACGCCGGCGTCCAGGTGACCGGGTGGACGCAGCACAGCGGCGACATCTGGAAGGCCCCGCTCAACCGGGACACCAAGCTGCGGGCGCTCTACGTCAACGACAAGCGGGCGTTCATGGCGTCGAAGACGGTGACCTCGCAGGGGTGCTACGGCACCTACACCATCACCGCGGGGCAGGCGCCGTGGGCGTGGGAGTCCGGCTCGCAGTGCGACGGGGCCAAGTACGCCCTGGGCGACCTGCCCGCGATCTCCCGCAACCAGGACGACCTCGAGATCGAGACGGGCACGACCTGGACCACCGCCATCGTCGGCGTCCGCCAGGTCACCACGAGCTCCGACGGGTCGGGCCGGGTGGCGTTGTTCCAGCAGCCGGGCGCGGCCATCGCCCAGGGCGCGTACAACGGCAACGCCCAGGTCGGCGGCAGCCACAAGCTCATGAACGCCTACGAGTTCCTGGACACCCCGGGCGAGTTCTACTTCGACCGGGCCGCCCGGACCGTGTACTACTACAAGGCCGCGTCGGAGAACATGGCGACCGCCTCGGTCCACGCGCCGAACAACGTCTCCACCGTGCTGCGCGTCGCCGGCACCTCCACGAGCGACCACGCGCGCAACATCACGTTCTCCGGGCTCACCGTCCAGCACTCGGACTGGAACCTGGTCACGGTGGCCGGTTCCGCGTTCAAGCAGGCGCAGCAGGGCAACCTCGGCAACACCGCCTACGCGCGGGGCAACTTCCACGTCTACTACTACCGCAACGTCGACGTGCCGCCGGGCATCGTCCAGATCGAGAACGCCGACGGCATCGCCCTGCACCGCAACCGGGTCCAGCACACCGGTGTGGACGGCATCTCCCTGGTCAACGACGTGCAGAACACGCAGCTGACGGGGAACCACACCAACGACATCGCCGGGTCCGCCATCGTCGTGGGCCACCCGCAGCACGTCTACATCGGGGACCACACCGCGACGAACCGCGAGAAGTACCCGGCCCAGGTCGAGGGCCTGCCGAAGAACATCCAGATCGAGAACAACTACCTCTACGACAGCGCCGTGCTGTTCAACGGGCACAGCCCGATCTCGGCGTACTTCGTCGACACCCTGACGGTGCGGCACAACCGGATCGAGAAGAGCCCGTGGTCGGGCATCACGCTCGGCTGGGGGTGGTGGAACTTCGACGGGTCGTCCGGCTCGATCGCCCCGAACCGGCCGACCACCACGGCGAAGAACAACAACATCAGCTTCAACCACATCATCGACACCGTGCAGCGCCTCAGCGACACGGCCCCGATCTACACGCTGGGCAGCCAGCCGGGGACCACGATCACCGACAACTACCTCCAGGGCGTCCCGGCGGGCCACAAGTACGGCCTGCACCCCGACGAGGGGTCGGCGTACATCACGTTCCGCGACAACGTCCTGAGCGTGGACAAGAACATCACCTGGATGATCAACTCGGACGACTTCGGGCGCAAGCACGACCTGAGCATCACCCAGACGTACGGGCCGATCAACAAGGTCTCCAACAAGAACCTGCCGAACAGCACGGTGCAGGACATCCTGACCTACGGCGACTACGTGTGGCCGGCGCCGGCCTACGGCATCGCGGTGAAGGCCGGGTTGGAGGACGAGTACCGGGACATCGTCCCGCGGAGCACGCTCGCGGCCCCGGACTACGCGCTGCCGGCCGGCACGTTCGTCGGCACGGGCGTCGCGTCGATCCCGATCCGCAGCACCGGCGACGCGACCAGGACGCTCTGGCTCGCGCCCCAGGGCACCACCGCCTTCGCGGTCGGCCCGACGATGACCAGGGCGGGCGGCGCCGCGACGTCCATCGACGTGCCGACCGCGTCCGGCGACTACCGGCTCTACGTCGTGGACGCGCAGGGCACCCGGTCGGCTGAGTCCAAGTCGGTCGTCCGGCGACAGGGCGGCAGCCAGCCGGTCGGCGGCACGATCGTCGGGGGCCAGTCCGGGCGGTGCCTCGACGTCGGCAGCACGACCAACGGCACGCAGGCCCAGCTGTGGGACTGCAACGGCGGCGCCAACCAGCGCTGGACGCACACCTCGGGCAAGCAGCTCCAGGTGAACGGCAAGTGCCTGGACGCCTCCAACCGGGGCACGACCAACGGCACCGCGGTGATCGTGTGGGACTGCAACGGCCAGGCGAACCAGCAGTGGAACGTCAACGCCAACGGCACCATCACCGGTGTGCAGTCCGGGCTGTGCCTGGACGCCAACGGCGGGGGCACGGCCAACGGGACCAAGATCATCCTGTGGTCCTGCAACGGCGGCCCCAACCAGCAGTGGAGCCTGCGCGCCTGACGGCGTCGGGATGAGGGCCTCCGCGTCCGGTGTGGAGCAGGCGGCGTCCACACCGGATGCGGGGGCACTCGCCGTCCGCTCGCCGGCAACCGATCGCGCCCCCGGCGCGTCACAGTGCTCGTGAATCGACAGGCACGCGCAAGGCGCTCGACCGCGACGGGACTCGTCGTGCTCGCCCTGATGGCCACCGGTTGCTCGACCGCCGTGACCGGCTCCGGCTCCGGGGCCACGACCACCGCGTCTTCCGCCACCACCCGGTCCTCCGCGGTCACCACCCCGTCCGACGTCGAACCCACCCCCGGGCCGGTGCCGACGGTGGACGAGGGCGCGCCCGCCGACTACTGCACCGACCCGTTCCCCGGCGCGCTGGGCAAGCCGATGCTCGCCGTCGTCGTGCACACCCCGTCCGGTCGGTTGACCTGCGACCGGGCCGCCGCCGTGCTGTTCGACTACTACGCCGAGCGGCGCGAGCCGACCGCCGGCCGGCCGCCGCTGGTGATCGGCACGATGACGTGCAACCAGGTCCCCGAACCGGCCCTGCCGCAGGTCGTGTGCGCGGACGAGGACGACTTGATCTACTCCATGTGGCCGCAGACCTGATCGGACGTCAGCCGGCGGTGGGCTCGGCGACCGGCGGGACGAACCGGGCGATCCAGTCCCGGTGCACCCAGGCGTCGGTGTAGACGTCCGGACCCGTCCGGCAGGACTTGGGGTTGCCGCGGCTCAGCGCGCCGAGCAGCACCCACCGGCCGCCGGGCAGGGGCCGGACGGCCGGGCCGCCGGAATCGCCCTGGCACGCGCCGCCGTCCCGGTCGTGCCGCTGCACGCAGAACTCGAGCCGCGGGTCGATGTCGCGGTCCCGGCACGCGACGGGGGACACGATCGAGGTGTCCAGCTCCTGGAGCCAGTGCGCGTCGCAGTCCCTGCCCTGGCAGACGTCGCCGAACCCGAGGATGCGCACCGGGCCGGGCCACCGACCGGCCCCGGCGATCCCGATCGGCGTGCCGGCGGCCGGCGCGGACAGTTCGAGCAGCGTCAGGTCGGCTCCGGTCGGCGGCGGCCCGTGGATCGCCTTCACCTGGACCAGGTGCGGCCGGAACGGGTCGGGTTCGAGCGATACCTGGAGGTCCGGGGCCGTCGCGTCCTTGACGCAGTGCCGTGCCGTCAGCACCCAGCGCGGGTCCAGCAACGACCCGCTGCAGAACGCGCCCGGGAACTCGAACGCGTGCAGCGAAGCGACGAAGCCGTGCGGTTCCGTCGCGTCACGCCCCCCGACGATGCGGTCGTCCGCCTGCCCGACCGCGGGCCACCCGGCCACCAGGACGGCCAGCACGGCGACCACGACCCGAACTCTCGTCAACGTCCTCATACCCGGCGACGATCCGGCGGACCGGGCGGCCCGGCCAGGCCGACGCCACAACACCACCGCGCCGGGTGAACCCCGCCCACCCGGCCAGGCGACCCCGGCGCGACCGCCGGGCACCGTGCCGGGTGACCGGCCGTCGGTCCGCGCGGCGGTGCGAGGGGAGGGCGTGCGAGGGGAGGGCGTCCGAGGGGAGGGCGGTGGCGGGCCCGGTCCGATCACCCGGTCGGACCGGCTTCGGGTGCGTCGGCGCGAGGTGCGGGGTCGGCCGTTGACAAGGGACGGCGCGAGTTCGTGTAATTCTTTCAGATTTTACTCTCCCCGCTCACCCCTGCACGCCCTGTAACGGGAGGTAGGCCCATGTCCCTGTCGCGCCGTACCCGGATCGTGGTGTCGACGCTCGGCGCCTGGGCGGTCGCCGCCGGCCTGGCGACCGCGCCGGCCCACGCCGAGGCCGCCACCGCCCCCGCCGGCTCGGTCGCCGCGGTCACCGACCACCTCGCCGCGCGACTGGCGGGCGAGTTCGCCGACGACGCCCGGCGCGCCGGCCTGCTGTCCGCCTCCGCCGACCCCGTGCCCCTGGCCCGCGCCGCCGGGGACACCGCGCTCGGCCGGGCCGTGCGCGACGCCGACCGGGCGGTCCTGTCCGCCAAGGGCCTGCCGCAGGACGGCACGTCCCTGCTCACGGTCCGCCTCGCGCACCCCGACATGGCCGCCGCGCTGCGCCGCGGCGTCGCGCCGCTCGTCGCCGCCTCCACCACCGACGACGACGCGACGACCGTGACCGCCTACGACCGCGCGGGCCGCCGGGTGGCGCTGCCCGCCGACCGGGTGCCGACCCGCCCGGTGTACCTGGTCGAGGTCGACACCGCGACCGCCCTGGCCAAGGGCTCCGAAGTGCTGCGCTCGACCCTGGCGCGGCGCGGCCTGGCGCCCGCCGTCACGGCCGCGTCCGGCTACTGGGCCACGCAGCTCACGTCGATCCGCCTGGAGGACGACAAGGAGCCGTGGCACAAGGGCGGCGCGGAGATCTTCACCATCACCGCCGGGTTCGGCCTGGACGGCAAGGTCAAGGTCGACACCGTCCAGCTCCCGTACCTCGACGACGACGGCAAGACCTACTACCCCAACCAGCTCCTGGTCCACTTCTCGGACTACAAGTACAACCTCGCCGACATCGTCATGATGGAAGAGGACGGCGGCACCAACTACCGCGACCTCGCCCTCGCGCTCGCCCAGGCGCTGCTGACCATCGTCGACGGCGGCGCGTACATCCCGCTGGTCAACGCGATCCTCAACGCCCTGCCCGACAGCTGGTGGACCGACGACCCGGACTACGTCGACTCCTGGTACACCCTGTCCACCACGACGAGCGGCACCCTGCGCGGCGCGGCCGGCAACGGCACGATGACCGTCACCCCGTACTGGGTCGCGCCGCTGTAGCCCGGGGGAGCGCCCATCGTCAGGCGGTGGGCGGCAGGACGACGACCTTGCCGGACAGCGTGCCCGCGGTGGCCTCGACGTGCACCGCGGGCAGCTCGGCCAGCGGCACCCGCCGGGCCACGCCCACCCGCAGCTCACTGCGGTCGACCAGCGCCACGAGCAGGGACAGCTGCTCGGCGTCGCTGCGGACGAACAGGTCGATGCCCCGCACGCCGCGCTCCTCGTCGCTCGGCGCGGGCATCCACACCGTCGTGTTCACCAGGACACCGCCGGGGCGGATCAGCGTGACCAGCGCCGCCAGCGCCGCGGGCTCGACCGGCGCGAGGTTGAGCACCACGTCGACCGGCTCGGTCACCGCCGCGGTCACGTCCGCGGTGGTGTGGTCGACCACCTCGTCGGCCCCGGCCGCCCGGACCGCCTCGCGGCTGCGCGGCCCGGCCGTGGCGACGACGTGCGCGCCCGCCCGCTTGGCGAGCTGCACGGCGTAGCCGCCGACCGCCCCGCCCGCGCCGTTGACCAGCACGCGCTGCCCGGCGGTCAACCCGGCGTGGTCGAAGAGGGCCTGCCACGCGGTGAGGCCGACCAGCGGCAACGCGGCGGCGTCGGCCGGCGGGATGCTCGTCGGCGCCGCCGCCAGCACCTCGGCCGGGGCGAGGACGTACTCCGCGGCCGCGCCCGCCCCGGTCATCGGCAGGAAGCCGACGACCCGGTCGCCGACCGCGAAACCGGTCACGTCCGCGCCCACCGCGTCGACCTCGCCGGCCACGTCCAGGCCGGGCGTGTGCGGCAACGCCACGGGGATGGGGCCCTGCATGCGGCCGGCGCGGATGTTGCCGTCGACGGGGTTGAACGACGTCGCGGTGACCCGGACGCGGACCTGCCCCGCGCCGGGGACCGGCACCTCCACGTCCTCGTACCGCAGGACGTCGGGGTCGCCGTACTCGTGGAAACGCACTGCCTTCATCACGGTCGCACCTTCGCTCGGCTGTTGCTTCGAATTCGAAGCACTGACGACGACGCTACATGTGCTTCGAATTCGAAGCAAGTGACGTGCGGCACTGCCCCGAGGGCCTGGCGGAGGTGTAGGCTCCTTCGAATTCGAAGCAGTAGACTGCCGCCATGCCGGACCCGTCGCCGTCCCTCGACCCCGTCCAGCTCGGCGCCTACTTCGACCTCATCGAGGTGACGAGCCTGCTCCGGCACGCGGTCGAGCAGCAGTTGCGCGAGGCCGGCGACCTCAGCTACGTGCAGTTCCAACTCCTGGCCCGGCTCGGCGACTCGCCCACGGGCAGCCACCGCATGACCGACCTGGCCGACGGCGTCGTCTACAGCCGCAGCGGCCTGACCTACCAGGCGGGCCTGCTGGAGAAGGCGGGCCTGGTCGTGCGCGCCCTCTCCCCGGACGACGAGCGCGGCGTCACGGTCACCATCACCGACGCCGGACGGGCGCGGCTCGCGCAGGTGCTCCCCGGCCACGTCGAGGTCGTCCGGGGCCTGCTCTTCGAGCCGCTGTCGGCCGACGACGTCACGACCCTCGCCCGCCTGCTCGCGCCGGTCCGCGACCACATGCGCTCGACGCCGCCCCGCTCCGCGGCGCCCCGCCGCCGCAAGGACCGGGCCTGACCCGCGCTGGCCCGGCCCGGCGCGAATTCCCGCAGTGCCGCACGCGGCGGTGAAGCGCCCGTGGTGGGAAGTCGTCGCCGTCGGTGGTTCCGTTGTCCGGCCGGCGCGTTCCGGACCGCGCGCGGATACTCCCTCCACCCCGCGAACGCGAATTCGTAATATCGGTCCCAAGCGCCGGTAAGGGAGTGGTCGAGCCGGAAAATACGGTGTTCCCGCAGGTCGGCACGTCAGGTTGACGCACCACCGGTCCGGGGGTAAATCTCCAGGGAGGGCGTCGATCCGGCGTGAACCTGAAGATTTCCTGATGAACGGACCACATTGCCCAGCCCACTGGACCTGTCCCTGATAAAAGGGCCGATCCCCGTCGCGGCCACCGCCGCCGGCGTGCTCGCGTTGCTGTCGCTGACCATCCGGAAGAACCGGACGTGGTGGACGCGGGTCGTCCCGGTCGTGGTGCTCGCGTGCGCGGCGTCCGTGGCGGGGCTCGCGTTCGTCGTCGACCACGTGTGGAAGCCGTGGCCGGAGCCGCTGCCCCCGGTGCTGACGGCGTGGGCGGGCGCGGTGCTGGCGGCGGCGTGCCTGGCGGCCGCGCGGCTGCGTGCCGGGCGCTGGACCTCGCGGGTGCTGAGCGTGGGGCTGGTGGTCGTCGTGGCGGCGGGCGCGGTGACGGCGGCGAACGCGTTCTTCGGCTTCTACCCCACGGCACGGGCGGTGCTCGACGTGCTGGCGGACAGCCAGGTGGACCTGGACGAGGCCGCGCCGCCGGCGTCGAGCGTGGTGGAAGTGCCCGAGGGCGGCAAGCTCGCCGACGTCTGGGCGAGGCCCGCCGACCTGCCGGACAAGGGCACGGTGTCCGAGGTCGCCATCCCCGGCGGGTTCCGGGCGCGCCCGGCGTGGATCTACCTGCCGCCCGCGTACGCGGCGACGCCCCGCCCCCGGCTGCCGGTCGTGGTGCTGCTCGCCGGCCAGCCGGGGTCGCCGCGCGACTGGTTCGACGCGGGCCGGCTCGCGGACAACATGGACGCGTTCGCGCGCGGGCACGACGGGCTGGCGCCGATCGTGGTCGTGCCCGACCAGCTCGGCGCGGAGACGGCGAACCCGATGTGCCTGGACTCGGACCTCGGGCGGGTGGAGACCTACCTGACCCGCGAGGTGCCCGCGTGGATCAGGCAGCGGCTGACGGTGGACGACCGCCGCGACGCCTGGACCGTCGCGGGCCTGTCCCAGGGCGGCACGTGCGCCCTGCAGTTCGCCGTGCGCGCGCCGGACGTGTACGGGAACTTCATCGACCTGTCCGGCCAGCGCGAACCCACGCTGGGCACGCGCGGGGAGACGGTCAAGGCCGCGTTCGGCGGCGACGAGGCGGCGTTCACCCGCGTCAACCCGATGGACGTCCTGGCCCGCGAGCGGTTCCCGCGCACCGCGGGCGTGATCGTCGCGGGCGCCGGCGACGCGACCTACCGCCAGGGGGACGCCGAGGTGTTCGACGCGTGCCGCCGGGCCGGCATGGACGTGCGGTGGCGGGAGCTGCCGGGCGGGCACGACTGGACCGTCTGGCGACCGGGCCTCTACGACTCCCTGCCGTGGCTGGCCGAGCGGACGGGGCTGAGCAGGTGACCGCGCGACCGCACCACGCGACGGCCGTCCCCGGCGGGCCGACCGCGCTCGTCCGCGCCGTGCGCCGGGCCGGCCGGCTGGTCGGCCGCCTGGTCCGGACCGCGCCCCTGACGTGCGCCGCCCTCGTCGCGTTCTGGGCCGTCGGCGTGGCGACCGGCGCGCCGGACCACCCGAACGACGAGCTGATCGCCCGCATCGGCTTCGGCACGGACAGCCCGCTGTGGACCGCGTTCTCCTCGGCGCTGTGGGCGATGGACCTGACGGGCTACCTGGCGACCACCGCGTTGCTGCTCGTCTTCGGCACGCTCGCCGAACGCGAACTCGGGGCCGCGCGCACCGCGCTGATCTTCCTCGCCTCCCACCTGGTCGGCGTGTTCCTCGGCTCCGGGGTGGTGCTGCTGGGCAGCGACATGGGCTGGTCGTGGCTCGACTCGCTGGTGGGGTCGGTCGCGGCCGGGCCGTCGTTCGGCGGGGTCGGCCTCGCGCTGGCGCTGACGTTCCGGATGCCGGTGCTGTGGCGTCGTCGCGTCCGGCTCATCACCGGCCTGTCGGTGCTGGTGCTCGCCCTGTACTCGGGGTGGCTGGAGGACCTGCTGCGGCTGTCCGCCGGCGTGATCGGGCTGCTC
The DNA here is from genome assembly GCF_053601135.1 of Actinosynnema sp. NPDC004786. Taxonomy (NCBI): domain Bacteria; kingdom Bacillati; phylum Actinomycetota; class Actinomycetes; order Pseudonocardiales; family Pseudonocardiaceae; genus Actinosynnema; species Actinosynnema sp. NPDC004786. Next base: position 12,680 of record NZ_JBSGBG010000057.1, on the reverse strand, counting down.
ATCGGCCTGGTGTTCCTGCGCGGCGACGCCGCCCGCGAGCCCCGGACGACGGCCGAGACGCGAGTCCTCGTCGCGCTCCTGGTCGCCGCGTCGGCGCTCGGGCCGGTCGTGGTGCTGATGTCGCCGTCCCCCAACGGCCCGCTGTCGTGGTACTCCGACGTGGTCGCCGTCGCGCAGCCGGCGCAGGAGGACGTGGACGTGGTGTGCGGCTCGGGCGCGGTCGAGTTGTGCCGGACGATGGTGATCCAGATGTCCTACGGGCGGCTCCCGGCACTGGTGATGTCGCTGCTGCCGGCCATGCTGCTGCTCGTGCTCGCGGAGGGGCTGCGGCGCGGGCGGAGGTTCGCGTGGTGGTCGGCGCTGGTGTGCAACGTGGGGCACGCGGCGTTCATCGGCTGGTACGTCGTGGGCGCCGCGCAGATCCCGGACATCGGCGGGTTGGAGGTCGTGTTCTCCTACGGCGTCCCGATCCTGGGGCCGCTGGCCATCACCCTCGTGCTGCTGGTGACGCGGAAGCGGTTCACCGTGACGCTGCCCCGGGCCGTGATCCGGAGGTTCTGGCGGTTCACGCTCGGCTGCGTCGGGTCGCTGTCGGCGCTGTACGTCTTCGGCGGGTACCTGGTGCGCGACCAGTTCGTGCCCGAACCGGGGTTCGCGCAGCTCCTCGCGGACCTGCCCAAGCGCTTCCTGCCGCCCGGCTACCTGCTCGGGCTGGTCCCGCTGGAGTTCGAGGCGGACGGGTTCGCCGGCTCGCTGCTGTTCGAGTACACGGGCGTCGTGTTCTGGCTGATCGTGCTGGTGGGCCTGCTGATGGCGTCGTGGCGGGCGTGGCCGTCGTCGTCGGAGGAGCGCGCGGCCCGCGCCCGGGAGCTGATGCGGCGGCACGGCGGTTCGTCGCTGTCGTACATGACGACGTGGCCCGGCAACCAGTACTGGTTCACCCCGGACGGCGAGACCGCGATCGCCTACCGGGTGGTGGCGACGATCGCGCTGACCGTCGGCGACCCGATCGGGCCGGCGCGGATCGAGGCCGTGCGCGGGTTCGCCGAGTTCTGCCAGGAGAACGGCTGGACGCCGTGCCTGTACAGCGTGGGCGCCGACACGAGGGCGATGGCGGAGAGCCTGGGCTGGTCGGCGGTGCAGGTCGCCGAGGACACCGTGATCGAGCTGGACACGCTCGCCTTCACCGGCAAGAAGTGGCAGGACGTGCGCACCGCCCTGAACAAGGCCGCCAAGGCCGGCATCACCGCCGAGTGGTGCGCCTACGCGGACGCGCCGTACGCCATCACCGACCAGATCCGCTCCATCTCGGCGGAGTGGGTGGCCGACAAGGGCCTGCCGGAGATGGGCTTCACCCTCGGCGGCATCGAGCAGCTCACCGGCGACGGCGTGCGCTGCCTGCTCGCGATCGACCGCGACCGCACCGTGCACGGCATCACCAGCTGGCTGCCGGTGTACGCGGGCGGCGAGGTCGTCGGCTACACGCTCGACTTCATGCGTCGCCGCGCCAACGGCTTCCGCGGTTCCATGGAGTTCCTGATCGCCTCGGCGGCCCTGGCGCTCAAGGCCGAGGGCGTGCGGTTCCTCAGCCTCTCCGGCGCGCCGCTCGCCCGCCTGGACCGCGGCGAACGCCCGCGCGCGCTGCAACGGGTGCTCGACCTCACCGGGCAGGTCCTGGAGCCGGTCTACGGGTTCCGCTCGCTGTTCGCGTTCAAGGCGAAGTTCCAGCCGACCTACCGGCCGATGTTCATGGCCTACCCCGACTCGGCGGCGCTGCCGCGCATCGCGAACGCGGTCAGCCGCGCCTACCTGCCCCACCTCAACGTCCGGCAGGGCGTCCGCCTCGCCACCAGGATGATCACCCGCTCGTGACCCCTCCGCCGGCCCGGCGACCGCGCCGGGTCCGTCATCCGCGTGGTCGGGACGCGCCCGCCGGGCGCGGGATGTTGCGCAGGTTGGTCCGCGCGAGCTGGAGCATGCGGCCGACCCCGCCGTCGAGGACGATCCGGGTCGTGGCGAGCGCGAACCCCTTCACCTGCTCGCCGGTGACGCGCGGGGGCATCGACAGCGCGTTCGGGTCGGTCACGAGGTCGAGCAGCGCGGGACCGGGGTGGGCGAGCACGTCCTGGAGCCCCGCGCGGACGTCGTTCGGCTGCTCCACCCGCAGCGCGTAGATGCCCGCGGCCTGGGCGATCGCGGCGTAGTCGACGGGCGCGTGGTCGGTGCCGTAGTCCGGCAGCCCGTCGACCAGCATCTCCAGCTTCACCATGCCGAGCGAGGAGTTGTTGAAGGTGATGATCTTCACGGGCAGCCGGTGCAGCGCGACCGTCAACAGCTCGCCCATCAGCATGCCGAGGCCGCCGTCGCCGGACATCGCGATCACCTGCCGGCCGGGGTGGGCGAGCTGCGCGCCGATGGCGTGCGGCAGGGCGTTGGCCATGCTGCCGTGGACGAACGAGCCGATCACGCGCCGGCGGCCGTTGGGCATGACGTACCGGGCGGCCCAGACGTTGCACATCCCGGTGTCCACGGTGAACACGGCGTCGTCGTCGGCGACCTCGTCCAGCACGCGTGCGGCGTACTCGGGGTGGATCGGCAGGTGGTGCTCGATGTCGTGGGTGTAGGCGTCCACGACCTGTTCGAGCGACTGGGCGTGGCGCTGGAGCATGCGGTCGAGGAACGACCGGTTGGTCTTCTCCGCCACCAGCGGCAGCACCGCCCGCAGCGTCGCGGCGACGTCGCCGTGGACGCCCAGCTCCAGCGGCGTGCGCCTGCCCAACCGCGAGGCGTCGTGGTCCACCTGGACGGTGCGGGAGCCCGGCAGGAAGCCGTCGTACGGGAAGTCGGTGCCCAGCAGGAGCAGCAGGTCGGCCTCGTGCGTGGCCTGGTAGCACGCGCCGTACCCGAGCAGGCCGCTCATGCCCACGTCGTACGGGTTGTCGTACTGGATCCACTCCTTGCCGCGCAGCGAGTGGCCGATCGGGCTCTTGAGCCGGTCGGCGAGCCGCATCACCTCGGCGTGCGCGCCCCGCGTCCCGGCCCCGCAGAACAACGTCACGGTCCGGGCCGCGTCGAGCCGTTCGGCGAGTGCGCGGACCTGGTCGTCGGGCGGCACGACGGCCCCGGCGGTCACCGCGGGGGCGCCGTCCCCGGTCGGGTGGACGGCCCGCTCGCGCAGGACGTCACCCGGCGCCACGAGCACCGCGACCCCGCCCCGGCCGAGCGCGTGGCGCATCGCGACGCGCACCAGCCTGGGCATCTGCGCGGGCTGGGTGACCATCTCGCAGAAGTGGCTGCAGTCGACGAACAGCCGTTCGGGGTGCGTCTCCTGGAAGAAGCCGGTGCCGATCTGCCCGGAGTCGATGTGCGAGGCGATGGCGAGCACCGGCGCGCCGCTGCGGTGGGCGTCGTACAGGCCCTGGAGCAGGTGCGTGTTGCCGGGGCCGCAGCTGCCCGCGCACACCGCGAGCCGGCCCGTCACCTGCGCCTCGGCGGCGGCCGCGAACGCGCCCGCCTCCTCGTTGCGCACGTGCACCCACTCGATGCCGTCGGTGCGCCGGATCGCGTCCACCACCGGGTTGAGGCTGTCGCCGACCACCCCGTACACGTGTTCGACCCCGGCCTGCCGGAGGACGTCGATCAACTGCCGGGCCAGGGTCGGGGCCACCATCGCCAGCTCCCATCCGCGTTCGGGCGAACCAGGGCCAGGCTCCCACCGGACCCGGCCGGGCGCAGCGCGACCGCGTCACGCGGAGGACCGCCGGGCACGCCGGCGGCGGAGCAGGAGATAGCCCACGAGGACGACCGCGATCAGGACGAGCGGCCCGTACGCGAGGTAGCGGCCCACCGCGGTGAGCGAGGCGGAGAACCCGTAGCCGAGCAGCACGCAGCCCGCGCCCCAGACCACCGCGCCGGTGAGGTTCCACGGCAGGAAGGTGCGCAGGTACGGCATGCGGGCCATGCCCGCCATGGTCGGGGTGAGCGCCCGCAGGACGGCGGTGAACCGGCCGAGCAGCACCGCCCTGCCGCCCTGCCGGCGCAGGAACTCGTCGGCCCGCCGCCAGCGGTGCTCGCCGACCCGGCGGCCGGGCCCGGACGCGCGCAGCCCGGGGCCGAACCGGCGACCCACATCGTACCCGACGCTGTCGCCGAGTGCCGCCGCCCCGACCGCCACGACCACCATCACCCACAGCTCGATCCAGCCCTGGTGCGCCGCGAACCCGGCCACCAGCAACGCCGCCTCGCCGGGCAGCACCAACCCGACCATGATCGCCGCCTCGGCAAACGCGAGCCCGCCCGCGACGAGGTAGAACCAGGCGCCGGCCTGCTCGCCGATCCGGCGCAGCGTCTCGAGCACCGCGCGCACCCTTCCGTCGACCGGACCACCTCGCGAGGTCCGATTCTCGTCCACACCGCCCCCCCACCGCACCCGCGATCACCACCCGTTCACGGCTCGGCGTCCGGTCAGCGCGTGATCGTCCGCGATGCCACCCGGTCCTGGGAGCTCTTCGGCCCGGCGTCGAAGTACCTGCGGGTCCACGTCGCCACGTTCCTCGGACGGCGTCAAACGCAGTGCCGCGACCAGACGGGCCGAGGTCAGGCCGTCCGGCGCCGACGTTGTCGGCGCCGCCCACATCCCGCCATTCGACTCCACCGTGCGTGTGGTGTCCGCCAGGTCGCACGCCGCGTCCGTCGCGGTGTTCTTCACCAGTCCGCTGGCGGCGCTGGCGTCGGTGCATCTGATTGACACCAGGCGTTCGGCCATCGGGCCGTCCGCGCCCACCGCCCGCCCAGGTCCTCTTGACGCCTGCGCCATGCCATGGTTCGCAACCATAATAACTTCAGTGATGACTATATCATTCTAGCGTGAGAACGCTCTGCAACCTCTCGTGGGGATTCGCGGGCCACGCCTCGACCCTGTCTCTGGGTAAAGCCGTCACACGTTCCTATGCGGTGACAGCTACCGGTATTCTCGACAGGTTGAATCAAGAACTAGCGTCCTGGGCCAGTCGTTCGATCTGAGCGATCAACTCCTGCGGTGGAACTCCGAGGTCAAGGGCGTAGGTGGTGATCGTGACGGGCGAGTTGAGGACGCGGTGAGGTGTTGCGTTGGCGGAGTCACCTGCGTATATGAGCCAGGCGCGGTTGACGCGTAGCGCGGTGCAGTAGGCCAGCACCTGGTAGAGATCGGTGTTCGGGTATCGCCTGGAGGTGCTTTCCAGCTTGTACTTCGCGTCGACGATGACTCTCGGGGTTCCGTTCACCAGGTGCACGACATCGACGTTCATGGAGATCGCGCCCGCAGCGTCGAGCTTGGCCGGGTACTGACGTTCGGTCCGGCCTGGACCGCGGCTCCACGCCTCGGTCAGCGCGGTGGTCACGAAGTCCTCGAAGACCTTCTCCATGTTGACGACGAACGAGGCGATGGACAGACCGTCCCGGCCCACCTCGAACGAGAGTGTGTCCAGCACGAGCTGGGCGATCCGCAGCGCGGCGTGGTAGCGGGCATTGAGGCGGTGCGCTCGCCACTGCGGTCGTGGTGCTCCGTGTGCCGACAGAGAGACGCCCGTGAGACGGTTGAACAGGTGGCGCAGCCGGGTCCGGATCTTCGGATCGACTTGGGGTAGCGAGAGCATGCGGCCGATCGCAGCCCTCAGTAGGCGGTTCTCGGGAATGTCGACGGTGAACTCATCGTGGGTGATCTCCACCGGAATCAGGCGGCCGGGTCGCCTGGTGATCTGGTCGCCGACTCGGATTCGCCCGCGGACGACGGTGCTGGTGGAGTTCTCGGTGGTATAGCCGAGCAGCACACCGCGGGCCAGGGCTCGTTCGACGTTGCGGCACAGGGTTTCCGCGACGATCGCCCACAGCCCGTCGGCCTCAATGCCTTCCACGTTCTCGGGTCGGAAACCGGGGTGCAAGGCATACCCCAGCATGAAAAGCAGGCGAGGGATGCTGACCTTCGGCGTCACGACGACATCGAGCCCGTGCGCGTGCACAGCACCGACTCGCTTGGTCTTGGGCACGAGCCGGTGGGCGGTACCGTCCGGCCGAACCTCGACCAGGTTGCTGTCCCGCAGACAAGTGACCTGTGCGGGAGTGAGCGAAGCCGTCGTGCCGGTGTGGTCGTTCTCCCTGAGGATGATCACGGGCGGTTCCGGATGGCGTCGAGACCGAAGGTCTCATGCACCTGTCGACGTGACTTGCTTTCGTAGAAGTGCTCTTCGAGCAGTGGCAGGATGGAGTGCTCCCAGACGAGGTCCAGTCCGTGGTCCGCGTCCGGTTTCATCAGGTAGGCCGGGCCGATCTTGAACTCGTGGTCGTCGCCGATCGCCTGGTTGAGCTTGTCGAGCAGTGAGGCCCGCCCGTCGTTCTTGCCGTTCGCCTCGGCCCAGCGCGACAGGACAGCATTGACCGGTGGGTGGTCAGGGTGGAGCTCGAAGAAGGCGAATCGGCGCCGCATGGCGGCGTCCACGAGGGCGATCGAGCGGTCGGCGGTATTCATCGTTCCGATGATGAAGACGTTCGCGGGCATCTTGAACCGGGCGCCGGGGGAGTACTGGAGGTCGATCGCCTCCTCACGGTACTCCAACAGGAAGTACAGTTCGCCGAAGACCTTCGGCAGGTTCGCCCGGTTGATCTCGTCGATGATCAGCACGTACGGGCGACCCTTGTCGGCCTCCGCATCGGAGGCCAGCCGACGCAGCGGACCGTGCACCAGGTCGAACGCGGCGACCCCTGCCTCAAGACGTGGCCGGAACCCCTCGAAGAAGTCCTCGTAGGTGTACGACGGGTGGAACTGAACCAGACGGATCGCATCGGGGTCGGTCACATGTCGCGCCAGCTCACGTGCCACGTGGGTCTTTCCGGTGCCGGGTGGCCCGTAGAGGACGATCTGCTTGCGGTGTTGCAACAGGGTGACGACCTTCTGCAGCCAGGTCTGGTCGAAGTGCAGTCGATCGGCGAGTGCGCGGGTCACCACAGGCAACTCCACCCCGCCGGCGGGCTGCGCGGAGGGCTGTGACAGATCCGCAGCCAGCCTCGTCGCGTCGCGCGCACTGTACCCGGGAACCCGTAGCCGGAGACGGATCTGCTTGGTGGAGTTCCGACCGGTCGAGTTGCTGATCTTGCCCTGTGCGCTGCTCAACTTCCTTCGGAACTCTTCGATGTCTGCCAGGTCCGCCAGTGCGACAGGTGCATCCAGGATCGTTCGCTCGGCTTCGGGCAGGTCCTGAACGCTGCTGGAATCGACGATCCCGCCGACCAGTACCGCGTCGTGGTCGCGAAGTCTGCTGAGCAGCAGTTCAAGCGTCCGGTTGTACTGGGGGTTGCGGCCGTTCGGCCTTCCGGCGGACCTGCCACTCGCGCTCTTCATGATCAACGCGAGTCCATCACCGTCGGCCTCGATCTCGAAGTCCGCGTCGAGTGCCTCACCCGTGTCATCTGTCGCCTGCACGCGTTGATTATCGCTGGCGAGCGCGACGCGGTTGCGGCCCGAACGACTACCCGACCCGCGTGAAGTCGGTCATCGGGACGCCGCCGGTCGCGCCCGGGCCCACGCGGAGCACGCGGTCCAGGTTGGCGGACAGCAGGTCGTCGTGGGACAGGGCGAAGTCGCCGTTGGGGATGCGGCCGTAGTCGTACCGCACGCCCAGCACCGCGTCGGGCAGGAACGCGCGCAGCTTGTGCCGCGTGGTGGGGGAGTAGTCGACCGGTGAGCCCTGGTCGCTGCCGAACAGCAGCCAGTGGTTCGGGTGGACCCAGTCGTCCGCCCTGGGCGCGTCACCGGTGTGGCTGTCGAGCGCGGGCAGGACCAGCACGTCCGGGTCGGTCGGCCGGTACCACAGCAACAGCGGTTTCGCGCGCAGCGCCTCCGCGTTGTCGAAGCAGCACCCGTCGCGCCCCACCGGGATGAAGTGCCCGGCGGTCAGCCCGGTCGCCGGCCGGTGCAGCACCATCGAGTTCGGGCCGGGCTCGAGGTTCACCGCCGTGTTCTGGTACCCCGGCACCTCGATGCGGCCGTGGTCGGGGTGGTCGCAACGGCCCGCGTACAGCACGGTGCCGCTGAAGTCGGCGTGATCGCTCGAGACGCACACCCGGCCGACTCCAACCACCCGACGGCAGGGTAACGGGGCCGTCACGGAAGGCGATGGAGGGAGTGGGCGCCCGGCGGCGTCCGCGGTCGCGGGGATCGGGGGCGTCATGATCGTCGTCAACGGGGAAGAACGCGCCGTCGCGTCCCTGCTCGCGCTGCTCGGCGACGCGGCGGGGTTGGCGCTCGACGGCGGCGACCCGGTCACGGCGACCCGCGCGGACGGCGAGCCGAGGTCGCCGAGGCTGCGTGCCGCGCTGGAGGAGATGGCCGCCGAGTCGCGGCGCACGGCGCGGGTCGCGGTGAGCGGGCAGCGCAACGTCCACTTCGGGATCTTCGGGTCGAGCCAGCGGCTCAACGTGGTCAACCTCCTGGGTGTGGAGGAGGACGTGCCGGGGCTGGGCGTCGTGATCGCGATCCACGAGGTGTGGGAGAACTACCGGGCCTGGCGGTCCGACGGGCGGCTCGGCGAGTACGGGCCCGCGCACGCCGCCGCGCTGGAGCTGGAGGCCCTGGTGGCCCACGAGCTGATCGGCGGGGCCGGTGGCCGGGTCGCCGCGGCGAGCACGGGCACCTGGCGCGCCCCCGCCTACGTGCTGGACCTGCAGGACCGGTTCGTCGTGCTCGACGCCCGCCCGGACGTCGAAGTCGCCGCGCACGGCCTGTTCCGCGCCTCGGTGCGCGACCGCGTCCCGTGCGGCACGGTCGACATCGACGGCGCGTTCCCGGTCGGTCGGCGGGTCGGGCAGGACGTCGTCCGGGACGCCGCCGAGCTGCTCCGCGAGAACCCCGCGGCGACGGCACGGGTCACCGCCCTGCACACCGACGGCGAACCCGCCGACACGTCCCGGCAACGCGCCGAGGCCGTGCGCAACGCCCTCGTCGTGGCCCTGGACGAGGACGGGTACGCCGAGGGGTCGGGCATCCTGCTGGACGAGGTCCGCGCCAAGGGCGTCGGCGCCGACCTCGGCGCACGCCGGTCCTGGGTCGACCCCGGGCGCGTCCGCAACGCGACGCCCGGGATCCGGGTCGCCGTGGCCACCCCCGCCTCCGCCGGCTGACCCCCTGGGCGACGGCCAAACCCCGAGACGGCGCGGCACAGCGCGCAGCCGGCCTCGCACGAAGTCACCGGGCGCTGCCCCGGCCGTCCCGGTTCCCGAACCTTCGGCTGGCCGTGCCGGCGGCGGAGCTGGGAGCGTGGAAACCGGTCTTCACCAGCGGGCGAGAGTGAAGTGGCCCCGGACCTCACGACCGAGTGGCACCGACACCCACGAGTGGAGTGGAATAGCGCATGCTGACGTTGGGCATCAGCGGACACTTCGACCTGTTACCGACGTTGTACCGGAGCTACATGCACGACGCCGCCGCCTGCCTGGTGGCCGACGGCGAACTCGTCGCCGCGGTCGAGGAGGAGCGGTTCAACCGGATCAAGAAGACCAACCGGTTCCCGACCGACGCCGTGCGGGCCTGCCTGGACCTGGCCGGCGTGCGACCGCAGGACGTGGACGCCGTCGGCTACTACTTCAACCAGGACCTGCTCGACCTCGGCCTGCGGAACTTCCAGGTCTCGTCGCCGACGTACCCGGTCGGCTCCGGCCGCGACCTCCTCCTGGACCGGCTGCGCACCCGGTTCGACTGGGACCTGCCCGCGGACCGGGTGGTGTTCATGCCGCACCACCTCGCGCACGCGTGGTCGTCGTTCGCCCGCTCGGGCATGGCGGACGCCCTGGTCGTCGTCATGGACGGCCGCGGCGAGGACGTCTCCACCACGATCTTCGCGGCCGGCGGCGGCGAGATGCGCGAGCTGCGGTCCTACCCGGTGCCGCACTCGCTCGGCCTGCTCTACCAGGACGCGATCGGCCACGTCGGCTACGGCTTCGGCGACGAGTACAAGGTCATGGGACTGGCGCCCTACGGCGACCCGGCGACCTACCGCGAGCAGTTCCGCAGTTTGTACGCGCTGCTGCCCGACGGCGACTACGAGCTGATCCCCGGCATGCCGGACATCAACCCGACCGTGGGCCCGTTCTACGAGATCGGGTTCCCGACCCGGATCGCCGGCGAACCGGTGACCCAGGAGCACAAGGACTTCGCCGCCGGCCTCCAGGAGATGCTGGAGACGATCGCCATGCACGTGATCACGCACTGGGCCCGCCGGACCGGCGCGACCAGGCTGTGCTTCACCGGCGGCGTCGCGCACAACAGCAGCCTCAACGGGCTGATCCTCCGTTCCGGCCTGTTCGAAGAGGTCTTCGTGCACCCGTCGGCCAACGACGCGGGCTCGGCGGAGGGCGCGGCCATCGTCGCCGCGCAACGCCTCGGCACGCCGCACACCCGGGTCGAGCGGCTGCGCAGCGCGAGCCTGGGCCCGGACCTCGGCACGCCCGAGGAGGTCGAACGGCAGTTGACGGCGTGGAGCGGGATCGTGGACGTCGAGCGGCCCGCCGACATCGTCGACGCGACCGCGCGGCTCCTCGCGGACGGCGCGGTCGTCGGCTGGGCGCACGGCCGGTCCGAGTTCGGGCCGCGCGCGCTGGGCAACCGCAGCATCCTGGCCGACGCCCGCCCGGTGGAGAACCGGGACCGGATCAACGCCATGGTGAAGAAGCGGGAGGGCTTCCGACCGTTCGCGCCCGCCGTCACGCCGGCCGACGCGGCGACGTACTTCGACCTCACCGGGACCGCCGCCGAACACGGGTTCATGTCGTTCGTGGTGCACGTGCACGAGGACCGGCGGGCCGAGCTGGGCGCGGTGACGCACGTGGACGGCACCGCGCGGGTCCAGGTCGTCTCGCCCGACGCCAACCCGAGGTTCCACCGGCTGATCACCCGGTTCGGCGAACTCACGGGCACGCCGGTGCTGCTCAACACGTCGTTCAACAACAACGCCGAGCCGATCGTGCAGACCGTGCACGACGCGGTGACCTGCTTCCTGACCACCGAGATCGACGTGCTGGTGGTCGAGGACTTCCTGGTCCGGCGGCGGGAACCGGTGCTCGGGGCACTGGACGACCTGGTGCCGGCGTTCCGGCCGGACACCCGGCTGCGGAAGGACTGGCGACCCGGCGACGAGGTGAGCGGCGAGATCTACCTGGACTTCTCGTTCGGCCCGTCCACCACCGTCTCGCCGGAGGTGTTCGAGCTGCTGGCCGCCGTGGACGGCAAGTCCACGATCGCCTCGCTGGCCGGCGAGCTGACCGACGAGGCCCGCGCCGAGGTCCTGTCCCTGTGGCAGCGGCGGTTCTTCAGCCTCGCGCCCGAGCGCTGACCCGCGACCGCCTCACGGGACCCGCCAGTACGTTTCCGCGACCACTTCGAGCACCCGGCCGCCGGGGGACTGCGCCCCCGGCACGGGCAACGCCTCGGTCAGCTCGACACCGCCGGGGAACCGGGACAGCAGCCGGGGCAGGGTGCGCAGGTGCAGGGCGTTGCCGAGGTCGACGTACTGCGGCTTGGCCGGGATCAGCCGGCGTTCGAGGAAGTCGGCGGGCAGGGACGCGGCGCCGGCGTCCACGAACACGTGCTCCGGCAGCCCGTGCCGGGCGCGCAACCGGGCCACCGCGGGCGCGACCGCCTCCTCCGCGCCCAGCTCCGGGGCCGCCGGGAAGTCCCACGAGCGCCGCGCCAGCACCACGTCGCGGTAGCGCAGCCCCCCGCGCCGCACCACCCCGCCGTCGGTCTCGCTCGACCGCAGCGCCTCCAGACCGACCCAGCCGCACGCGAGGTCGGTGTGCAGCGGGATGTACCGGTCCGGCAGCATCAGCGGCAACAGCAACCCGAGGTAGACCACGTCCAGCGGCTCGTCGCCGTGCAGCACCCTGACCTCGTCGGTGCGCGGGTCGTGCCGGACCCGGAGTTCGTCCACGGGCAGGTCGGCCCAGCGGGGGTCGTCGCCGATCTCGCGTGGGGCCAGGAGCGGGTGCAGGTTGGCGTTGAACCCGCGCAGCGGCCGGAATTGCGCGAACCGGTCGCCGAGCGAGCGGCGCAGCCGGGCGGCCACCGCGTCCGCCGCGCCGGGGAACCGGCGCAGGAACCGGCTGGTGAAGCGGCCGAAGCCGGGGTAGACGTGGTTGACCACGAGCCGCCCGTCCCGCGTGGGCTGCGCGAAGAACGCGTAGGATCCGGGACGGCGCAACCACTCCGGCACGTGCCGGGCGGCCTCCCGCACGAGGTCGTCGGACAGCACGCCGTCCGCGGCCACCGCCGCCGCGATCTTCGCGCGGGACTCCACCACCGCGACGACCGCAGGGTCGCGCATCGACTCCGCGTCGTTCTCGGCGTCGTGCGAGACGCCGGACAGGAACGCCGCGCACTCCGCCAACGACGCCGTGCCGCCGACGCCGACCGCCTTGACGAACCGGTTGCGCACCAGTCGGCGCAACAGCACGTGCTGGTCGAACAGGACGAGCAGCGGGGTGAGGCGGGTGAGGGTGTCGGTGCCCGTGGCGGGCACCCGCACCGGGTGCGGCAGGACGACGTCCTCCAGCACCGGCGCGATGCCGGACAGGTCGACGCCGACGTGGTCGCCGAGGTCGCGCCACCCCCGGGCGAGTTCGGCGGTGGCGGCGGCGCGGGCGGGCGGGTCGGC
>NZ_JBSGBG010000056.1:0-49847 GCF_053601135.1 Actinosynnema sp. NPDC004786 | reverse complement strand
GCAGCACCGGCTCCGGTCCCGAGTAGTCCACCCGGATGCGTGAACCCGAAGGGACCTTCAGCCGGTCCGGCGCGAGGTCGTCGAACCGGACGGCCCCCACCATTGGTCCCCGCGATGCCGGGACTTCGTGCTCATTCCGGGTGACGAGTGACCGGAATGGCCTAAGGGATGTCGATTTCCGGTGTCTTTGCGCTGCTAGCATCCGCACGTCAAAGCAGTGCGAATGCCGCGGCGTCGTCCTGGGTGTCGGGGCGCGGGGTTCGCGGCAACGCATTCCGCACAGGAGGCTCCCGATGGCCGATTTCGCCGCTCCGGTCCGCCCGGCCCCGGTCCGCACCGCGGTCAACCTGTTCTACGCCGGCCTCGCGGCCACCGTCCTGGCGGTGCTCGTCGTGATCGTCGACCAGGCCGGCCCGGACGGCCTGGGCGCGAACTTCCGCAGCGCCTATTCCTCCTACAGCGCCGAGAAGCTCGCCGAGGTCAAGGGCATCACCCTGACCTACCTCTTCACGCTCGGGGTGCTGAGCGCGCTGGTCTACCTGGCCCTCATCCGGGCGGTCCGGAAGGGCAAGGGGTGGGCGCGCATCGCGGCGATCGTGGTCTTCGCCGTCGGCACCGCCCTCGGCTTCTACCACTTCGGTGAGAATTTCCCCGTCCTGGTGACCCTCAGCGGGATCCTCGTCGGCGTCGTCGGCCTGGTCGCCGCGGTGGCGTTGTGGACGCCCGCCGCGTCGGCGTACTTCTCTCGCAAAACCGCGCACTAGTCCACCGCGCCGCGAATCGACGCGGTTTCCGGGGCGGCCCCTCCGCGGGTCGCCCCTTTTTCATGCGTGAACACCGGGATTCTGCGCAGTGTGGAATAGGGCGGTACGCCGGTCGGGCGGTGTCGCCGGTGTCGCCCGTAATGCGGGTGCGGATTTCATGCCCGCCCACTACGGGGCGGTCTTGATGGCGTGCTGCGCCCGCCGCTACAGTCGGTCCACCTTCGTGAACGTCTGCCCGATGCCGGCTGCATCCGCCGGGACGATGTCCGTCTTATTCGTCGGAAAATCCGACTGTGGGGTGTGAGGCTGTTGTCCATCTTCGCGCACTCGTCCGACGTGACAGGTCGGGGAAATCTCGTCGATCATTTCCGGGCTTACTTCGCGGAACGTCCGGAGGAGCGCACCTACCGATTCCTGGTGGACGGCGAGGGTGAACCCCTCGGTCTCACGAACGCCGAGTTCGACGCGCGCGTCCGCGCCATCGCCGCGACGCTGCGCGCCCGGGTGCCGGCCGGTGACCGGGCGCTGATCGTGTGCCCGGCGGGCCTGGACTACGTCGCCTCGTTCTTCGCCTGCCTCTACGCGCAGGTGATCGCGGTGCCGGTGTACCCGCCCAACCCCTCGCTGCTGCAGCGCACCCTGCCCCGCCTGCTGGCCGTCATCGACGACGCCCGCCCCAGCGTGGTCCTCGCCCCCGGCTCGATCACCGCCATGTCGGAGAGCTTCGCCGAGCACGCGCCCCGCCTGCGCGACCTCATCTGGCTCACCGTGGACGACGTCGACCCCGCCGCCGCGCAGGAGTGGCGCCGTCCCGACATCGCCGCCGACGACCTGGCATTCCTGCAGTACACCTCGGGCTCGACCAGCAGTCCCAAGGGCGTGATGGTCGGCCACGACAACCTCAGGCACAACATCGACCGGATCAACCGGGAGATCTTCGGCACCGGACCGGGCGACCACATGGTGACGTGGCTGCCGCCGTACCACGACATGGGCCTCATCGCCGGCCTGCTGGCCCCGGCGCACGCCGGCTACCCGGTGACCTTCATGTCGCCGTTCTCCTTCCTCAAGCGGCCGCTGCGCTGGCTGCAGGCGATCGCGGCGAACCGCGCGACCATCAGCGGCGGCCCCAACTTCGCCTACGAGCTGTGCCTGACCAAGATCACCGAACAGGAGCGCGCCGAGCTGGACCTGAGCACGTGGCGGATCGCCTTCTCCGGCGCCGAACCGGTGCGGCTGGAGACCCTCGACCGCTTCGCCGGGACCTTCGCCGAGTCCAGCTTCGACGGCGCGGCGCTGATGCCCGCCTACGGCCTCGCCGAGGGGACGCTGGCGGTGTCCGCCGGCGGTTGGAAGGGCCGGCTGCTGTGGCGCCACGCCGAGGCCGAGGCGTTGACGCGCAACGAGGTGGTCGACGCGAGGCCGGGGGCGGAGGCGCGCACCGTGGTCGGGTGCGGCGTGTCCATCAGCGGCCAGCGGATCGCCGTGGTCGACCCGGCGACCCGGCGCGAGCTGCCCGCCGAGCGCGTGGGCGAGATCTGGGTCGCGGGACCCAGCGTCGCCAAGGGCTATTGGGAGCGCCCACGGGACACGGAGGAGACCTTCGCCGCGCGGCTCGACGACACCGGCGAGGGACCGTTCCTGCGCACCGGCGACCTCGGTTTCCTCGACGGCGGCAACCTCTACGTGACCGGGCGCATCAAGGACGTGCTCATCGTCGACGGCCGCAACCACTACCCGCAGGACATCGAGCGCACCGTCGAGCTCAGCGACCCCGTGGCACTGCGCCAAGGCTGCGGGGTGGCCGGCTCCGTCACCGTCGACGGCCGTGAGCGGGTCGTCGTCGTGCAGGAGCTGGCGCGCAACCCCGCCTCGCTGGACCTGGACGCCGTCATGGCGGCCATCCGGGTGGCCGTGGCCGAGGAGCACGGCCTGGGCGTGGACGAGATCGTGCTGGTGGGCAAGGGGAAGGTGCCCAAGACCTCCAGCGGAAAGCTCCAGCGCTCGGCCTGCCTGGCCCTGTTCCGGGCGGGTGGGCTGGACGCCGCCGCCACGTGGAGCGCCACACCCGCCGCGCGGCCGGCGCCCGCCGTGCCGGTGGTGGGGCCGGACGAGGTCGAGGCGCGGTTGCGCGCGGAGCTGTCCGCGGCGCTGGGCGTGCCCGCCGCCGAGCTGGACCGCGACCGGCCGCTGGCGGGGTTCGGGCTGCGCTCGGTGGAGATGGTGTCGCTGGTCGGCGGCTTGGAGCAGTGGCTCGGGCGCACGCTGCCGGCGACGCTGATGTGGGAGTACCCGACCATCGCCCGACTGGCGTCCCACCTGGGCGCGCCGGGGGTGTCGGCGACCGGCCCGGTGGACGACCCGGCGGGCTCCGCCCGGCCCGAGGCACCTTCGACGATCGGGCCGGTCGAGTTCACGCACCCGGACCTCACGCACCCGGACCTCACGCCCACGGACCCCGCGGACGTCGCGGACCGCCCGGCGAACCCGGTCCGGGACGGGGTCGATGTCGCGCATATCGAGGCCGCGCACACCCGGGCCGCACGCGCCGGGGCCACGCGCACTGGGCTCGCGCCCGCCGTGGCCGCGCCCGCCGGGGCCGCGCCCGCTGGGTTCGAGTCTGCCGGGGCCGCGCCTGCCGAGGCGGCGCACACAGGAACCGCGCACATCGAGGCCGCGCCCGCCGAGGCCGGGCGCACTGGGCTCGCGCCCGCCGATGGCGCGCCTGCCGGGGCCGCGCCCGCCGATGTCGCCGCCCGCCCGGCGGACCCGGTGCGGGAGCAGGCCGGCGGCGGCGCGGGAGACACGCCGGCCGAGCCGATCGCCGTCATCGGCATCGGCTGCCGCTTCCCCGGCGCGGACGGCCCGGAGTCCTTCTGGCAGCTGCTCCGCGAGGGCCGCGACGCGGTCGGCACGGTGCCCGCGGACCGCCCGCGCGCCGAGGACTTCGGACCCGAAGGCGCCGTCACGCGCCACGGCGGCTTCCTGGCCGACGTGGACCGCTTCGACCCGCACTTCTTCGGCATCTCGCCGCAGGAGGCCGCGCGGATGGACCCGCAGCAGCGGCTGCTGGCCGAGGTGGCGTGGGAGGCGCTCGAGGACGCGGGGCTGCCCGCGTCCCGGCTCGCGGGCTCGCGGACCGGGGTGTTCGTCGGCATCTCCTCGTTCGACTACGCGACCTTCCAGCTCAATGACCTCGACGGCATCGACGCGCACACCGGCACCGGCAGCGCGCTCAGCATCGCCGCCAACCGGCTGTCCTACCTGTGGGACCTGCGGGGCCCGAGCATGGCCGTGGACACCGCGTGCTCCTCGTCGCTGGTCGCGGTGCTCCAGGCGTGCGCGAGCCTCGCCCGCGGCGACTCCGACCTGGCCCTGGCCGCGGGGGTGAACCTGGTGCTCTCGCCCGCGGGCGCGATCAACTTCGCGCAGGCGGGCGTGATGTCGCCCGGAGGTCGGTGCAAGCCGTTCGACGCCGCCGCCGACGGGTACGTGCGCGCCGAGGGCGCGGGGGTGGTCGTGCTCAAGCCGCTGCGCCGCGCGCTGGCGGACGGCGACCCCGTGCACGCGGTGGTGCGCGGCGGCGCGGTCAACCAGGACGGCCGCAGCAACGGGCTGATGGCGCCCAACCCGCACGCGCAGGAAGCGGTTCTGCGCGCGGCCTACGCCGCCGCCGGCGTGGCGCCCGGACGGGTGCACTACGCGGAGGCGCACGGCACCGGCACGCCCCTGGGCGACCCGATCGAGGTCAAGGCGCTGGCCGCGGTGCTCGGCGAAGGCCGCCCCGCCGACCGGCCCTGCCTGATCGGCTCGGTCAAGTCCAACGTCGGCCACATGGAGGCCGCCGCGGGCATCGGCGGGCTGATCAAGGCGGTGTTGATGGTGCGCCACCGGGAGGTGCCGCCGACCGTGCACTTCCGCGAGCCCAACCCGCACATCCCGTTCCACGAGCTGCCGCTGCGGGTCGCCGACGCGCTCGCGCCGTGGCCGGTGGCCGACGAGCCCGCGCTGGTCGGGGTCAGCTCCTTCGGCTTCGGCGGCACGAACGCGCACCTGGTGGTCGAGCAGGCCCCGGCGCGCGTCGGCGGCTCGACCCCGGACGGCCTGGCCCACCCCGTGGCCATCTCCGCGCGCACGGCGGACGCGCTGCGCGAACTGGCGGGCCGGTACGAGCGGCTGACCACCGGCGGCGGGGTCACCGTCCGGGACCTGTCGTTCTCCTCGACCGCGCGCCGCGACCACCACGAGCACCGCCTGGTCGTGGTGGGCGACTCGGCCGTCCGGCTGGGGGAGTCCCTGCGGGCCTTCGCCGCCGGCGAGGACGCACCCGGCCTGGCCGTGGGCACCCGCCGGTCGGCGCGGTCGGACAAGGCCGTGTTCGTCTTCTCCGGCCAGGGCAGCCGCTGGTGGCCGGTGGCGCCGGACCTGGCGGACTCCGAACCGGTGTTCCGGTCGGTGCTGCGGCGCTGCGACGCGCTGCTGCGCCGGCACGTCGACTGGTCGCTGCTGGAGCAGCTCGCCGCCGCCGACTCGCGCCTGCTCGACACCGACCGCGGCCAGCCCGCGCTGTGCGCGGTGCAGATCGCGCTGGCGGCGCTGTGGCGGTCGTGGGGCGTGGAGCCGGCCGCGGTGGTCGGCCACAGCGTCGGCGAGATCGCCGCCGCCCACGTGGCCGGTGCGCTGGGCCTGGAGGACGCGCTGCTGATCGCCCTGCACCGGGGGACGGCGCTGCGGGCGGCGGTGGGTCGGGGCCGGATGGCCGTGGTCGGGCTGCCGTGGGACCGCGTGCCGGAGGTGCTGGCGGGGCGCACCGCGTTGTGGGCCGCCGCCGGCAACAGCCCCGGCACCACGGTGCTGTCCGGCGGGACCGCCGAGGTGGAGCGGCTGGTGGCCGACCTGGCGGCCGACGGGGTGTTCGCCCGGCTGCTGGAGTCGGTGGAGTTCGCCTCGCACAGCCCCTTGGTGGAACCGGTCGCCACCGACCTGTGGGAGCGGCTGTCGGGACTGCGGCCCCGCGCGACCGCCGTGCCGATGATCTCGACCGTGACCGGCGAGCCGGTCGACGGCGCCCGGCTGGACGCCGGGTACTGGGCGGAGAACATCGTCCGGCCCGTGCTGTTCGACCGCGTGGTGACCGCGCTGGTGGAGTCCGGGCACGACGCGTTCGTGGAGATCTCCCCGCACCCGGTGCTCGGCGACGCGGTGCGCGAGCGGATCGAGGTCCAGCGGGCCGAGGCCGTCGTGGTCGCCTCGCTGCGCCGCGACCGCCCCTCCCGCGAGGCGCTGTTCACCGAGCTGGGCGCGCTCTACGCCGCCGGGTGGCCGCTGGACTGGACCCGCGTCGTCGGGACCGCCGGATCGGTGGTCGGGCTGCCGACCTACCCGTGGCAGCGGCAACCGCTGTGGCTGCCCGCCGGCCGCGCCCGCCGGTCGGGTCGCGCGGGCCACCCGCTGCTGGCGCACGAAGTGCGCTCGGCCGTGGCGCCCCGGGCCCTGCACTGGACCGCCCGGGTCGACCTCGACGGCTTCGGCTACCTCGACGACCACCGGGTGGACGGCACGGCCGTGCTGCCCGCCGCCGCGGTGCTCGACGCCGCCCTGACCGCCGCCCGTCGCGCCCTCGGCGACGGCACGGCCGTGATCGAGGACGTGCGCCTGTCGGCCGTGACGGTCGTGCCCGCCGCCGCGACCGACGACACCCTGCAACTCGTCCTGGTGCCCGAGGCGCCCGACACCGGCGTGTTCCGGCTGTTCACCCGCGACACCGCCGAGGAGGGCTGGACGGAGGCGGCCGACGGCCGCTACCGGCTGCCCGACCGCGGTGCGACGACGGCGACCGAGGACCTCGCCGCGGTCCGCTCCCGGTGCGCGACCCCGGTCGACGTGGCGGGCCACTACGCCGCCCTGCACGGCCGCGGGCTGGGGTACGGCCCGGCGTTCCAGGGCATCGCCGAGCTGTGGTGCGCCGACCGCGAGGCGCTGGCGCGGTTGGCGCAGCCGGTGGACCGCGACCCCTACACGGTGCACCCGGCGCTGCTGGACAGCTGCCTGCAGGTGCTCGGCGCCGCGCTCGACGCGGGCGGCACCCACCTGCCGGTCGGCGTCGGCCGGTTCACCGTGAGCGGCGCCCCCGCGTGGGCGCGGGCCACGGCCGGCGTCGTGGACGGCGCCGACATCACCGGCTGCCGCGTCGAGCTGTTCGACGCCGGGGGGCGGCCGGTCGGCGTCGTGGAGGACATCGCGCTGCGCCGGCTCGGCGGCGGGCGCGACGCCGTGGACGAGTCGGTGCTGGTGCCGGTGTGGCGGGAGGCGGACGCCCCGGCGGCGCCGGCCGCCGCGCCCGGCCGGTGGCTGCTGCTGGCCGACCGCGACGGGACGTGCGCCGACCTGCGCTCCGGCATCCTGGCGGCCGGGGGTGACGCGGTCACCGTCACGCCGGCCGCGGGCTTCCGCCGGGTCGACGCCACGCGTTACGAGATCGACCCGGACCGGGCCGAGGACGTCACCGCCCTGGTGGCCGAGGTCGGCGTCGTGGACGGCGTCGTGCACGCCTGGGCGCTGGACGCCGGGGCGGGCGACGAGGCGGGCGACGAGGCCGCGCGGCTGTGGACCGGCCCGACCGCGTCGGCACTGCACCTAGTGCGGGCGCTGGCCGCAGTGACCGCGCCGCCCCGCCTGGTGGTGCTCACCCGAGGCGCCCAGCGCGTGGCCGACGAGCCGGTGGCGGTGGCGCAGGCGGCGCTGTGGGGCCTGGCGCGGGTGGTCGAGTCGGAGCACGCCGAGCTGCGCCCCCTGATCGTCGACCTCGACCCCGCCGGCGGGGTGGAAGGGCTGTACGAGGAGGTGACGTCCACCGGAGCGGGCCAGCTCGCGCTGCGGGCGGGCCGGAGGTTCGCCCCGCGGCTCGCGCCGTTCGACCCGCGACCCGCCCGGGCCGAACGGGGTTGGCGCCACCGGCCGGCCGGAGGCGACCACCGGGTGATGGCCACCCGCCCCGGCCTGCTGGACAGCCTCGAACCCGTCCACTGCGACCCCCGCCCACCCGGACCGGGCGAGGTGCGGATCGCCGTGTCCGCCGCCGGGCTGAACTTCAACGACGTGCTCAAGGCGATGGGCGACTGCCCCGGCGTGCCCGCCGAGACGGTGCCGCTGGGCGCGGAGTGCGCGGGCACCGTCGTGGCGGTCGGCGAGGGCGTGACCACGCCGGCCGTCGGCGACGCCGTGGTGGCCGTCGCGCCGGCGAGCATGGCCACCACCGCCACCACCCGCGCCGAGCTGGTCGCGCCGCGACCGGCCGGGCTCGACGACGCCGAGGCCGCGGCCGTGCCGATCGCCTTCCTCACCGCCGTCTACGGCCTGGAGCACCTGGGCCGCCTGGCGCCCGGTGAGACCGTGCTGATCCACGCCGCGACCGGCGGCGTCGGCCTGGCGGCCCTCCAGGTCGCCCGGGCGGCGGGCGCGGAGGTGTTCGCCACGGCGGGCACCGAGGAGAAGCGCGAGCTGCTGCGCGGCATGGGCGTACCGCACGTCATGGACTCGCGTTCGCTGCGCTTCGCCGACGAGGTGCGCGAGCTGACCGGCGGGCGCGGCGTGGACGTGGTGCTCAACTCGCTGGCGGGGCAGGCCCTGGCGCGCAGCCTGGACCTCTTGGCGCCCGGCGGGCGGTTCGTGGAGATCGGCAAGCGCGACGTCTACGACAACAGCCACCTGGGGTTGGGCTCCCTCAAGCACAACCGGTCGCTGTTCGCGGTGGACCTGGAGCACTCCCTGGCCGAGCAGCCCGCGCTGGTCGCCCGGCTGCTCGACCGGATCTCCGCGGGCTTCGCGGCCGGCGAGTTCCACGCGCTGCCGGTGACCGAGTTCCCGTACTCCCGCGCCGAGGACGCGTTCGGGCACATGGCGCGGGCGCGGCACATCGGCAAGGTCGTGCTGCGCCCCGACGAGCGGCCGCCGGCGCGGGTCGCGGTCCGGGCCGGCGGCACCGTCCGGCCCGACGCGACGTACCTGATCACCGGCGGCCTGGGCGCGCTCGGCCTGGAGACCGCCCGCCACCTGGTCGACCAGGGCGCGCGGCACCTGGTGCTGGCGGGCCGCGGCGGACCGGGGGACCGGGCGGAGTCGGTCGTCGGCGAGCTGCGCGAGCGCGGGGCCGACGTCCTGGTGCGCCGGGCCGACGTGTCCCGGGCCGAGGACGTGGCCGCGCTGCTGGCCGACCTGCCGGCGCCACTGGCCGGGGTCGTGCACGCGGCGGGCGTCCTGGACGACGGCGTGCTGCTGCGGCTGGACGCCGACCGCCTGCGGACCGTCGCCGAACCCAAGGCCGTCGCCGCGTGGCACCTGCACCGGGCCACCGCGGACCTGGACCTGGACTTCTTCGTGCTGTACTCGTCCGCCGCGGCGCTGCTGGGCTCGGCGGGCCAGGGCAACTACGCCGCGGCCAACGCCTTCCTCGACGGCCTGGCCCAGCACCGGGCCGCCCTCGGGCTGCCCGCGCTCAGCGTCGACTGGGGAGCCTGGTCGGGAGCGGGCCTGGCCGCCCGACCCGACCGGGGCGGCGCGCTGGAGGCCCGCGGCGTCAGGGGCATCACCCCGGCGCACGGCGTCGCCGCCCTGGACCGGCTGCTGCGGTCGGACCTGCCGCAGGCGTGCGTGCTGCCGCTCGATCGGGTCGCGGCGCGCGAGGCCGCCGACCGCGGCCTGCTGCCCCCGCTGCTGGCCCGGCTCGTCTCGGACGGCGCGCCGGCGACCGGCCGGCGGCCGCGCGGCGAGGTCCACGACCGGATGCTGGCGGTCGAACCGGGCCGCCGGCGGCACGCGATCCTGGCCCGGCACTGCCAGGAGGAGGCCGCGCGGGTGCTGCGCCTGGACCCGGACCTGGTGGACCGGTCCGCGCCGCTGAACGCCATGGGGTTCGACTCGCTGCTGTCGCTGGAGCTGCGCAAGCGGCTGGAGACCTCGCTGCGGGTCGAGCTGCCCGCCACCGTGACCTGGCGCTACCCGACCATCGACGCGCTGGTGCCGTTCCTGGCCGAGCGGATGGGGGTCGCCCTGGAGGCGCCGCCGGCGGACGCGGCGCCCGAGGACGACACCGACGGGCTGGACGACCTGTCGGTCCGCGAGTTGGAGGAACTCCTGCTGGCCACGGCCGAGCAGATCGACGAAGGACGGCACGCATGACAGCCCCGGAGGACACCGCCGCCACCCTCAGGCGCGCCTACACCACCATGCAGCGGCTGCGGCGCGACCTCGAAGCGCACGAGCGCGCCCGCACCGAGCCGATCGCCGTCGTCGGCCTGGGGTGCCGGTTCCCCGGTGGCGCGGTCGACGGCGACAGCTACTGGGACCTGCTGGCCTCGGGCACCGACGCGGTGCGGGAGATCCCGCCCGACCGGTGGGACGTCGACGCGTTCTTCAGCGCCGAGCCGAGGCCGGGCAAGGTGAGCACCCGCAGCGGCGGCTTCCTGGACCGGGTGGACGCGTTCGACCACGACTTCTTCGGGATCTCCCGGCGCGAGGCGCTGGCCATGGACCCGCAGCAGCGGCTCACCCTGGAGGTGGTGTGGGAGGCGCTGGAGGACTCCGGCCGCGCGCCGACCCGCCTGGCGGGCTCCCGCACCGGCGTGTTCATGGGCGTGTCCAGCTTCGACTACGCCACCGAGCACCTGCTCGACCCGGTCGACTTCTCCGCCCACGCGGGCACCGGGGTCGCGCACAGCGTCGTGACCGGCCGGGTGTCCTACACACTGGACCTGCGCGGGCCCAGCATGGCGATCGACACCGCGTGCTCCTCGGCGCTGGTGGCCGTGCACCAGGCGTGCCAGAGCCTGCGCCTGGGCGAGTCCGACCTCGCCGTGGCGGGCGGGGTCAACGTGGTGCTGTCCCCGCTGCCGAGCGTGTCGTTCTCGCAGTTCGGCCGCATGGTGTCGGTGGACGGCCGGTGCAAGGCGTTCGACGCCTCCGCCAACGGCTACGTGCGCAGCGAGGGCTGCGGCGCGGTCGTGCTCAAGCGGCTGTCCGACGCCGAGCGCGACGGCGACCGGGTCCTGGCGGTGATCCGCGGCGCGGCGGTGAACCAGGACGGTCGCAGCGCCGGCGTCACCGCGCCCAACGGCTCGGCGCAGCGCGAGGTGCTGCGCCAGGCGTTGGCCGCGGCCGGTGTCGGACCGGACGAGGTGACGTTCGTCGAGGCGCACGGCACCGGCACGCGGCTCGGCGACCCGATCGAGGTCGAGGCGCTGGCCGAGGTCTACGGCCGGCCGGCGGGCCCGCCGCTGCACCTGGGCTCGTCCAAGACCAACATCGGCCACGCCGAGGCCGCCGCGGGCATCGCCGGGCTGATCAAGGTGGTGCTGGCGCTGCACAAGGGTGCCATCCCGGGCAACGTCCACTTCCGCCGGCTCAACCCCGACATCTCCTTCGCGGGCACCACGTTCACCGTGCCGACCGCGTTGACCCCGTGGCCGGAGACGGGAGGCCCGCGCACCGCGGGCGTGAGCAGCTTCGGGTTCAGCGGCACCAACGCGCACGTGATCCTCCAGCAGGCGCCCGAACGGGCCGCGCCGGCCGAGGCCGACGACCGCAGGCCGCGGTCGGTGCTGGCGCTGTCGGCCAAGTCGCCGACCGCGCTGACGGCCCTGGCGGCCCGCTACCGCGACCGGTTCGCCACCGCCGCGGAACCGGTGGCCGACCTGTGCTACTCCGCCAACACCGGCCGGTCCGCCTTCGCCCACCGGCTGGCCGTCACCGGCGGCACGGCGGGCGAGGTCGCCGAGCGGCTGGCCGCGTTCGCCGAGGGCGTCGTGGCCGACGGGGTGGCCGCCGGCCGGGCCGGCTCGGCCGGCGAGGTGGTCTTCCTGTTCACCGGGCAGGGCGTGCAGCGGGTCGACATGGCCCGCGGCCTCTACGAGACGCAGCCGACCTTCCGCGCCGCGGTGGACGAGTGCGACGCGGTGTTGCGCCCGATGCTGGAGCGGCCGCTGCTGTCGGTGCTCTACCCCGACGGCGGCGACCGCGACCTGATCAACCGGACCGCCTACGCCCAGCCCGCGGTGTTCGCCGTCGAGTACGCCCTGGCCCGGCTGTGGCAGTCGTGGGGCGTGCGGCCGGCGGCGGTGCTGGGGCACAGCTTCGGCGAGTACGTGGCCGCCTGCGTCGCCGGCGCGATGAGCATGGAGGACGGGCTGGCGCTGACCGTCGTCCGCTCCCGGCTGATGCAGACGCTGTCCGGGACCGGCGCCATGGCCTCCGTCGCGGCGCCCGAACTGGTCGTGGCCGAGGAGCTGGCCGCCCACCCGGGCCGGATCTCCGTCGCCGCGGTCAACGGCCCGACCGCCACCACGATCTCCGGTGACGGCGAGCTGGTCGACGCGGTGTGCGCGGCGTTCACCGCGCGCGGCATCCGCGCCAAGCGCCTGCACATCACCACCGCCTCGCACTCGCCGCTGGTGGAGCCGATCCTGGACGAGCTGCGCGCGGCGGCGGAACGGATTACCTTCAGCCCGCCGGTGATCCCGCTGGTGTCCAACGTGACCGGCGAGCTGTGGCCGTGGGACCAGGCGCCCGACGCCGACTACTGGTGCCGCCACGCCCGGCAGCCCGTCCGGTTCGCCACCGGCGTGGCCACCCTGCGCGCCCTGGGTCACCGGGCGTTCGTCGAGGTCGGCCCGACCGCGACCCTGCTGGGGCTGGTCAACGACATGCTGCCCGCCGAGGACGAGGCCGTGCTGGTGCCGAGCCTGCGGCCGGGTCGGGACGACTGGCAGAGCCTGCTGGCGGGCGTGGCGCTGCTGCACACCCGCGGCGGCGACATCGACTGGGCGGGGTTCGACGCCGACTACACCCGGACCAGGGTGCCCGTGCCCACCTACGCCTTCGACCCGACGCCGAGCCGGCGACCGCCCCGCCGGCGCGGCGGCCCGGTCCCCGCGGCCGAGGAACGGGCGGACGGTTCGGAGGAGTTCGCCGACGAGGCCCTGCCGCACCGCCTGGTGTGGCGGCGGTCGACCGCGCCCGCGGTCGCGGACGGCGTCCGGCGCGCGTGGCTGGTGCTGGCCGACGCGGGCGGCGTGGGTGACGCCGTCGCCGCCCACGCGGCACGGCGGGGCGAGCGCAGCGTGGTCGTGGTGGCGGGGGAGCGGTACCGCCACGACGGCGACCGTGCCACCGTCCGCCGCGACCACCCCGAGGACCTCACCCGCCTGCTGGGCGGGCTCGACGTGGGCGACGACGAGGTGACGGTGGTGCACCTGTGGGGCCTGGACGCCGGGGCGGCGGGCCCGGACGACCTGCTCGACGCAGAGCGGGACGCCTGCGCCGACGCCGTGCACGCCGTGCGGGCACTGGTCGGCGCGGCCGTCCCGGCCCGGCTGTGGCTGGTCACCCGCGGCGCGGTGGCCCTCGACGGCGAGGTGCCCGGGGTCTCCGGCTCGACGCTGTGGGGGCTGGGCCGCTCGGTGCGCCAGGAGCACTCCGGCATCTGGGGCGGCCTGCTCGACCTGGACCCGGCGGCGACCCCCGACACCGCCGCGGGCGCGTTGCTCGACGAGATCGGCCGCGGCCCCGGAGAGGACCAGGTGGCGTTGCGCGACGGACAGCGCCACCTCGCCCGGCTGGTCCGCGCCGAGGGCGTCGAGCCCGCCGGTGCCGCCGGGTTCGACTGGCGGCCGGACGGCACCTACCTGATCACCGGCGGCCTGGGCGGCCTCGGCCTGGCCGTGGCCCGCTCGGCGGTGCTCGCCGGCGCCCGCCGGCTCGTGCTGCTGGGTCGCACGCCGCTGCCACCGCGCGGGCGGTGGGCCGAGCTGTCCGACGACCCCCGCGTGGCGGCCGTCCGCGAGCTGGAGTCCCTGGGCGCGGCGGTGCACCTGGAATCCCTCGACATCGCCGACGCCGACCGGGTCCGGGAGTTCCTGGACCGCCACGAACGCGAGGGCCGGCCGCCGATCCGCGGCGTCGTGCACGCCGCCGGCGTGGGCGACGTCGTGCCGCTGCCGGAGCTGACCGCCGAGGTGCTCGACTGGCACCTGCGCCCCAAGGCGCTGGGCGCGTGGGTGCTGCACCGCTGCCTCGGCGAGCGCGACCTGGACTTCTTCGTGCTGTTCTCGTCGACCAGCGCCGTCCTCGGCTCGCCCTTCTTCAGCGCCTACGCCGCGGCCAACGCCTTCCTCGACGCCTTGGCGCACCTGCGCCGGGCGCACGGCCGGCCGGCGGTCAGCGTCAACTGGGGCATCTGGCGCGACACCGGCCTGGCCGCCCGCGAGGCCGAGGCCACCCCCGGCCTCAGCCGCGGCATGGGCACGCTGACGCCCGCGCAGGCGCTGCGGGCCTTCCACCGGCTGCCCGCCCACGACGTCGCCCAGCTCGCCGTCATCCCGGTCGACTGGGAGGAGTGGGGGCGGCGCTACCAGCAGGTCTCCGGTTCGGCGTTGCTGGCCGAGCTGGTCGACGCGCCGGCGGGCGAACCCCGTCCCGTCGCCCGCCGCGCCCGCGTGCTGCCCACCCGCGACGAGCTGGCCGCGCTGCCGACGGCCGAGCGCGCGCCCCTGCTGACCGCGCGGCTGGCGCTCAGCCTCGCCGCCACGCTCGGTTCGCGCACGCCGCCGGATCCCGACCAGCCGCTGTTCGACCTCGGCGTGGACTCGCTGATGGCGGTGGAGCTGAAGAACGAGATCGAGGGCGCGCTGGGGGTGTCGCTGCCCAT
Organism: Actinosynnema sp. NPDC004786; assembly: GCF_053601135.1. Taxonomy (NCBI): domain Bacteria; kingdom Bacillati; phylum Actinomycetota; class Actinomycetes; order Pseudonocardiales; family Pseudonocardiaceae; genus Actinosynnema; species Actinosynnema sp. NPDC004786. The sequence goes on along the minus strand of NZ_JBSGBG010000056.1, from coordinate 35,384 downwards.
CTCGGCGTTCCTCGACGGCGCCACCGCCCGCGACCTGGTCGACCGGATCACCGGGCACCTGGCCGACTCCGGCGGCGACCGGCCCGACGACGGCCCCATCAGGCGGGTCGAACGGGTCGAGGACGCCGCCGCGCGGCTGCTGGCCGAGCTGGCGCGGATGCCGGACGACCCCGGCTCCACGAATCCCGACACGAACGACTCCGGCACGAACGGCCCTGTCAGGAACCGCCCCGGCACGAGCGGCCCCGGCTCAGGGATCCGCGGCCCGGACGGTCCCGGTTCGGCCAACGGCGGTCCGGACGGCCCCGGCTCCGGGACCCGCGGCGCGAACGTCCCCGGTTCGCGAAACGGTGGCTCGACGAGCCCCGGCCCGGACGTCCCCGGCACGAACGGCACCGGGCCGACCGCCGCGACCGCGGCCCCGACCGGCGAGAGGAGCTGACGTGACCGACCTGCGGATGGCGCTGGCCGCGTTGCCCGAGCACAAGCGGGCCCTGTTCGAGGAGCTGATGCGCGAACGCGGCCTGGTCGAGAACACCTTCCCGCTGTCGGTGGCGCAGCGCGGGATCTGGTTCCTCGAACAGGTGCGGCCGGGCAACCCGGCCTACGTCATCCCGGCGGCGCTGCGCCTGCGCGGCACGCTGGACGTCGACGTGCTGCGGGCCGCCGTGGCCGGGATCGTGCGCCGCCATGAGGCCCTGCGCACGACCTTCGAGCTGCGTGGCGGCATGCCGGTGCAGGTCGTCCACCCGGCCGTGGACGTGCCGGTGACCGAGGTGGACCTGCGCGGGCAGGACGTCGAGGGCGAGGCGTTGGAGCAGCGGATCGCCGCCGAGCTGGCGGAGCCGTTCGACCTGACCACCGGCCCGCTGCTGCGCCTGCGGCTGCTGAGGCTGGGCGAGCGGGACCGGGTGCTGGCGGTGGCCACCCACCACCTGGTCTCCGACGGCCGGTCGGTCGGCGTGTTCGTCTCCGAGCTGTCGGCGCTCTACGCCGCGTTCACCGCCGGCCGGCCCTCGTCGCTGCCGCCGCCGGCCATCCAGTACGGCGACTTCGCCGTCTGGCAGAACGAGCGCGCCGCCGGCGACTTGGACTACTGGCGGCGGCACCTGGAGGGCGCGCCCGCGGCGCTGGAGCTGCCCACCGACCGCCCCCGGCCGGCGGTGCAGGGGTTCAACGGCGGTTCGGTGCCCTTCGAGCTGCCCGCCGCGCTGATGGCGGGGCTGGGCGCGGTGGCCAGGCAGCACCGCGCCACCCCGTACATGGCGCTGCTCGCGGTGCTCCAGGTCCTGCTGCACCGCTGGACCGGCCAGACCGACGTCGTGGTCGGCGTCCCGACCGCCAACCGCACCCGGCCCGAGGTGGAGTCGCTCATCGGGTTCTTCGTCAACACCCTGCCGGTGCGCACCGACCTGGCCGGGGACCCGGCCTTCGACGCCGTGCTCGCCTCCGTGCGCGCGTCCTGCCTGGCCGCCTACGCCCGCCAGGACGTGCCGTTCGAGCGGATCGTCGAGGACCAGCGCCGTCCGCGCGACCTGAGCCGCTCACCGGTGTTCCAGGTGGGCCTGTCCTACCAGGGCGACCCCCTGCCCGCCCTGGAGATGGCCGGCGTGTCGATCAGCCGGGTGCCGCTGCGCGCCCGCGGCGCCCGCTTCGACCTGGAGCTGCAGTTCTTCTCCGACGACGAGGGCCGGCTCACCGGCTGGTTCGAGTACGACAGCGACCTGTTCGAGGAGACCTCGGTGGCCGGCCTGGCCCGGTGCTTCCGCCGGCTGGTCGAGCAGGTCGTGGACGACCCCGCGACGACCGTGGCGAGCCTGGAACTGCTCGACGGCGCCGAGCGCGAGCGGGTGCTGGCGGCCGGCGCCGGGCCCAGCCGGGAGTGGCCGGGTGTCGGCCTGGTGCACGAGCGCGTCGCCGAGCAGGCCCGCGCCACCCCGGACGCCGAGGCGGTGCGCTTCGAGGGCCGCTCGCTGACCTACGCCGAACTGGACCGGTGGGCCAACCGGCTGGCGCACCGCCTGGTCCGCGGCGGCGTCGGCCGGGACGTGCCGGTCGCGGTGAGCGTGCCGCGTTCCCTCGAACTGGTGGTCAGCCTGCTGGCCGTGCTCAAGGCGGGCGGCGCGTACCTGCCGCTGGACCCGGCCTACCCGCGGGCACGGCTGGCGCACATGCTGGACGACGCCGCCGCGCCGGTGCTGCTGACCCGCCGGGACGTGGTGGACGGGCTTCCCCCCACTGCGGCGGCGGCGCTGTGCGTGGAGGAGCTGGACCTGTCCGGCGAGCCCGACACCGATCCCGGCGTCGCCGTCGACGGCGAGGACCTGGCCTACGTCATCTACACCTCCGGTTCCACGGGCAGGCCCAAGGGCGTGATGAACGTCCACGCGGCCATCCGCAACCGGCTGCTGTGGATGCAGGACGCCTACCGGCTCGGCCCGGACGACCGGGTGCTCCAGAAGACGCCGTTCTCCTTCGACGTGTCGGTGTGGGAGTTCTTCTGGCCGCTGATGTCGGGCGCGACGCTGGTCGTCGCCCCACCCGACGCGCACCGCGACAGCGGTCACCTCATCGAGCTGATCCGGTCCGAGCGCATCACGACGCTGCACTTCGTGCCGTCGATGCTCCAGGTGGTGCTGGGCGAACCCGGTCTGGAGGAGTGCACGTCGCTGCGGCGGGTGATCTGCAGCGGCGAGGCGCTGCCCCGCGCCACCCAGGAGCGGTTCTTCGCACGCAGCTCCGCCGAGCTGCACAACCTCTACGGGCCCACCGAGGCCGCCATCGACGTCACCCACTGGCGGTGCCGCCGCGACGGCGACCCGCGCCCGGTGCCGATCGGCTTCCCCATCGCCAACACGGGTGTGCACGTCCTGGACGACCGCCTGCGCCCGGTGCCCACCGGCGTGGCCGGTGAGCTGCACATCGCCGGCCGCAACCTCGCCCGCGGGTACCTGGGTCGGCCCGCGCTGACCGCCGAGCGGTTCGTGGAGCACCCCCTGGGCAGGCTCTACAAGACCGGCGACCGGGGGCGGCAGCGGTCCGACGGCGCGGTGGAGTACCTGGGGCGGCTGGACGACCAGGTGAAGCTGCGCGGGTTCCGCGTCGAGCTCGGCGAGGTGGGCTCCGCGCTGGCCGAGCACCCGGACGTGACCGAGGCGGTGGCGGTGGTCCGGGGCGACCGCCTGGTGGCGTACCTGGTCGCCGTGCGCGCCGTGCCCGCCGTCGAGCTGACCGCCCACCTGCGCGAGAGGGTGCCCGACTACGCGGTGCCCTCGGTGTTCGTGCCGCTGCCGGCGATCCCGCTGACCCCCAACGGCAAGCTCGACCACGCCGCGCTGCCCGAGCCGGACGGCGCCCGACCCGAGGTGGCCACGGCGTTCGTCGCGCCGGGGGAGGGCCTGCCGGCGACCATCGCGCGGTTGTGGTGCGACGTGCTCTCCGTCGACCGGGTCGGCGCGCACGACAACTTCTTCGACCTCGGCGGCCACTCGCTGGCGCTGGCCCGGGTGCGGGCGGCGCTGGTCGAGGCCCTGGGCCGGGACGTGTCGATGGTGGAGCTGTTCCAGTACCCGACGGTCGCGGCGCTGGCCGAGCACCTGGCGCGCGACGGGGACGCGCCCGCGTTGGCCGGGGCGGCCCGAGCCGAGGCCCGCAGGCAGGCCCGTGAGGGGCGCGGACGGGCGGCCGACCGCAGGGCGCGCTCGCGGAATGGGAGGTGACCGACATGGCCGACACGACCCGAACCACGGCGACCACCGCCACGACCGCCACGACCGCCACGACCGCCACGACCGCCACGAGCGGCGTGACCGGCGGCACCGGCACAGCTCACGGGACCGGCGCGACGCGTTCGGCCGGCACGGCTGACGTGACCGGCGGGGGGAATGCGCCCGGCGCGGCCGGCGGTACCGGCGCGACGAGCTCGGCCCCCGCACCCGACCCGACCGGCGTGACCGGCTCGGCCCCCGCACCCGACCCGACCGGCGTGACCGGCTCGGCCCGCGCAGCCGACTCGGCCGACGTGGCCGACCGGATAGCGATCACCGGCATGGCCGGGCGCTTCCCCGGCGCCGACGACGTCGAGCAGTTCTGGCGCAACCTCCAGGGCGGCCGGGAGACGATCTCGACCCTGACCGCCGACCGGCTGGCCGAGTCCGGTGTGGACCCGGCCGAGGCCGCGCGGCCGGGCTACGTCCCCGCCAAGGGCGTGCTGGAGGGCGCCGACCGGTTCGACGCGGCGTTCTTCGGCTACAGCCCGCGCGAAGCGGAGCTGATGGACCCCCAGCACCGGGTCTTCCTGGAGTGCGCCTGGACGGCGTTGGAGTCCGCCGGGTGCGACCCGGCCGCGAGCACCGGCCGCATCGGCGTCTTCGCGGGCACGAGCATGAACTCCTACCTGCTGTTCAACGTGATGGGCAACCGGCGGCTCTACGACTCGACCGGCCCCTACCGCACGCTGCTGGCGTCCGACAAGGACTTCCTGGCCACCCGGGTGGCCTACCAGCTGGACCTGCGGGGACCGGCGCTGACCGTGCAGACGGCGTGCTCGACCTCGCTCACCGCGGTGCACCTGGCCTGCCAGAGCCTGCTCAGCGGCGAGTGCGACACCGCCATCGCGGGCGGGGTGTCGGTGTCGGTGCCGCTGGCGGGCGGGTACCTGCACGAGCCGGGCGGCATCATGTCCGCCGACGGGCACTGCCGGCCGTTCTCCGCCGACTCGGACGGCACGGTGGCGGGCAACGGCGTCGGCGTGGTCGTGCTGCGCAGGCTGGCCGACGCCCTCGACGACGGCGACGCCGTCGTCGCCGTCATCCGGGGCTCCGCGATCAACAACGACGGCTCGCTGAAGGCGGGCTACACCGCGCCCGGCGTGGACGGGCAGGCCGAGGTGATCGCGGAGGCGCTGGCCGTGGCCGGCGTGGACGCCTCCACCATCGGCTACGTCGAGACGCACGGCACCGGGACCGCGTTGGGCGACCCGATCGAGATCGCCGCGCTCAGCCGCGCCTACCGCGAGCACACCGCCGACACCGGCTACTGCGCCCTGGGCGCGGTCAAGGCCAACGTCGGCCACCTCGACGCCGCCGCGGGCGTCACCGCCCTGATCAAGGCGGCACTCGTGCTCGACCGCGGGTCCATTCCCCCGCTGGTCGGCTACGCGGGCCCCAACGAGGCGTTGGACCTGGCCCGGAGCCCGTTCTTCGTCAACACCGAGCCCTTGCCGTGGCCCCGCGGCCGGACCCCGCGCCGGGCCGGGGTCAGCTCGTTCGGCATCGGCGGCACCAACGCCCACGTCGTGCTGGAGGAAGCGCCGCTCCCCGCCGGGCCCGTCCCCGAGGCCGCCGCCGGGTACCACGCGCTGGTGGTGTCCGGCCGGACCCCGCGGGCGGTGGCCGACAACGCCCACCGGCTGGCCGACCACCTCCAGGCCCAGCCGGGCACCCCGCTGGCCGCCGCCGCGCACACCCTGGCCACCCGCCGGCGCGCGTTCGGGCACCGACAGGCCGTGGTGTCCCGCGACACCGCGCAGGCCGTGGCCGCGTTGCGCCGGATCACCCCGGCCGACTCCTGGACCGCCGCCGAGAACCCCGGGGTGGCGTTCCTGTTCCCCGGCCAGGGCGCGCAGCACGTCGGCATGGGCCGCGACCTGCACGCCCACGAGCCGGTGTTCGCCGCCGAGCTGGACCGCTGCGCCGAGCTGTTCGCCCCGCACCTGGGCGAGGACCTGCGCGCGCTGGTCCTGGCGCCGCCGGAGCGGGCCGACGAGGCCGCCGCGCGGCTCGCCCTGACCGACGTCACCCAGCCCGCGCTGTTCGCCGTCGAGTACGCCCTGGCGCGGCTGTGGCACTCGCGCGGGGTCCGGCCCACCGCGATGGCGGGGCACAGCGTCGGCGAGTACGTCGCCGCCTGCCTGGCCGGGGTGTTCTCGCTGCCGGACGCGGTGCGCCTGGTGGCCGCGCGCGGCCGGCTGGCGCGGTCGATGCCGCCCGGGGCCATGCTGGGCGTCTTCCTGCCCGAGGCGGACGTGCTCGACGTCCTCGCCGGTCAGGACGGGCTGTGCGTGGCGGCGGTGAACTCCTCCGGGCTGACCACCGTCTCCGGCGACTCCGCCGCCATCGCCGAACTGCGGCGGCGGCTCACCGTGGCAGGTGTGCCGTGCCGGGAGTTGCGCACCTCGCACGCGTTCCACTCGCCGAGCATGGACGCCGCGGTCGAGCCCTTCACCGCCGAGGTGCGCCGGGTCACCCTGTCGGCGCCGACCGTGCCGTTCCTGTCCAACGTGACCGGCACGTGGATCACCGCCGAGCAGGCCACCGATCCCGCCTACTGGGGGCGGCACCTGCGCGCGGCGGTGCGCTTCGGCGACGCGCTCGACGTGGTGCTGGCAGATCCGGGCGCCGTGCTGCTGGAGGTCGGTCCCGGTCACACCCTGGTCAACTTCGCCCGCGACCACGTCGCCTGGCGAGAGACCCACACGGCGGTCTCGTCGCTGCGCCACCCCGACGAAAACCTCGACGACCGCGAGCACCTGCTCGCCGCGCAGGCCCGGCTGTGGGGCGCGGGTGTGCCGGTGGACTGGACCGCCGGCGCCGCCGGGTCCGGGCGCCGCACCGTCGCGCTGCCCGGCTACGCCTTCCAGCGGCAGCGCTACTGGGTCGAGCCGGACGGCGACCGCCCGGTCGCCGCGCCCGCGCCGGGGCGCGACTGGTTCTACGCGTCGGGGTGGCGGCGGCTGCCGTTTCCCACCGGTGACGCGGAACCGGTCGTCGACGCCGCCTGGGCCGTGCTGGGCGCGGACCTGCCCGTGGGCGCGGCGGTGGCCGACCTGCTGGCGCACTGCGGTGCGCCGGTGGTCCGGGTCGTGGCGGGAGGGGCGCTGGAGCGCGGTGCGGGGGCCTGGACCGTCGACCCGGCCAACCTCGACCACGCCGCCGCACTGGTGACCGCGCTGGCCGAGGCGGGCCGGCCGGTCCGCCTCGTGCACGCCTGGAGCACCGGCGAGGACGAGCCCGGCCTGTCGGGCGCCGCCCGGCTGGACCGCGCCCGCGCGGTGGGCTTCGACAGCCTCCTGACCCTGGCCCAGGGCATCGCGCGGGCCGCCGTCCCGGTGCGGCTCGACGTGCTGTCGCGCGGCCTGCACGCGGTGACCGGCGACGAGGCGCTGCGGCCGGAGCACGCGACGCTGCTGGGCGCCACCACGGTGATCCCGCAGGAGGTCCCGGGGGTGTCCGTGCGGACCCTCGACGTCACCGGCGTGCCGCCGGCCGACGCGCTGACCGCGGTGCTGACCCGTCCCACCGCCGAGGGCGACCTGGCGCTGCGGGGCCGGCACTGGTGGGTGCGCGACTTCGACGCCGTGCCGCTGACGCGTGGCGGCTCGCGGCTGCGCGACGGCGGCGTCTACCTGATCACCGGCGGGCTCGGCGGCGTCGGGGTCGCGCTGGCCGAGCACATCGCGGGCGCGGTCCGGGAACCGGTGCTGGTGCTGCTCAGCCGCACCGGCGTGGACGGCGACGCGACCGGCGGCCGCGCCCGTGCCGTCGCGCGGTTGCGGGACCTGGGCGCGCGGGTGGAGGCGCCGACCGCCGACGTCACCGACGAGGTCGCGGTCACCGCGCTGGTCGCCGACCTGCGCGCGCGGCTGGGCGGCCTGCACGGCGTCGTCCACGCCGCCGGCGTGCCCTCGCGCGGCGTGATCGCGGGCAAGACCCGGGCCGACGCCGACGCGGTGCTGGCGGCCAAGACCCGCGGCGCGCTCGCGCTGGACCGGGCCTGCGGCGACGGGCTGGACTTCCTGCTGCTGTGCTCGTCGCTGACCTCCCTGCTCGGCGGTCCCGGCCAGAGCGACTACTGCGCGGCCAACGCCTATCTGGACGCCTTCGCCCAGGCCAAGCGCGCCGAGGGCGCGCCGGTGTGGTCGATCGCCTGGGACACCTGGCGGGGCGTGGGCATGGCCGCCGGGTTGACCGCGGCGCTGGGCGGCGAGGACCTCGGCGAACCGGTCGGCCACCCGCTGCTGCAGCACCTGGTCGCCGAGTCGGGGACCTCCCGCACCTACCGCACCGAGGTGACCTCCGACCACTGGGTGGTCGACGACCACCGGATCATGGGCGCGGGCCTCGTGCCCGGCACCACGTACCTGGAACTCGTCCGCGCCGCCGTGGCGCACCGGGCCGCGGGCCGGGCGGTCGAGTTGGGCGGGGTCGTGTTCGCCGCGCCCGTCATCGTCCCCGACGGGCGCAGCCGCGTGCTCTACACGACCGTCGAGGAGCGCGACGGCGGCGGGTTCACCGTGCGCAGCCGCGACGGCGACACGTGGCAGGAGCACGCCGCCGGGTCGGTGTCCTTCGGCGCCCCCGAGCCGCCGCCGGCCCGCGACCTGGCGGAGCTGCTGCGCCGGGTCGGCCCGGCCGAGGTGGTCGACCACCCGGAGGAGATCAAGCGCCGCTTCAAGCTCGACCTGGTCGAGCGGGGCGGTCCGCTGGAGTTCGCGTTCGGCCCGCGCTGGCAGTGCCTGCGCGAGATCCGCGTCGGGGACCGGGGGCTGCTGGTCACGTTGCGGTTGGACGAGCGGTTCGCCGGCGACACCGCCGAGTACGGCCTGCACCCGGCGCTGCTCGACGTGGCCGGCGCCTCCGCGCGCATCCACGCCCGTGACGTGTTCTACCTGCCGTTCACCTACCGGAAGCTGCGGGTGGACGCCGCCCTGACCGACACCGTCCACTGCTTCGTGCGGCTGCACGACTCCGGCGACTCCGGCGAGACGCTGACCTGCGACACCGAGATCTACGCCCCGGACGGGCGGGCGCTGGCCCGCATCGAGGGCTTCACCATCAAGCGGGTCAACGACCTCGGCGCGCTGCGGGCGAAGGTGGCCGAGGCCGTCGCGGCCGAACCCGCCCCGACCGGAGGCGTGCTGCGCGCGCTGGGCGAGGGGATGGCGGCGCGGGACGCGGTCGCCGCCTTCGCCCGCATCTGCGAGGCGGCGGAGCTGCCCGACCGGCTCGTGGTCGCGCACGCCGAGCCGGGCGAGCTGCTGGCGCTGGCCCGGACCGTCACCCCCGAGCTGCTGGCCCGGGAGGCGGGGGCGGTCGCGCCGCCGGTCGGCACGCACCCGCGACCGGACCTGGACACCCCCTACGCCCCGCCGGGCACGCCCGCCGAGCAGGCCGTGGCGGAGGTGTGGCAGGAGGTGCTGGGCCTGGACCGGGTGGGCGTGCACGACGACTTCTTCGCCCTGGGTGGGCACTCCCTGGCCGCGGTCCAGATCGGCGCGAAGCTCCAGGGCCGGTTCGGCGCCGCGCCGGACCTGCGCCGGTTCTTCGACCACCCCACCGTGGCCGCGACCGCCGCCCTGCTGGACGCCGGCGACCGGCACGACCACGAGGTCATCGAGGTGCTGAGCCGGGACGAGCGCGCCGGCGTGGACGAGCTGTCCGACGCCGAGGTCGAGGCGATGCTGCTCGACCTGCTGGCGCGGGAGAGCCGGGAGCAGGAGGACCTGGCATGAGTGCGTTGCGACGGCCCTCGGACCGGGACATGACGACCCCCGTCCACCAGGGGTGCGGAAGGAGCGTGGCCCCATGAGCACCACCGACCTGAGCGGCCTGTCGCCCGCGCAGAAGCGGGCCCTGCTGGCCGAGCGGTTGACGCGGCGGCGGTCCGTGCGGCGGTTCCCGGTGTCGTTCGCGCAGCAGCGGATGTGGTTCCTGGACCGGCTCAGCCCCGGCGACGCCGCCTACAACGTGCCCGGCGCGCTGCGCGTGCACGGCGCGCTCGACCTGGAGGTGTGGCGGCGCTGCTGCGCCGAGGTGGTCCGGCGGCACGAGGTGCTGCGCACCACCTTCGAGGAGGTCGACGGCGCGCCCGTGCAGGTCGTCGCCGAGCGCGGGGAGATCGACATCACCCTGGTCGACTGCCCCCACCTGCACGGCCCGGACGGCGCGGCGGGCGTGGAGGAGCTGGCCCGCGCGGAGTTCGCCCGTCCGTTCGACCTCGGCAAGGGCCCGCTGCTGCGGATGCGGTTCCTGCGGCTGGCCCCGGACGAGCACGTGCTGCTGATGACCATGCACCACATCGTCGGCGACCTGTGGTCGACCTCGGTGGCGTTCGGCGAGCTGATCGCCCTCTACGGCGCGCTGAGCACCGGCGCCGAGCCGGCCCTGCCCGACCTGCCGGTGCAGTACGCCGACTTCAGCGCCTGGCAGCGCAAGCGGCTCGACGGTGACGGCCTCGCGGCCGACCTGGACTACTGGACCGCCACCCTGGCGGGCGCGCCGGCGGCGCTGGAGCTGCCCACCGACCGGCCGAGGCCGCCCGTGCGGTCCACGCGCGGCGATTCCCGACCGTTCGCGGCGCCGGCGCCGGTCATGGCGCGGCTGCGGGAGCTGGCCCGGCACGAGGGCGCGACGCCGTTCATGGCCGTGCTCGCGGCGTTCCTGGTGCTGCTGCACCGCTACAGCCGCGAGGAGGACATCGTCGTCGGCACGCCCGTGGCCGGCCGCGGCCGACGGGAGGTCGAAGGGCTGATCGGCCTGTTCACCAACACCCTGGCGCTGCGCGCCGACCTGTCCGGCGAACCGTCGTTCCGCGAACTGGTCGGCCGGGTCCGGCGGACCTGCCTCGGCGCCTACGCCCACCAGGAGGTGCCGTTCGAGCGGCTGGTCGAGGAGCTGCGCCCGGCCCGGGACAGGTCCCGCACGCCGATCTTCCAGGTGTCGTTCCTGTTCCAGAACATCGCCCTGCCCGACTTCTCCGACGTGGGGCTGCGGGTGGAGCCGGTGCCGGTGCGCAGCGCCACCGCCCGGTTCGACCTGGAACTGCAGGTGTTCGACCGGCCCGACGGCCTCGACGGCTGGTTCGAGTACAACAGCGACCTGTTCGACGCGGCGACCGTGGAGCGCATGTCGGCGCACCTGGCCGTGCTGCTGGAGCAGCTGCTCGCCGATCCCGACCTGCCCGTGGGCCGGGTCCGGATGCTCGACGCGGCGGAGGAGGACCGGCTGCGCCGCCTCGGGGAGGTGCCGCGGACCGAGTGGCCGGAGCCCCTGGCGGTCCACCGGCGCTTCGCCCTGCGGGCCGCGCGCACCCCCGGTGCGCCGGCCCTGCGGGCGGGCGGGACCGAGCTGACCTACGGCGAGCTGGACCGGCTGGCCAACGGGCTGGCGCACCGGCTGCGCGGCCTCGGCGTGGGCCGGGGGGCGCTGGTCGGCATCTGCGTCGAGCGCTCCGCGGACGTGACCGTGGCGATGCTGGCAGTGCTCAAGACCGGTGCGGCTTTCCTGCCCCTGGACCCCGGCTTCCCGGCCGAGCGCATCGCCTTCACCCTGGCCGACTCCGGGCTGGGCGTGCTGCTGACGCAGCGGCCGGTGCTGCGGCGGTTGGGCGAGGTGCCGGTCCCGGCGGTGTGCCTGGACGAGGAGCGCCCCGAACCGGGCGACGACGCCGTGGACGAGCCGGTCAAGCCCTCCGACACCGCCTACGTCATCTACACCTCCGGCTCCACCGGCCGTCCCAAGGGCGTGTGCGTGCCGCACGGCGCGCTGGGCAACTTCCTGCGGTCGATGGCCGTGCGGCCCGGCATCACCTCGTCGGACACGCTGCTCGCCGTCACCACGCCGGCGTTCGACATCTCGTTGCTGGAGCTGCTGCTCCCCTTGGTGGAGGGCGCGCGGGTGGTGCTGGCCGACCGCGAGACGGCCGCCGACGGCGCGTTGCTGTCGGCGGCCCTGGACGCCTCCGGCGCCACGGTGGCGCAGGCCACCCCGTCGACCTGGCGGATGCTGCTGGACGCCGGGTGGCGCCCCCGGCCCGGGTTCCGGGCGCTGGCCGGCGGCGAGGCGCTGCCGCGCGAGCTGGCCGGGCGGCTGCTGGCCACCGGTGTGGCGCTGTGGAACATGTACGGCCCGACCGAGACGACGATCTGGTCGTCGGTCGGCGAGGTCGGCGACGGGCCCGTGACGCTGGGCGAACCGGTGGCCAACACGTCCCTGCACGTGCTGGACGAGGCCGGCGCGCTGGTGCCCGAGGGCGTGCCCGGCGAGCTGTGCATCGGCGGCGACGGGCTGGCCCTGGGCTACCTCGACCGGCCCGAGCTGACCGCGCAGCGGTTCCTCGAGCACCCTTACGGCCGGCTGTACCGCACCGGTGACCTGGTGCGCCGCGGCGCACGGGGCATCGAGTTCCTGGGCAGGCTCGACCACCAGGTCAAGCTGCGCGGCCACCGCGTCGAGCTCGGCGAGGTCGAGGCCGCGCTGGCCGGGCAGCCGGCGGTGCGCGAGGCCGTGGTCGCCGTGCGCGAGGACCGTCCCGGCGACCAGCGCCTGATCGCCTACGTGGTGCCCGACCGGACGACGCCTGCCGTGCCGGGGGAACCGGACGCGGCCGCCGTCGAGCGGCTGGAGCAGTGGCGCGGCATCTGGGACACCGCCTACCGGGACGCGCCCGCCGGGCGGTTCGAGGCCGCCCTGGACGTCCGCGGCTGGAACAGCAGCTACACCGGCGAGCCCATCCCGGCCGAGGAGATGCGCGACTGGGCCGACCGCACCGCCGAGCTGGTGCTGGCCCGCGACCCCCGGTCGGTGCTGGACATCGGCTGCGGCACCGGCATGCTGCTGCACCGCGTGGCCCCGCGCTGCGAGCGCTACTGGGGCACCGACATCTCCGGTGTCGCGCTGGGCAAGCTGCGCCGCGACGTCGCCGCCGGCCTGGTGGCGCCGGCCGGCGTGGAGTTGTTCGAGCACGCGGCGCACGACCTCGACCGGCTGCCGGAGCGCCTGTTCGACGCCGTGGTGCTCAACTCGGTGGTGCAGTACTTCGCCGACGAGGACTACCTGCGGCACGTGCTGGAGCGGGCGCTGGCCCGCGTCGCGCCCGGCGGCGCCCTGGTCGTGGGCGACGTGCGCAGCCTGCCGCTGCTGGAGGCGTTCCACGCCTCGGTCGCCGTCGCCCGCGCCGAGCCGGGCACCCCGGCCGAGCACGTGCGCGCCAGGGTGCGCCGGGCCGTGGCCGACGACTGGGAACTGGTTGTCGACCCGGCCCTGTTCACCGCGCTGGCCGCCCGGATACCGGGGGTGACCGGGGTCGAGATCAGCCCCAAGACCGGCTCGCCGGACAACGAGATGAACCGGTTCCGCTACGACGTCGTGATCACCGTCGGTGGCACGCCCGCACCGCGGGCGGAGCGGACCCGTTCGCTGGACTGGGTGGCCGACCGGCTGTCGCCGCGCGCGGTGCGCGCGGTGCTGGCCGGGGGCGGGGACGACGTGCTGGCCGTGCGGAACGTGCCCAACGCGCGGGTGCTGCCCTTCGCCGAGCTGGTCCGCCGGCTGGCCGACGCGGACGCGGGGGAGGTCGTCGCCGACCTGCCCGCGGACCTCCCGGCGGTCGACCCGGACGACCTGCGCGCCCTGGCCGAGCGCACCGGGTACCGGGTGACCCTCGACTGGTCGGCGCACGGCCCGGACGGCGCGGTGGACGCGGTGTTCCGCCGGGTGGTCGACGGCGTGCCCGTCGCGATGCCGCCCCGCCCGGCGCCCCCGGACGTGCCGTGGGAGGCGTTGGTCAACGGCGCGGCCCGGCGGCGCGCGGCCCGGCTGGTCCCGGCCCTGCGGGCGGCGCTGGCGGAGCGGCTGCCGGAGTACATGCTGCCCTCGGCCTACGTCTTGCTGGACGCGTTGCCGCTGACACCCAACGGCAAGATCGACCGCAAGGCGCTGCCGTCGCCGGAGCACCAGCACCGCGTGGCCGACGCGCCCTACGTGGCGCCGCGCACGCCGGTGGAGGAGGTGGTGGCGGGGATCTGGGCGGAGGTCCTGGACCTGGACCGGGTCGGGGTGCTCGACGACTTCTTCGCCCTGGGCGGCCATTCGCTGCTGAGCACCCGCGTCGTGGCCCGGCTGCGCGACGCGTTCGGCGCCGACGTCCCGTTGCACCGGGTCTTCGCCGAGCCGACCGTGGCAGGGCTGGCCCGCGTCCTGCTCGAAGGCCCGGACCGGGCGGCCGTGGTGAAGACCGCCGAGCTGCTGGTGCGCCTGAGCGGCCTGTCCGACGACGAGGTCGCGCGGGCCCTGGACGGCGACCCGGTCCGCTGAACCCGCCCGCGCCCACGACGAACAACCGCGAGGACCGCACCGTGACCAGCACCAGTCGCTTCACCCTCTCGGCCCGGCGCCGGCAGCTCCTGGAGAGCCTGCTGCGCGCCGAGGGCATCGACCGCTCGGCCACGCCTGCGGTGCCGAAGCGGCCCGACCCCGCCGCCCCGGTGCCGCTGGCGTTCCCGCAGAGCCGGTTCTGGTTCCTGGACCGCTACTCGGCCAACGCCGCTTCGTACGTGATCTCCGCGGCGTTGCGCGTGCGCGGCGGGTTGCGCTCCGACGTCTTCACCGCGGCGTGCGCGGAGGTGGTCGCGCGGCACGAGTCGCTGCGCACGGTGTTCACCGAGGTCGACGGTGTGCCCGTGCAGCGGGTGCGGGCCGAGCTGCCGCCCGAGGTGGACGTGGTGGACCTGCGCGGGACCGACCCGGCGGACGTGCCCGCCGAAGTGGAGCGGCGCGAGGCCGAGCTGGTCGCCCGGCCGTTCGACCTGTCGAGCGGGCCGCTGCTGCGCGTGCGGCTGCTGGAGTTCGCGGACGACGACACCGCGGTCCTGGTCAACATCCACCACATCGTCTGCGACCGGTGGTCCATGGGCGTGCTCATGCACGACCTCGTCCGGACGTACGCGGCGCTGGCGTCCGGCGCGCGACCGGACCTGCCGCCGCTGCCGGTGCAGTACGCCGACTTCGCCCGCTGGCAGGTCGACGGGGGCACCGCGGCGTGGGAGTCCGATGTGGAGCACTGGACCCGGCAGCTCGCCGGCGCGCCGGCGGAGATCGGCCTGCCCACCCCGTTCCCCCGGCCGCGGGAGAAGACCTACCGCGGCTCCTCGGTGCCCTTCACGCTGCCGCGGGCGGTGGTCGCCCGGCTGCGCGAGCTGTCCCGAGCCGAGGGCGCGACCTTGTTCATGGCGTTGACGGCGGCGTTCAAGATGCTGCTGGCCAGGCTGTCCGGCGAGCACGACGTCGTGGTGGGCACCCCGGTGGCCAACCGCACCCTGACCGAGCTGGAACCGCTGGTCGGCTGCTTCCTCAACACCCTCGCCCTGCGCACGGACCTGGCGGGCGACCCGGACTACGCCGAGGTGCTGCGCCGGGTCGCGGCGGTCTGCCTGGCCGCGTACGACCACCAGGCGATCCCGTTCGAGCAGCTGGTGCAGCGGCTGCGACCGCGCCGCTCACCGGCGCACACCCCGGTGTTCCAGGTGCTGGTCTCCTACCAGAACGTGCCGCTGCCGCCGTGGGACGACGGCCCGGTGCGCGTGCGGCCGATGCCCCTGCCCGCTCGCAAGGCGGAGTTCGACCTGCTGCTGGAGCTGTTCGAGGACGGCGACGCCGTGACCGGCAAGCTGGAGTACAGCACCGACCTCTACGACGAGCCGGCCGCCCGCGAGCTGGTGGAGCGGTTCACCGGGCTGCTCGCCGACGTGGCCGCCGATCCCGGCCTGCGCCTGAGCGCCGTCAGGGTCGCCGACCCGGGACGACGGCAGGCGGGCGAGGTGCGGGACTGGCCGGACCGGGGCTGGGTGCACGAGTGCGTGGGCGACCGGGCGCTCGACGCGCCGGACGCGGTCGCGGTGCGGGCGGGGGAGTGGTCGCTGGACCGCGCCGGGCTCGACCGCGCCGCCAACCGCCTCGCGCACTGGCTGCGCCGCCTGGGCGTCGGCGCGGGGGCGCTGGTCGGCGTGCGCCTGCCGCGTGCGCCGGAGACCGCGGTCGCGGTGCTGGCGGTCCTGCGGACCGGCGCGGCCGTGGCGCCGCTGGACCCGGCTCTGCCCGCCGACCGGGTGGCCCGCTTCTGCGACCGGGCGGGGGTGTCGGTGTTGCTGACCCGCGGCGGTGTGCCGGCCGAGGTGCTCGACGGCGCGCCCGACGTCGAGCCGGTGGACCTGGACGAGCTCGACGGCGGGCTGTCCGCCGAGTCCGACGCCGACCCGGGCGTGCCGGTGCACGGCGACGACCTGGCGCTCGTGGCGTTCCCGTCGGGCGCGATGATCCCCCACCGCGCGCTGCGCAACGCCGTGCTGGTCCTGCAGGACCTGTGCCCGCTGGACGGGACCGACCGCGTGGTGCGGCACGGCGCGCTGACCGCCGAGTCCGCGGTGCGCGAGTTGCTGTGGCCGCTGGTGGCGGGCGCGGCGGTCGTCGTCGCCGACGCGTCACCCGCGCGGACGATCCGCGACGAGCGCGTCACGGTCGCGTGCTTCACCCCGGCCCGGCTCCGCGAGTTCCTGCACGACCCCGCATCGGGCGAGGGCGTCGCGCTGCGGCACGTGCTGTGCGGCGGTGAGGCGTTGCCGCGCTCGCTGCGCGAGCTGGCCGCCGCCCGCCTCGACGCCCGGCTGCACCACCTCTTCGGCACCCCGGAGACGACCGGCGCGGTGACCGCGTGGACGTGCGGCCCCCGGGACGGTGACGGCGCCGCGCCCATCGGCGCACCGGTCGCCAACACCGAGGTCCTGCTGCTGGGCGCGTTCGACCAACCGGTGCCCGCGGGGGCGCCCGGCGAGCTGGTCGTCGCCGGCGCGGGACTGGCCGCGGGCCGGGTCGGGGACGAGGGCGGCGGCCGGTTCGGCGGGCACCCGTTCGACCCGGACCGGCTGGTGTTCCGCACCGGGGACCTGGCGCGCGTGCGCCCTGACGGCGCCCTGGAGTGGCTGGGCCGGGTCGACGAGCCGATGCGCCGGCACGGCTTCCGGGTGGATCGGGGCCGGGTCGAGGCCGTGCTCGACGCGCACCCCGCGGTCCGCGCGGCGGTCCTGGTCGACCGCGCCGGTGAACCGGTCGCCTGCGTCACGGTCGACGGTTCGACCACGGGCGCGGACGTGCTGCGGTGGGCGGGCGAGCGGCTGCCCGACCCCCTGGTCCCGGCCGCGGTCGAGGTGGTGGGGGAGTTGCCGCTGACCTCCGCCGGCACGGTGGACCGCGCGGCCCTGTCCGCTCCGACCGCCGCCGGCGCGGTGGAGCGGTTCGTCGGCCCCCGCGACGAGCTGGAGCACTCCGTGGCGCGGGCGTGGCGCGAGCTGCTGGGCGTCGCGCGCGTCGGCGTGCACGACGACTTCTTCGACCTCGGCGGGCACTCGCTGCTGGTGACCAAGCTGGCCGCGTGGGTGCGCTCTGAGCACGGCGTGCACGTGCCGCTGCGCGAGCTGTTCGACGGCACCACGGTGGCGGCGATGGCCGAGCGCATCCGCCGCGGTGACGCCTCGGCCGGGCCCGCCCCGATCCCGGCCGCCGACCGCTCCGCCGCGCTGCCGCTGTCGTTCGCCCAGCGGGACCTGTGCGAGCACGGACCGCTGCCGCCCGAGGACCCGTTCCACAACGTGGTTACCGCCATCGCGCTGACCGGCGTCCTCGACGTCGACGCCCTGCGCGCCGCGCTCGACGACATCGTGCGCCGGCACGAGCCGCTGCGGTCCCGGGTGGTGCGCCGCGACGGCGCGTGGACGCAGCAGGTCCTGTCGGGCGGCACGTGGCCGCTGTCCATTGTGGACTTCGGTGCGCTGGGGCCGGCCGCGCGTCGAGCCGCCCTGCGCGGCGCGGTCCTGGCCGAGGAGCACCGCGGCTTCTCCCTCGCCCAGGAGCCGCCGGTCCGGGCCGTGCTGATCCGGCTGGCCGAGCGCGAGCACGTGCTGGTGCAGGTGATGCACCACCTGGTCACCGACAACTGGTCCTACGGCGTGCTGCTGCACGAGATGTCGCGGTGCTACGCCGCGCGCGTCCTGGGCCGCGAGGCCGACCTGCCGGCGTTGCCGGTCGCGTTCGCCGACGTCGCCGCCTGGCAGCAGCGGCGGCTCGCCGCGGGAGCCCTGGACGCCGACCTGGCGCACTGGCGGGTACGGCTGGCCGACCTGCCGCCGCCGCCGCGCTTCACCGCGCCGGCCCACCAGGACCCCGCCCCGCCGACCGGCGCGGTCACCGACTTCACCGTGGAGCCGGGCGAGGCGGCGGCGCTGCGGGCGTTGGGGCGGGCGGAGAGCGCGACGTTGTTCGCCGTGCTCATGAGCGCCTTCCAGGTGCTGCTGTCGGCCTACTCCGGCCACGACGACGTCGTGGTCGACTTCCCGGTCGCGGGCCGGGAGCGGCCGGAGACGGCGAACCTGATCGGTTTCCTGGTCAACCACCTCGCGATCCGCGTCGACCTGTCCGACGACCCGTCGTTCCGCGAACTGGTCCGCCGCGTCCGCGCCGACCTGGCGGACGCGCAGGCCCACCAGGGCGCCCCGCTGCGCGCGGTGACCGACCGCGACCTCACCCGGATCACGTTCAACCTGCTCAACGCCGCGCTGCCGGAACTCGCGCTGCCCGGTCTGACGGTCGCGCCGGCGGCCGCGGGGCTCGGTGACGACTACGTGTTCACCGAGGTGGTCGCCGACTTCGGCCGGGTGGCCGTGGACCTCGGCCTGATCGTGCGCGAGGACGACACGGGCGCGCTGCGCGGGGTGTGGCTGCACGCCCCCGGAGCGGTCGAGCCCCGGGCGCTCGCCGCCATGGCCGCGGTGTGGCCGGTGCTGCTGCGCGCGGTGGTCACCGACCCCGACCGGCGCGTCGGGGTGCTGCGTGCCCTGCTGCTGGGCACCGAACTGGGAAGGCGGGGATGAGCCCGTGGGTCTGTTCCGGCACCTGATGCGCTCGTCGCCGCGCGTCTTCCTGGCCGCGATCGCGGCCGGCCTGGTCAGCGGCGCGGCGGGCGCGGCGTTCATCGTGGTGGTGAACCTGGCCCTGGCCCGGGGCGCGGACCGGGCGGTCGTGTGGGGCTACGTCGCGCTGTGCGCGGTCACCGTCCTGGCCCGGTTCGCCGCGCAGCGCATGCTGTTCCGGCTGTCCCAGGACGTGATCTACCGGCTGCGCCGCCGACTGGTGGACGGCGTGCTCGACGCACCCCTGCGCACCACCGAGAAGCTGGGTCCGGCGCGGCTGTACTCGGCGCTGTCGGACGACGTGATCGTCGTCGCCGACGTCGTGCCGGGCCTGCCCGCGGTCTGCTCCGGCGTGGCGTTCGTCGTGGTCGGCCTGGTCTACCTGGTCGTGGTGTCCCCGGTGGTGGCGGTGGCCGCGCTGCTGGCCACGGTGGTCGGCGCCGCGGTCTACCGGTTGTTCTCGATCGGGGGGATGCGCCGGCTCAACGCCGCGCGGGAGGAGCAGGACCGGCTGTTCGAGCACTTCCGCGCGGTCACCGGGGGCGCCAAGGAGCTCAAGCTCGACCGGGCCCGGCGCGACGCCCTGGCGGGGGAGGCGCTGGACCGCACCGCGCTGTCCTACCGCGACCACAGCATCCGCGGCCTGACGGTGTTCGAGGGCGCCGCCGGCAGCGGCCAGGCGCTGTTCTTCGCCCTCGTCGGCGTTCTGGTCTTCGTGCTCCCGCTGCACTTCGCGCTGCCCCCGCGGGCCCTCGCCGACACCGTGATGGTGCTGCTGTTCCTGGTGGCCAGCCTGCAGGGCGTGCTGATCTGGGTGCCCCAGCTCGGCCGCGCCTCGGTGGCGCTGGGCAAGCTCGACGAGCTGCTGGCCGAGCTGCCCGCCGCGGCGCCTCCGGCGGTGGCCGGGGCGGTGGCGCCCACGTGGCGGCGGATCGAGCTGCGCGGCGTCCGCCACGTCTACCCCGGCCCGCAGGGCGAGCAGTTCACGCTGGGACCGGTCGACCTGGAGATCCGCCGGGGCGAGGTGTCGTTCGTGGTGGGCGGCAACGGCAGCGGCAAGACGACGCTGGCCAAGCTGATCACCGGCTTGTACGAGCCGGAGTCGGGCCGGGTGTCGGTCGACGGGGTGCCCGTCGACGTCGGCGGCATCGAGGGCTACCGCCAGTCGTTCGCCGCGGTGTTCACCGACTTCTTCCTCTTCGACAGCCTCGTCGGCCTGCCCGCCGCGGACCGCGAGGATCGGGCGCGCGAGTACCTGCGCCGCCTCCGGCTCGACCACAAGGTCCGCGTCGAGGGCGACCGGTTCTCCACCACCGCGCTGTCGCAGGGCCAGCGCAAGCGGCTCGCGCTGCTCGCCGCCTACCTGTCCGACCGGCCCTGCTACGTCTTCGACGAGTGGGCGGCCGACCAGGACCCCGTCTTCAAGGACGTCTTCTACCGGGAGCTGCTGCCCGAGCTGCGCGCGCGGGACAAGGCGGTCGTGGTCATCAGCCACGACGACCGCTACTTCGACCTGGCCGACCGCCTGTTCCGGCTGGAGGACGGCCTCCTCCTGCCGCAGGACCCCGGCCCGCCCGACGGAACGGGAACGCCCCGCTCGCTGCCGACCCGTGCGGGAGGCGCCGGGTGAACGAGCTGTGGTGGCACGTGCCGCAACGCCGGCCCGACGCCGCGTTCCGACTGTTCTGCCTCCCCTACGCGGGTGGCGGCGCGGCCGCGTTCCGGGAGTGGTCGACCCGCGCACCCGGGCACGTCGAGGTCCGCGCCGTGGAGCTGCCCGGCCGGGGCAGGCGGCTGTCGGAGGCGCCGCACACGCGGGTCCGACCGCTGGTGGCGAACCTGGCGGAGGCGCTGCTGCCCGCGCTGGACCGGCCGTTCGCGCTGTTCGGGCACAGCATGGGCGCGCTGGTGGCCTTCGAGCTGACCCGGCGGCTGCGGTCGCTGGGCCAGCCGATGCCGCGCCGGTTGTTCGTCTCCGGTGCGTCGGCGCCGTCCGTGCCGCGCACCCGCCCGGTGCTGCACGCGGCGTCGGACGCCGACCTGGTGCGGGAGCTGCGCCTGCTCAACGGCACGCCGCCGCAGCTGCTCACGAACGACGAGCTGATGGCGTTGACGCTGCCCACCCTGCGCGCGGACTTCTCCGTGCTGGAGACCTACGAGCACCGGCCCGAGGCGCCGCTGCCGGTGCCGATCACCGTCTTCGCCGGCTCGGACGACCCGTCCGTGCCCTACTCGTCACTGCCCGCCTGGCGGACGCACTCCGACCGCGACGTCCGGCTCCGGGTGCTGCCCGGCGACCACTTCTTCGTGCACTCCGCCACCGCCGAGATCCTCGCCGAGATCGGCGCCGCGCTCACCCCCGGCATCCCGCGACCCGGTAGGAGACCGGCATGACCACGCTCGCCTCGAACCCCCGACCGCAGGCGTCGCCCGCGGACGTCGCCCCGTTCGCGCTCGTCGGACCCGCGGACCGCGACCGGCTGGCCGGCCTCGTGGTGGACGCCTGCCCGCTGACCCCCGACCAGGCCGCCGTCGCCGCCGGCGCGCCCGCCGTGGTGCGCGCCCGCCGGGTCGCCGGGTTCTCCGCCGAACACCTGCGCGAGGCCGTGGACGCCCTGGTGCGCACCCACGAAGTCCTGCGCACCTCCGTCGACCGCGAGGGCGCGGAGCCGCTGTGCCTGGTGCACGCCGAGAGCGCCGTCCCGGTGAACGTGGTGGACGTGGTGGACGCGGACCTGGTCGGGCTGGTCACGGCGGAGAGGGCGGCGGTCCACGAGAGGGCCACCCTGCGGGTCGCCGCCGTGCCCGCGCCCGAGGGCGGCGCGACGCTGCTGGTGAGCCTGCACCCGGTGCTGGCCGCCGCCGTCGACCCCGAGGCCGTCCTGGACGGGCTGCGGGACGCTGCCCGGGACGCCCCGGCGGTCCGGCACGCGCCGCGGGTGGCCGCCGAGCGCGCCGGGCTGCTCGACCGCGCGGGCCGCGCGCACTGGCGCGCCGTGACCGACGGCTTCGCCCCGTTCACCCTGCCCACGCCGTGGACCCGCGAGGCCGGGCCCGGGGCGGTCGAGGTGCCCGTGGCGGACCTGGCGCCGGGCCTGGCCGTGCTCGGTCCGCTGCCCGAGGTGCTGCTCGCCGCGCACCTGAAGGTGCTCACCACGCTCACCAACGAACCCTCGATGCGCAGCGATGTGGTGCTGCCCCGGCCTGAGGCGTGGTCGGCGTTCGAGCCCTTGTCGCGCACCGGTGTGGTGCCTCGGACCGAGGCGTCGTCGGCGTCCGAGCCCGCGTCGCGCGGAGATGTGGTCGTGCCACGGCCCGAGGCGCTGTCGGTGCCCGGTGGTCCGCTGCCCTTCGCCGTCACCGCGCCCGCGACCACGTGGCGCGACCTCGTCGCGGCGGTCCGGGAGACCGCGCGGGAGGCCGCCCGCCACCGCCCGGCCCACCGCCGCCCGGCCGTCGCCGCCGGGGAGCTGCGCCGCCACGCCCTCTTCGAGACCCGGGGCGGCCTCCCCGTCGTCCCGGAGGAGGACCGGGGCTACGGCGTGCACGTCATCGCCACGGCGGAGGCGCTGCTGGTCCGCACGGTCCTGCGCCCCGGGTCGGCCGCCACCCTCGGCCCGACCTACCGATCGGTGCTGGAGGCGATGGCCGCCGACCCCGACGGCGACGCGCGGGGTACGCACCTGCCGCCCGCCGAGCGGGACGAGGTGCTCTCGACGTGGGGCGCCGGTCCCCGGGCCGCCCTCGACGACACCACCGCCGCGGCACTGATCGAGACCCGCGCCCGCGTCACCCCGGACGCCGTGGCCGTGCGGGTCGGCACGGTCGAGCTGACCTTCCGCGCCCTGGACGAGCGCGCCACCCGGATCGCCCGACACCTCGCCTCCCTGGGCTTCGGGCAGCCCGACACCGTCGTCGGCGTGTGCCTGCGCCGCACACCGGACCTCCTGCCCGCACTGCTGGGCACGTGGAAGGCCGGCGCGGGCTATTTGGCGCTGGACCCGGACCTGCCCGTCGAACGCGTGCGCCACATGCTGGAGTCGACCGGTTGCCGGGTCGTGCTGTCCGACACCGCGCAGCGCGAGTTCCTGGGCGGCACCGGGTTCGCCGGCCGCGCGGTGTGGCTGGACGAGCAGCGCGACGCGATCGACGCCCACCCGACCACCCGGCTGCCCACCGGGCCGCGCCCGGAACACCTGGCCTACGTCATCTACACCTCGGGTTCCACCGGCACCCCCAAGGGGGTGATGGTCGAGCACCGTGGCCTGCTGAACTACCTGTCGTGGACGGTGGACGCCTACGCCGCGCACGGCTCCGGCGGCTCGGCGGTGTTCTCCTCCACGTCGTTCGACCTGGGCATCCCGAACCTGTTCACGCCCCTGCTGACCGGGCAGCCGGTGCACCTGCTGCCCGAGCCGCTCGCCCCGGCCGACCTGGGCCGGCACCTGGTCGAGGGCGGCCCGTACAGCTTCGTGAAGATGACACCGGGACACCTGGACCTGCTGTGCCACCAGCTCGACACGCGGCAGGCGCACGCGCTGGCCGGTGTCGTCGTCGCCGCGGGGGACGCGTTCCCCGCCACCCTGGCCGACCGCTGGATCCGGCTGGCCGGCCCGGGCGGCACGAAGGTCGCCACCGAGTACGGCCCGACCGAGATCACCATCGGCAACTCCGGCCAGCCGGTGACCGGGCCGCCCACCACCGAGCTGGTTCCGCTGGGCCCGCCCATCCCCAACACCACGATGTACGTGCTGGACGCCCACCTGGAACCGGTGGCCGTCGGCGTGCCCGGCGAGATCCACATCGGCGGCGTCGGCGTCGCCCGCGGCTACCTGGGCCGGCCCGGGTTGACCGCCGAGCGGTTCCGGCCCGACCCGCACGGCCGCCCCGGGGACCGGCTCTACCGCACCGGTGACCTGGCCCAGTGGCTGCCGGACGGTTCGCTGAACTTCCTCGGCCGGGCGGACGACCAGGTCAAGATCCGCGGCTACCGGGTCGAGTTGGGGGAGGTCCAGGCGGCCGTGACCCGGCACCCGCAGGTCCGCGACGCCGTCGTGGTGGCCCGCGAGAGCACGCCCGGCGTCAAGGTCCTGGCCTGCTACGTGGTGGCCGCCCGCGGCGCCCGCCCCGACCCCGCCGCGCTGCGCGCGCGCCTGGCCGCCGAGCTGCCCGACTACATGGTGCCCGCCACGGTCACGGTGATCGACCGAATCCCCTTGACCGCCAACGGCAAGGTCGACCACCGGGCACTCCCCGCCCCCTGACGACCACGCGCACCGCGGCGCCCCCGTTCGAGAGGACGAGCCAGAGATGACCGCTGTCGACCAGAACCCCCCGACCCTCGTCGCCCAACACCGGATCGACCTCACCGCCGCCGAGCGGGAGGGACTGCGCGCCCTGGCCGAGGAGGTCGTGGGCACACCACCCGGCGCGGTCGACGACCCGGCCTGGTTGTCCCGCGCCCGGCTGCTGACCTGCCACCTGCCCGCGCGCCTGGCGCGGACCCTGCGCCACTACCGCCACGACTCCGGCGTGGCGGGGACGTTGCTCGTCACCGGCCTGCCCATCGAGGACGCCGCCCTGCCCGACACCCCGACCGTGGCCGAGTCGGTGGAGCGCACGGCCACCGTGCCCGCCGCGCTCGCCGTGCTGCTGGGCTCACACCTGGGCGAGGTCGGCTCCTACCGCGCCGAGAAGTCCGGCGCCCTGGTCCACAACGTGGTCCCGGTCCACGGCCTGGAGGACTCCCAGAGCAACGCCGGGTCGGAGGCCGAACTGGCGTTCCACACCGAGAACGCCTTCCACCCGCACCGACCGGACTACCTGGGCCTGATCTGCCTGCGCGAGGACCACGAGAAGCGGGCGCGGACCCTCGTCTCGTCCATCCGCCACGCCCTGCCGCTGCTGGACCCGCACGACCGCGCCGTGCTGCACTCCGCCCGTTTCGTCACCGCGCCGCCGCCCTCGTTCCACTCCGGCGCGGACACCCGCCCCCAACCCGTCCTGACCGGCGACCCCGAGGATCCCGACGTCTGCGTCGACTTCGCCGCCACCACGGCCCTGGACCCCGGGGCCGCCACCGCGCTGGACCGGCTGCGCCTGGCGCTGGCGGAGAGCGCGACCGGGGTCGTGCTGCGGGCGGGCGACATGGTCTTCGTCGACAACCGCCTCGTGCTGCACGGCCGCTCGCGGTTCCTGCCCCGCTACGACGGCCGCGACCGCTGGCTGCACCGCATCTACCTGCACCTGGACAACCGCCGCACCCGCGGTCACCGGCCCGCCAACGGCGCCGTCCTGTCCTGAGCGACCCGACCAGCGAAAGGGGGAGGGAGTCGCCGGGAAGGCGCCTCCCGCCGCTTATGACCAGCACCCTGCCCGTCACCGGTGTCCTGCGCGTCGACCACGTCGGCCTGGTCGTCGCCGACCTCGAAGCCGCCGTCGCCCGTTACGAGACCCTGTTCGGGATGCGCTGCGAGGGCATCGAGGTCAACGTCGAACAGGGCGTCCGCGAAGCCATGCTCCAGGTGGCGTCCGACCCCGCCGGCACCCGCGTGCAACTGCTCAGCCCGATTGCCACCGATTCGGCCGTCGCCCGCTTCCTGGAGCGCTCCGGGCCGGGCGTCCAGCAGATCGCCTACACCGTCGCCGACCTGGACGCGGCGGTGGCCGGGCTGCGGGCGCACGGCGTCCGCTTCCTCTACGACACCCCGCGGCGCGGCACCGCCGGCTCGCGCATGACCTTTCTCAACCCCAACGACGTGGGCGGCATCCTCGTCGAACTGGTCGAACCCGCTCGCTGACCGCGTGGCGGGCCGGGGCCGGACGGCCCCGGCCCCGCGCTACCGCAACACCACCACGCGCAGCGCGGGCGAGGACAGGATGTCGCGCTCGCAGTGCCGCCCCTCGGCCCACCGGCCGGCGGAGAACAGCCTGGTCTGGTCGGCGTGGTGCGGGGAGGTGGGGTCCGCCGACCGCGAGTACGCCGCCGGCGTCGCCGTGCCGGTCGAACGCCACGACCCGGATGTCACCGGACCCCCGCGCGGATCCCGAACCGCGAACAACGACCCGCGACCGCCCACCCCGTACCGGTTGTCGGTCCCACGAGGACTGCGCGGCGACCGCACCGTCCGGTGTCGCCGACGACCCGGGGCGGCCCGGTGATCGGTAGTCGGGTTGGGAACGTGACCCGCCGGAGCGTTCCCCGCTGTCCACATCGGAGGGACGTCGAGTCGCCGCGCGGTCCGCGGCGTGCGGGTCCGCTGTGGCTGCTTGTCACCGCGTCGGGTCAGGCTGAACGGCCGGTGATGTCGCCGCGTGCGCGCCCCCTCCGGAGGTTCGCCGCGACCGTCAGCGGGCACCCGGCGACCCGGGGGCACTTGAGCAGCTGCGCGCAGCCGCACGCGAGCGTGGCGTCGAGCGTGTCCAACCAGGCTTGGCGCTGCTCGATCTCGCGCTGGATGCGGGCTCGGCGTCGGGCCGCGACCTGGTGCCACGAACCGCCCGACTCGTCCGCCTCGCGCAGCAGCGAGGAGATCTCCGTGAGGCTGAAACCGATGTTCTGGCAGATGCGGATCACGGACAGGCGGTCGAGCACGTCGCGCGGGTAGTGCCTCTTGCCGCCGATCTTCGGTCCTTCCTCGATCAGCCCCACCCGCTCGTAGTAGCGCAACGCCGACGGCGCGACACCCGATTCCTCGGCCACTCGGCCTATCGGCAGAAGGTCTCCCGTCATGGTGGCTCCCGGGTCGGTCGGCTCGGCAGTCCCGCCGTGCGGCTGGGCGGTGTGGGGACCTGCTGCCACCCAACGCATTCTGGGCGGTGCGGAGCGTGCACGGGAAGTGCATCGGAGGTGCGACATGGTGACCTGAAGCGATTTGGCGGCCCGAACGGTGGTGCGACTGCTGCGCGCTCGGGCCGCCGGCGCTCGTCGGCGTGCTGGTGCGCGGTGCCGGGTCCGTGCGGCGACGGCACCTCTTCGGGTGAACGCGCCCGGAGGAGGTGGGCCGGGACGAGGCGACCCGGTGGGAGCTGCCGCTGCACGTCGTCAACGCCTGCGGGCGGCCGACTGCACGGTGCGGTCCGAGGCGGACGCGCGGGCCAGGTCGGAGGCGCTGGTCGAGACCCTGAGGGGGTGACCGTCGGGCCCGGGACGACAGCGGGTGACGCCGTGGCCCTGCCCGCCACCAACGGGTTCATCACTCTGCCGGTGGTCGACCCGGCCGGCACCCTGGTCGGTGTGGTCACCGAGACCGACGCGCTGCGCGACCGGCTGCCCGTCGACCCGCGCACGCTCCCGCACGGGCAGCCGGCGCGTGCCACCCCGCGCAGGGCGCTCGCCGACGTGACGGGCGCGGTCACCGCCACCCCCGGCACGGACCTCACGGGGCCGGCGCACGGGGTGCGCGGCGCGTGCGTGGTGGACCGTCGGGTGTCGATCCTGGACGACCACGACCACGACCACGAGCGCGACCACGAGCGCGACCACGAGCGCGACCACGAGCGCGACCACGACCACGAGCGCGACCACGACCACGAGCGCGACCACGACCACGACCACGAGCGCGGCCACGAGCGCGACCGGCACGTCGCGGCGGCGGTCCCCGGTGTGGTCGATGTCGTCCTCCCGGAGGTGCGGGATGCCGTCGGCGACGGCTGAACGCGATGCCACGCCGCACGGCCTGCCCGTGCCCGAGGTGGTGCGGCTCGCCGAGACCGACGCCGACACCGGCCTGCCCGGCACGGCGGCGGCCGAGCGGCTGGCCTCGCTGGGCCCCAACCGGCTGCCCGAGCGGCGCGGCCCAGGGCGCCTGCGGCGGATGCTCGGCCAGTTCCACAACCCGCTGATCTACGTGCTGCTCGGCGCGGCGGCGCTGACCGCCGCGCTGGGCGAGGCGGTGGACGCCTCCGTGGTGCTGGGCGTGGTCCTGGTCAACGCCGTCGTCGGCTACCTCCAGGAGGTGCGCGCCGAACGCGCCCTCGACGCCCTGGAGGCCATGGTCCGCACCGAGGCGACCGTGATCCGCGACGGGACCGCGGTGCGGATCGCGTCCGACGAGCTGGTGCCCGGTGACCTGGTCGTGCTGGAGGAAGGCGACCAGGTGCCCGCCGACCTGCGGCTCGTGGGCACGCGCGAGCTGCGCGTGGACGAGTCGGCGCTGACCGGCGAGTCGCGGCCGTCGGCCAAGGACCCGCTGCCCGTGCCGCACGACACCGCGTTGGCCGACCGCACCGACATGGCCTACTCCGGCACGCTGGTCACGACCGGCGGCGGGCGTGGAGTGGTGGTCGCCACCGGCGCGGACACCGAGATCGGGCAGGTGCACCGGCTCGTGGGCGCCACCACGACCGTGCAGACGCCGCTCACCCGCAAGCTGGCGCGCTTCGGCAAGCTGCTCACCGTCGTCATCCTCGGCTTGGCCGTGGTCGCCGTCGTGATCGGGGTGCTGCGCGGCGAGCCGCTGCCCGACATGGTGACCGCCGCCGTCGCGCTGGCCGTGGGCGCGATCCCCGAAGGGCTGCCCGCCGCGGTGACGGTGACGCTGGCCATCGGCGTCGCCCGCATGGCGCGCCGCAACGCCGTCATCCGCCGGCTGCCCGCCGTGGAGACCCTGGGCAGCACGACCGTCATCTGCACCGACAAGACCGGCACCCTCACCGCCAACGCCATGACCGTCCGCCAGGTCGTCGCCGACGGCCACCGGTGGGAGGTCGAGGGCATCGGCTACTCGCCGCTGGGCGATCACGCCCCGCCGCCGGACGCCGTGCGCGAGGTGCTGCTCGCCGGGCTGGCGTGCAACGACGCCGACGTGGTCCGCCAGGACGGCCGGTGGACCGCCGTCGGCGACCCCACCGAGGCCGCGCTCGTCGTCTCCGCCCGCAAAGCGGGCCTGACCTCCGACGACGTGCCCGCGCGCGTGGACGAACTGCCGTTCACCTCACCCCGCCGGTTCATGGCCACCCGCCACACCGGCGGCGTCGTCTACCTCAAGGGCGCGGTGGAGCGGATCGCCGGGTTCACCGGCGACACCGACCACGCGACCGCCGACGAGCTGGCCGGTCGCGGCCTGCGCGTGCTCGCGTTCGCGCGGGCGCACGTGCCCGAGGACGTGCCGTTGACCGAGGAGGCCCTGCACGGCGCCGTGCCGCTCGGGTTCCAGGCCATGCACGACCCGCCCCGGCCCGAGGCCGTCGAAGCGGTCCGCGCGTGCCGGGAGGCGGGCATCGAGGTCCGCATGATCACCGGCGACCACCTCGGCACCGCCCGCGCCATCGCCGCCCACTTCTCCCTGCCCGACGACGCCGTGCACGCCCGCGTCTCGCCCGAGGAGAAGCTGAGGCTGGTGAAGCGGATCCAGGCGGCCGGGCACGTGGTCGCCATGACCGGTGACGGCGTCAACGACGCGCCCGCGCTGCGGCGGGCCGACATCGGCGTCGCGATGGGCCGCGGCGGCACGGAGGTCGCCAAGCAGGCGGCCGACATGGTGCTCACCGACGACAACTTCTCCTCCATCCGCGCCGCGGTGGAGGAGGGGCGCGCGGTCTTCGACAACCTGCGCAAGTTCATCATCTGGACGCTGCCGACGAACATGGCCGAGGGCCTGGTCATCCTCACCGCGATCCTGCTCGGCACGGCGTTGCCGATCCTGCCCGTGCAGATCCTCTGGATCAACATGACCACCGCCGTGGCGCTCGGCCTGACCCTGGCCTTCGAGCCGCGCGAGCCGAACGTCATGCGCCGCCCGCCGCTGCCGCCGTCGCTGCCCCTGCTGACCGGGGCGCTGGTGCAGCGCATCGTGCTCGTGTCGGCCGTGCTGCTGGCGGGGTCGTTCGCGGCCTTCCACCTGCACGGCGGCACCTTGAACGAGGCGCGCACCGTCGCGGTCAACGTGTTCGTGGCGGCCCAGGTCGCCTACCTGTTCAACTGCCGGTCGCTGCGCGACCTCCGCCCGCACGTGGGTCTCCGGCGCAACCCGTGGCTGCTGGTCGGCGTCGCCCTCACCGTCGGCCTCCAGTTGGTGTTCACCTACCTGCCGGCGATGAACGCCCTCTTCCACACCGCGCCGATCGGGTGGCGCGACTGGGCGGCCGTGGTGGCGCTGGCCGTGGTCGCCTACGGCGTGGTGGAAGCCGACAAGTGGTGGCGTCGGACGTCCTCGCGCTGACGGAGGTCCAGCCGTCACCGGCCGGCGAGCGGCGGGTTGTGCGGGGACGGCGACACGGAGTCGGCGCGCAGCGGCAGCAGCCGGCCGGCGACCACGTGCCCCGGGGTGAAGCGGACGCGGCGCCCGGTCCGGTCGTCGTCGCCGGGGGCTCCGGGATCGGTCCACCCGACCTCGGCCCGACCGGACAGGTGCAGGGTGCGGCCGGTGGCGAAGTCGCAGAACAGCAGCGCGGTCTCGGGGTCGGCGTGGATGTTGCCGAGGGTGGTGAACATGTTGTTGCCCGGGTAGTCGGGCCACCACAGCCCGCCGTCCTCGACCCGCACGAAGCCGGGCGCCCCGCCCCGGTGCGAGGCGTCGTTGCCGCGGGTGGGGTGGGTGGTGCCGACGAAGAAGGTGTCGGCACGGCGGATCAGGGCGACGTCGTCGGGCGTGAGTTCCGTCCCGCGTCGGACCGGCGCGGCGGCCGGGGTCGTGGCGGCGGCGTCGCGGAGGCGGCGGGCCTGGATGTACTGGGGGCAGTTGCCGAACGCCTGCTCCACCTCCACGCGCAGCCCTTCGTGCCCGGCGCGGGACAGCGTGCCGTTGAGGCG
Organism: Actinosynnema sp. NPDC004786; assembly: GCF_053601135.1. Lineage (NCBI taxonomy): Bacteria > Bacillati > Actinomycetota > Actinomycetes > Pseudonocardiales > Pseudonocardiaceae > Actinosynnema > Actinosynnema sp. NPDC004786. Next base: position 4,896 of record NZ_JBSGBG010000056.1, on the reverse strand, counting down.
CAGGCGGCGGCGGATCGCGAACTCGACCGCGATGAGGCCGACCGGCTGGTCCGCCGGCAGGTCGTGGAGGGGGTCGCCCTCGGCCGGCGACGTCCGCGCCGTGACGGTGGTCGCCGAGTCGACGTGCAGGAACCCCGGCGGGCCGGTGAGCGGGGAGGTCCACAGCGCGCCGGCGCCGTCGCGCGCGGTGATCGCGGCGAAGGTCCGTTCGGCCAGGAACCGCGCCATGCCCGCGCCGAGCGAGGCCGGGGCGACCATGGCCGAGAGCCGTGCCGCGTCCTGGGAGACGCCCGCCCGCCGCTGCACGGCCAGCTCTCCCGCGTGGAAACCGGACATGCCGCGCCACCCCTTCGGTTCTGACGGTTAGCTGTGTATGCAACCGTTAGAACTCTGGCACGGGCGCGTGCTCGTGTCAACGGATGAGGGCCACGGCAACCGTTAGAAGTGCGCTAGCCTCGACGGCATGGGCACCGATGCGCCGCTGCTGGGTGAGCCGCTGCCGGTCGAGCTGATGAACACCCTCTTCGCCGACCGGGACGGCGTGCACGACGCGCTGCGCGATCGCGACGGCGTCACGGCGTGGCTGCACGCCGTCCACCACCGGACGGACCACCCGAGCGCCCCGGGCGAACCCACCGCCGCCGACCACGACCGCCTGGTCGCCCTGCGGGACGCGCTGCGCAGGCTGGCCGCCGAGGTCACCGAGGACCCGCGCCCGGCGGCCGCCGACCCGCACGGGCTCCACGCGGCCGTGAGCGTCCTCAACGAGACGGCCGCCGACACACCCCGCTGGTCCGCCCTGTCCTGGACACCCGAGCCCTCACGGCACACCCGCACCGCGGGACGGGCCGTCGCCGCGGTCGTCTCGGCCATCGCCGAGGACGCGATCGCCCTCTTCGGCGGGGACGGCCGTCACCGACTCCGCGCCTGCCTCGGACCGGGCTGCGTCCTGTACTTCCTCAAGGACCACCCCCGCCGGGAGTGGTGCTCGGCGGGCTGCGGCAACCGCGCCCGCTCCGCCCGCCACTACCGACGCCACCGCGGCACGACGACGTGACCGCCGCGGTGCGCACCCCGTGAGGGCCGACCGCCCCGGCCCGGCTCGCGCGGATCTCCCGGAGGCATGGGTGCGGGGCCGACGGGTAGTCCCCGACCATGCGCGCACTCACCGTCGTGCCCGGCGCCGCCGGGTCGTTGCAGTTGACCGAGCTCCCGGACCCCGAACCACGACCGGGCGAGTTGGTGGTCGAGGGCTTGGTCGTGGGGGTGTGCGGGACGGACCGGGAGATCGCCGACGGGGAGTACGGGTGGGCGCCGCCGGGACGCGACCGGCTGGTCCTCGGGCACGAGTCGCTGGGCCGCGTGAGGAGCGCCCCGGAGGGCAGCGGATTCTCCGCCGGCGACCTCGTGGTGGGGGTGGTGCGGCGGCCGGACCCGGTGCCGTGCGGGGCGTGCGCGCGGGGCGAGTTCGACAACTGCCGCAACGGCCGCTACACCGAGCGCGGCATCAAGGAGCTGGACGGGTACGGCGCCGGGCTGTGGTGCGTGGAGGCCGACTACGCGGTCGCGCTCGACCCGGCGCTGGAACGGGTCGGGGTGCTGATGGAGCCGACCTCGGTGGTGGCCAAGGCGTGGGAGCAGGTGCGGCGGGTGGGGGAGCGCGCCTGGTTCGAGCCGGAGCGGGCGCTGGTGACGGGCGCGGGGCCGATCGGGCTGCTGGCGGCGATGATCGGGGTCCAGCAGGGGTTGGAGGTGCACGTGCTGGACCGGGTCGCCGACGGGCCGAAACCGGCGTTGGTCGAGCAGCTGGGCGCGACCTACCACCACGGCGACGTCGAGGAGGTGGCCGGGAAGTTGCAGCCGGACGTGGTGATCGAGGCGACCGGTGTGGGCTCCCTGGTGTTCGCCGCCATGCGCAACACCTCCCCGTACGGCGTCATCTGCCTCACGGGCGTGTCGGAACCCGGCCGGAAGTCCGAGATCGACGCGGGTGGCGTGAACCGCGAGATGGTGCTGGAGAACAACGCCGTCGTCGGTTCGGTCAACGCCAACCTGCGCCACTACCGGCAGGCGGCGGAAGCGTTGGCGGCGGCGGACCGGGACTGGCTGGACGGCCTGATCACCAGGCGCGTGCCGCTGGACGCCTTCGCCGAGGCCTTCGAGGCCGGGCCGGAGGACGTGAAGGTGGTCGTCGAGCTGGAAGGCGGTCGATGAGCGGTGCCGTCACCGATCGAGGACTACGCCCTGCTGGGTGATCTGCAGACCGCCGCGCTGGTGGGCCGGGACGGCAGCGTGGACTGGCTGTGCCTGCCCGCGTTCGACTCGCCGGCCTGCTTCGCCGCGCTGCTGCACGACGAGAGCGCGGGCCGCTGGCTGCTCGCCCCGGCGACCGGCGGCCCGGCCACCCGCCGCCGCTACCGGGGCGACTCGCTGGTGCTGGAGTCGGAGTGGGACACACCGGACGGCACGGTGCGGGTGATCGACTGCATGCCGCCGCGCGGTGAGGCCGCCGACCTGGTGCGGGTGGTGGAAGGCGTGTCGGGCAGCGTGCCGATGCGCATGGACCTGCGGCTGCGGTTCGACTACGGCGGCGTCGTGCCGTGGGTGCGCCACCACGACGGCGCGCTGGCCGCGGTCGCCGGGCCCGACTCGGTGTGGCTGGAGGCCGGCGTGCCGGTGCACGGGCACGACCTGACCACCACCGCGGAGTTCGAGGTGCGGGCGGGGCAGCGGGTGCCGTTCGTGCTCACCCACACCGCCTCCCACCTGCCGCGCCCGCACGCGGTCGACCCCGAGCAGGCCGTCCTGGACACCGAGGACTTCTGGAGGGGCTGGATCGGCCGCTGCACCTACAACGGCCCCTGGTCGGAGGCGGTCCGCCGGGCCCTGGTCACGCTCAAGGCCCTGACCTACGCGCCCACCGGGGGCATCGTGGCCGCCGCGACCACGTCGCTGCCGGAGCAGTGGGGCGGCCCGCGCAACTGGGACTACCGCTACTGCTGGCTGCGCGACGCCACGTTCACCCTCCAGGCGTTGCTGGGCACGGGTTTCGTGGCCGAGGCCCGCGCCTGGCGCGAGTGGCTGGTGCGGGCGGTGGCGGGCGACCCGGCGAAGCTGCAGATCATGTACGGCATCGACGGCCGCCGGCGGCTGCCCGAGCAGACCGTGCCGTGGCTGTCCGGTTACGAGGGCGCGTCACCCGTCCGGGTCGGCAACGCCGCGGCCGACCAGTTCCAGCTCGACGTGTGGGGCGAGGTCCTCGACGGTCTGCACCTGGCCCGCGAGGCCGGGCTGCACACCAGCGACACCGCCTGGGACCTCCAGCGGGCGCTGCTGGACTACCTGGAGGGCCACTGGGACGACCCGGACAACGGGCTGTGGGAGGTGCGCGGTCCGCGCCGGCACTTCGTGCACTCCAAGGTCATGGCCTGGGCAGGGCTCGACCGGGCGGTGCACACCGTGGAGAACCACGGGTTGGACGGCCCGGTCGACCGGTGGCGGCAGGTGCGCGACCGCATCCACGCCGACGTGTGCGAGCAGGGCTTCGACGCCGAACGGGGCACGTTCACCCAGTTCTACGGCTCGGAAGGGCTGGACGCCTCGCTCCTGCTGATCCCGAGGGTCGGGTTCCTGCCCTGGGACGACCCGCGCGTGCGGGGCACGGTGGACGCGGTGCGGCGCGAGTTGTGCGAGGACGGGTTCGTGCTGCGCTACCGCACCGACGCCGACGGTGGCGTCGACGGCCTGCCGGGCACCGAAGGCGCGTTCCTGGCCTGCACGTTCTGGCTGGTCGACGCGCTGCACGGCACCGGCCGCGCCGACGAGGCCCGGGAGCTGTTCGAACGGCTGCTCGGCCTGCGCAACGACGTCGGCCTGCTCAGCGAGGAGTACGACCCGGCCACCGGTCGCCACATGGGCAACACCCCGCAGGCGTTCAGCATGGAAGGTCTGGTCAACACCGCCCGCCGACTCGGCGGCGCCTCGACCAGCACCTCGGCCGGCAGGACCGAGCAGGCCCTGTGACGGCGCTCTGACCGAACCGGCGTCGGCGACCCGCTGACCGCGCCGGATCGCCACCGACCACCGGCAGGCGGACGACTTTCCCGCGCCGGAACGACCACCGCCCGCCCGACGAGACGAACGGGCCGGCACCCCCACCGCGGGGTGGGAGTGCCGGCCCGGTTCGGGTGGCCCTGTGTCGGCTGGTCAGCGCTGGAGCGTGAGCAGGCCGGGGCGGTAGGGCAGCAGGCCGTAGTCGCCGCCGGAGTTGGGGCTGCGGCCCTGGTAGAGCAGTTGGAGGTTGCAGGGGTCGATGGTCTTGGTCTGGTCGGGGTTGCTGCGGATCAGGTCACCGTGGCTGATGTCGTTGGTCCAGGTGGCCCCGCTGTTGGCCTTGCCGGCGAACGGGTTGCTCTCCGTCGCGGCCTGCGGGGTCCAGGAGCCGCCGAGGCTGGTGGACGTGAACGAGCGGAAGTAGCGGCCGTTGGCGCCGATCGCCTCGACGATCATGAGGTACTGGGTGCGGTCCTTGACCTTGTAGACCTCGACCGCCTCGAACAGGTTGTTGGTCGAGTCGCTCATGATCGTGGTGTAGGAGGAGCCGAAGCTGCCGGGGAAGTTCCCGATCGGCATGACCTGGCGGTAGATCTTGCCGTTGTCGCCGGCGAAGAACAGGTACATGTTCTGGCTGTCGCCGATGATGGTCTGGTCGATCGGGCCGGTGCCGGAGCCGGTGATGCTGGCGGTGGAGAGCACCTGCTGGGCCGACCAGCCGTTGGGGTTGGTCGGGTCGGTCGAGGTGCGGTAGCTGAACGCGGTCCCGCCCCACTGGTAGGCCAGCACCCAGATGTTCTTCGGGGCGAAGTAGAACAGCGTGGGCGCGACGGTGCTGATGTT